>NZ_FOZY01000035.1:0-46807 GCF_900116245.1 Methylobacterium sp. yr668 | reverse complement strand
GTCCCGGTGCTGCAGCCAGGCGACGTCGTCGTCATGGACAACCTGCCAGCCCACAAGGTCGCCGGCGTGCAGGACGCGATCGAGGCTGCAGGAGCGCGGCTGCTCTACCTTCCGTCCTACAGCCCTGATTTCAACCCGATTGAACAGGCCTTTGCGAAGCTGAAGGCTCTGCTACGCAGCGCGGCTGCGCGCACGATCCCGGATCTCTGGGCGGCGATCCGACAGGCCTTCACACGCTTCACTCCGCAGGAGTGCCGCAACTACCTCGCCGCAGCCGGCTACGAGGACGACTTGGCCGTCGCTACCTGACCGGGAACTGCTCTAGAGGGCTCGTCCAACCAGGCTTTGCAGATAGCTTCGTAGGGCGTGAGGCCGCGTAGCGTCTTGAGGCGGCGGGCGAAGTTTTAGGCGGCCACGAAGTCCGCGAGGTGCCGCCGGAGCTGATCGTGGCTCTCGTAACGGAAGCGTTTGACGGTGGCGTCCTTGATCGTGCGGTTTATCCGCTCAACTGTAAGCGTCGTTCTCAGGCCACGGCCCTGAGGGGCTGCGGGGCGTAGGCCCAGGGCCGCAGGTCGTCGATATTGCTCTGCGGATGCCCGGCGACGATGCGGGTGACGACGTCGGTCAGGGAGGCCTGCGGGTCGACCCCGTTCAGCTTGCAGGTCTCGACCAGCGAGGCGACGACAGCCCAATGCCCGGCACCACCGTCCGAGCCGGCAAACAGCGCGTTCTTCCGCGTCAGGGCCAACGGTCGGATCGCCCGCTCGACGGTGTTGTTGTCGATCTCGACGCGGCCGTCGTCGAGGAAGAGAGACAGGCCGGCCCAGCGACTGAGCGCGTAGCGGATCGCCTCGGCGAGCTTGCTCTTCTGGCTGATCAGCCCGAGCTTGATGGTGAGCCGCGGCTCCAGCGCCGCCACGACCGGCTGGCTGCGGTCCTGACGCACGGCCCTCCGCTCGTCGGGGGAGCGCCCGCGGATCTCGCCCTCGATCCGATAGAGTTCGGCGATGCGGGCGAGCACCTCGGTCGCGATCGGTGCCGGGCCAGCCTTGGCCAGTTCGTAGAACCGGCGGCGCACGTGCGCCCAGCAGAAGGCCAAGCTCACAGCCTTGCGCGCAGCCAGGACCTTGTAGCCCGCGTAGCCATCGACCTGCAGCGTGCCCTCGAAGCCGGCCAGGTGACGGATCGGGTGTTCGGCCTTGCGGTCGGGCGCGTAGAGGTAGGCCACGTCGGGCGGATCGAGGCCGCCCCAGGGTCGGTCGTCGCGGGCGTAGGCGAACAGCTGGCCGGTCCTTGGTCTGCCCGCGGCCCGGATCGAGCACCGGTGCCGTGGTCTCGGCAGCAAACAGCCGGTCCGACGCCTTCAGCCTCTCGAACAGCCGCGCGTGGACCGGGCGCAGCAGGAAGGCCGCCTTGCCCATCCAGTCGGCCAGCGTCGAACGGTCGAGGTTCACACCCTGCCGGGCGTAGATTTGGGCCTGACGATAGAGCGGCAGGTGGTCGGCGTACTTGGACACCAGCACGTCAGCCACGCTCGCCTCGGTCGGGATCCCGCCCTCGACGAGGCGGGCGGGCGCGGGGGCCTGCACGATCACGTCCTCGCACGCCCGGCAGGCATACTTTGGCCGGCGGGTGACGACGACGCGGAACTGGGCCGGCACGATGTCGAGGCGCTCGGCGACGTCCTCGTTGTCAGGCGACACGGCAAACTGGGTTCTTCCGCATTTTCTGTGGCGAGGCTGGCATCTGGAGGGCTGTCGCCCATCTCGGGGGATTCGCTGACGGAGAGCGCCATGTCCCGACGCCTTCTTCCCTTCGTTCCCGCATCCCTCAGCATCGTGCAGGTCGAGCCCATCGCCGACGCGATCGTCATCCACGTCGCGCCTCGCTCGACGGGGACATCTTGCCCGGTATGCTCGATGCCGTCGCGGCGCCACCATGGGCAATACGAGCGAACGCTGGCGGATCTGCCCTGGCAAGGTCGTGGCGTTCTCCTGCGGCTTCGGCTGCGACGCTTCCTCTGCCTCAACGCGGCCTGTCCACGACGGACCTTCAGCGAGAGCGTCGAGCCTGTCGTCCGGTCCCACGCCAGGCGCTCCGAGCGCCTACGCGATCTTCAGCGACATCTCGGCCTCGCTCTCGGCGGCGCTCCTGCCGCGCGCTTGGCACGGCGCCTCGCCATGCCGGTGAGCGGTGACACGCTCCTGCGCCTCGTGCGCGCGGCGCCCGTGCCAGATCGCCCTGAGCCGCGCGTCGTCGGGATCGACGAGTGGGCATGGCAACGCGGGCGGAGCTACGGGACCATGATCGTCGATCTCGAACGGCATACCGTCATCGATCTGCTGCCTGATCGGGATGCCATCAGTGTCGCCGGGTGGCTGCGGGCTCATCCCGGTATCGAGATCGTCGCCCGCGACCGCGCCGAGATCTTCGCCGAGGGCGTGCGCGCCGGTGCCCCGCAGGCCCAGCAGGTCCTCGATCGCTTCCACCTCCTGTGCAATCTCGGCCTCGCGCTGCACGCCATCGTCGCTCGCCATCACGCCGCTGTCCGCGTGGCAGGTCGCGCTGTGTTCGATCGTGCGCGAGCGGTGGTTCGGACTGCTGCCACAGCAGCGCGACCGCCTACGGCGCTTGAAGCTCGGAAACGGGTAACGCACGCCCACCGTCATGCATGTCACGCCGAACTGAAGCGGCTTGCGGCAGCGGGCGCTTCGGTCGCCGGTATGGCGCGCGCCTCAGGCCTCGATCGCAAGACGGTGCGGCGTTGGCTGCGTCGGGAAGCGCCGCCGATTTGGCAGCGCAGACGAGCCGTGCCGACGATCCTCGACCCCCATCGCGATCACCTGGAAGCCCGCTGGCAGGCTGGCTGCCGCAATGCGGCCGAGCTCGCCCGCGAGCTGATCCGGTCCGGCGCCGCGGTCCATCCGCGCGTGGTGCGCGACTGGGCGATGAAGCGCCGACGCGCGAGCTCGGACGTCCTGGACGCTTTGCCGAGGTCGGTGAGCGCGCCGCTGTGGCAGCCACCCTCCATCAATCGGACGGCTCGGCTCCTGCAGGCTGAGCCGTCCAGTCTCGGCGAGCTGGATCGGCACTTCCTCGATCGGCTTCAGGTCGAGGCCCCCGAACTGGCGCGGAGCGCCGCCCTTGCGATGCGCTTCGCCGATCTCGTTCGGCGACGTTCCGGCGAGAGCCCGGAAGCTTGGTTCACGGCGGCGTCCGCGACGCCCCTTGCACGATTCGCTGAGGGGCTGCGGCGCGATCGGGAGGCGCTGATCGGGACGATCACGACACCGTGGTCAACGAGCCCTGTCGAAGGGCAGATCAGCCGCTTGAAGATGTTGAAGCGCACGATGTTCGGACGGGCCGACTTCGCCCTTCTCCGCCAGCGTGTGCTGGCCGCAGGATGAACCGAACTCACCACACAAAGTGCGGATGAACCCAGTTCCGGATGTCGCTTGATACTCGTCGATGACGTGGAGGTCGCCACGGCAACAGGGGCTGGTGCGGTCGTCGACGTCGATCATCCGTTCGATGCGCGGCAGGTGGGCCGGCAAGGCGCCGCGGTTGGCGCGGCGCTGCCGGGTGCGGGCCGCGCGAGCCGATGCATCGGCGGCGTCGGTCTCGGCAAGGCCCCCAGCCTCAATCTGCTCGGCCTCCTCCAGGCCCAGGAGCAACTGGTCGACGGGCAGGCTCTCGGCACGCCGTCCGAAGCGGTGACGCTGCAGCTCCCTGATGATCTGGTGCAGCCGGTCAATCTCGGCCTCGCGCGCCGCCACCATCGCCTTCAGGGCGGTGGGATCATCGGGCAGGCGCGCGCTCGGTTCGCTCACGAAGCCGATTTGAGCATGGATCACAAGGCTTTGCCAGAGTGATCGACTTGGCGGATCAGCTCACGGCGACGGGAGCGCGCGTTGGCCGGGCCACGTGCACGCGCCGCCAATCGAGCCCTTCCAGAAGGGCCTGCAGTTGCGCTGCCGTCAGCCGCACCACCCCGTCGGTGACGGCCGGCCAGCAGAACTTGCCGTCCTCCAGCCGCTTCGACAGCAGGTGATCCACCCTCGGTGTCGCGGACACAGGGAGATCATTTCGCGGTCCTCTCGGCTTGCTCGGGCGTGAGATAGCCGAGTGCCGAGTGGATGCGTTGCCGATTGTAGTAGCCCTCGATGTAGGCGAACAGATCGCGCCGCGCTTCATCCCGGGTCGCCCATCGTCGCTGATGGACGAGCTCGACCTTGAGCGTGCGGAAGAAGCTCTCCATCGGGGCATTATCGTGAGCCCCAAGCCGTGCGGCTCATCGACGGCTTCGCCCTCGTACCGGCGAGCTGTCTCCGGTAGGCCTCGGCCGCGTACTAGCTGCCGCGAGCCGAGTGGTAGATGAGCCCGGCGGCCGGCCGCTGCCGCTGGGCGGCCATCATCAATGCCGCTCCGCTCAGCTCGGCGCGCATGTGATCGCGCATCGACCAACCGACGATCTTGCGCGTGGCCAGATCGAGGACGGCAGCCAAGTACAGCCAGCCCTCGCCGGTCGGCAGGTAGGTAATATCGCTCCGCGGACCTTCGGTTCGGCCAGCCAGACCGTGTCGGGTCGCGCGGCTGAGAAGTCCTGCTTGAGGAGATTGGGCGCGATGGGGAGATCGTGACGGCTGTCGGTCGTACAGGGCCGGAACCGACGCCCCGTTAGGGCGCGGATGCCATGCCGGCGCATGAGACGCTCCACCCGCCCGCGGCTGACGGACCGGCCTCCAGCAGGGCGACCGCTTCGCGTTTGAACTCGGGCGTGAACTCTCGTCTCGTCTTCGCCATCCGACACCTTCCCCGCTCAGCATGAGCGTATCAGAGGTGTCCGCGATGCCGAGGGAGGATCAGGAGCGAGCACGAGCCGCGCATCGCCGCTCTGAGGAGTCGGGCGGCACAATTGGAGGAGCGCGCGAGGAGATCCGGGCTGCGAGCGAAGCAGAGCGCGAATTGACCTTGATTGTTGGCCAGTTGGAGCTCTTCCCCGCTCGCATGCGCGAGTGCCTCAATGTTCTGGACTGGACGCCCAGAGTGCTGTCCTCCTCCTCATGGTTCGGCGCATCGAGATCGACGATGGACATATCGAGATCGTCTTCCGCGTCCCACCACCGCCGCCGCCGAGCGGGCGGGATCAGTCCAACGCTCGCAGAGGGCAACGTTGTACAGCGGACCGTGACCGAGCGGCTCCCCAGGTGAAAACCGATCAGACCGGCACGATCTTCCCCGTTCCGGCCGCCGCGCCGAGCGCGCTGATGCTGCCGATCAACCGCCGGATGTTCGGCGGCCGCCTGCCTCGGAGGTGCGCCCTCGGTTATCGCGGCGCCGCCCAAATCCCTAGCCCGAGGACAGCACCGCCTCCCGGAATCCGTCTCACTCCGCGGCGGCGTCGTGCCGGACCTCCGCCTCTTCATCCGGATCGGCCTCGCCGTCCTCGGCCTCCTCGTCCGCGGCGGCCGCGGTGAAGAAGTCGCCGTTCCGGATCGCCTCGCCGCCGGTCACCAGCATGCTGAGATAGGTGTTGAGGGTGTTGGGCGCGACGTCATGCAGTCGCTCGGCGATCTCGGCATGCGACAGGCCTTGCGGGCCGGCCGAGCCGAGCAGCGCCTTCAGCCGCCCCTTGGCCGAATTGGCTCGGGGACCGCGAGCACCGCGCCGTCCGCCGGAAGCGGGGGCGGCACGGTCGGCCGCGGAGGCCCGCAGCCCATTGGGCACTTGGAGACCGGAGGCGTCCAGCGGGATCCCCTCGACGATCGAGATCAGCGCGGCCTCCGCCGCCCGGAGCTTGGTCAGCTCGGCCGCAATCCGGTCGTAGTCGCTCTGCAGCGCGGCCCTGCGCGCCCGCACATCGACGAGGGCCTTCGTCAGGGTGTTGTCCTCAGCCACCGGATGGCCTCATCCCATAATTTCACTAGCGGACGCCATACGGCATAGGACCCTTCCGACGTCAACCGCCGCGCGAGTTGTGAGGATAGAGCCCAATGGCTTAGAGACATCTTCAAACGCCGCTTCCGGCCCGGGGGCATCGGCGCTGCCGTCGAATGTCGACGAATTCCGATCCCGGCACGCCGATACCGTAATCCTCATGTCAGATAGCGAGCTTGCTTCCACGAATTCGATGTGCGGCCGTCCTCATCGCGACGCCGGCCGCGCCGCACCCAGGGGCGTTCGTAGATGCCGCAGAGCAAATTATGTCTTTGAATATCTTTGACAAAGGGAAAAATAATGTTGTCGACATTGATTCACGGGATCAGCACAGCCAGGCGGGAAAGATCTACGTCAACGGCGACAACAACTACATCCGCATAGGCAGGGGCTGCGTGTCCGACAAGGACATGCACATCGTCATCGAGTCGAACTGCCGGTTCGACGTCGGCGAGGACGTGCGGCTGTCGATGGCCAACATCTATATCGGCCCCGGCTCGGTGCTGCGCATCGGCGACCGGACCGGCTTCACCGGGCTCGTCCATCTCAACCCCGTCGAGGGGAAGGCGATCGAGATCGGCACAGACTGCTCGATCGCGTCGGGCGTCTGGATGACGACGAGCGACTTCCACTCCATCGTCACCCGGGACACCGGCGCTCGGCTGAACCCGGCCAAGCCTGTCCGGGTCGGCAACCACGTCTGGATCGCCAATCAGGCCACGCTCCTCAAGGGCACGGTCATCGGCGACAACGCGATTGTCGGCGCGCACGCCGTCGTCACCAGGACGGTGCCGGCGCATTGCGTGGCCGCCGGCAACCCCGCGCGAATCGTGCGGGAGAACGTGACGTGGCGGTCCGACTTGATTTGACCGCACCGGCGGGTCGCCCGGGACGTGGGGCAGGTAGTGACGTTGTTTACCCCGCGCGCGCGTTCCGTTAGGGCGATGGCCGTCGGCGCGGCACTTTGCCCGGCGCGCCGAGACGCCTTCGATCCAGCCCGCGCGAACACATGCTCACCCGAGCTTCAGGCCTCGAATCCAGTGCCGATTGCGACATGCCCTCCGACGGCGATCGGCGGCCGTCGCGCGACAGAACGGGCGCCGCGCGTTGAAGCGGATCCGCGGCCTGTACCATCGCTGGGCACGCTCTGGCCCGGTCCGCGCGAGCGGCAACCCGCTGATCCGGCTGGCGGCCCGCCGGGGCCTGCCGGCGGCGGACGATCTCGTCACCGAGGACGCGCAGATCGCCGCCCTGGCTCCAAACTTTGACACGGCGTTCTACGCGAGCTGGTACGGGATCGCGGCCGACCCGGTGCGCGACTACCTCGTCCACGGCTGGCGCGCGGGCCGCGACCCGCGCCCCGACTTCGACTCCGCCGCCTACCTCGCCGCCCATCCCCACATCGCCCGCGCCGGAATCAACCCGCTCCTGCACGCCCTCGCGCGCCGACGCGGCAGGGCGGGCGGGGAGGGGGAGGCGGCCGCCCTGCCGAGGCCCGACACGGCCGAGGCCCACCGCCTCGCCCGTCGCCTCGTCGACGGCGCCTTCTACCTCGCTGGCAACCCCGACCTTGCCGCCGCCGGCGTCGACCCGGTCGACCACTACATGGCCTCGGGCTGGCGCGAGGGCCGCGAGCCGGCGCCGCAATTCGACACCCTGGCCTACTGCCTCACCCGCGGGATCACCTTCGCCACACAGAACCCGCTGGTGCACTACGTCCTCCACGGCGGATCGGCCCGCCCCGACCCGGAGGCCGCGCTCGCCCTGCGGATCGAGACCCTCGCCCCCTACTTCGACGCCGCCCATTACCGGCAGCGCCTGCCCGGACCGCAGGCCGAGGCGCTGGCCGATGCCTCGGACACGGCGTTGCTGCGCCACTACGTGGCGGAGGGCTGGCGGGCGCGGATCGGCCCGCGGCCGGACTTCGACCCGGCCGGCTACGTGCAGGCGCGGGCCGGCAGCCGGGCGGTCGCGGACGACCCGTTCTTCCGCTACGTCGCCGAGACCCGGCTGACGGGGGCCGAGCCGTTCGCGGGGCCGCACCGGCTGAACCTACCGGCGGTGGACGCGGCGTGGTACCGGGCGACCTATCCGGACGTGGGCGGGCGCGAGCCGTTCCTGCACTTCGCCGAGGCGGGCTGGCGGGAGCTGCGCGATCCCGGGCCGGGGCGCTCGACGCTGGCGGCGCTGCTGCGGGTCTGCGGGCTGCAGCCGGCGCGGGCGCCGGTGGAGGACACGGGCTGGCTGGGGGCGATCGGGCGGGAGACCCTCGACCGGGACGCGCTCCTGGACCTGCAGGCGCGGCTGGTGGCGGGGCATTTCGACCACGGCTTCTACCGGGCGCGCTACGGCCTGTCCGAGGCGGAGGACGCGGTGCGCGACTACTGCGACACCGGCTGGAAGACGGGCCGCAATCCCCGACCCGACTTCAACGGCTGGGCCTACCGCGCGCACCACCCCTCTGCGGAAGCGACGGGCATCGCGCCCTTCGTCCACCACCTAGCCCGGGCCCTGCTGCGGGGCGGCGACCTCGCTGGCGAGGCCTTCGATCCGCGGTACGGCGCGCTGCCGGCCGAGGAGGACGCGGAGCTGTTAGAGCAGGGCCGCCTGATCGAGCCGTTCTTCGACGCGCCCTGGTACATCAAGCGCTACCCCGACACGCGCGGCTTCGAGAACGGCCCGGTGATCCACTTCCTGTCCCACGGGCAGGAGGAGGACCGCGACCCGAGCAAGACCTTCTCGACCCGGTTCTACCGCCGGGCCTACGGCCATCTGCTGGGTCCCGGGGAGTCGCCGTTCCTGCACTACGTGCGCACCGGCCGGGCCGCCGGGCTGATGGGCTGCCCTGAGGATCTCGGCACCTACCCGCCCATGGAAGCCCCGCCCGCCGACGCGTGGGACCGCCTGCCCCGCGCCCTGCCCATCGCGCAGGCCCGCGTCGTCGTCATCGTCCCGGTCTACAAGGGCCGCGGCGAGACCCTGCGCGCCATCCATGCCTGCCTGTCGGCGCCCCAGGCCACCCCCTTCACCCTGCTCGCCGTCAACGACCGCTCCCCCGACCCGGAACTCACCGCGGAGCTCGCCGCCCTCGCCGCCCGCGGCCTGTTCCACCTCGTCGAGAACGAGCGCAACCTCGGCTTCGTCCGCTCGGTCAACCGCGCCCTCGGCCTGCGCCAGGGCCGCGCCGTCGTCCTGCTCAACTCCGACGCTGAAGTCTTCGGCGACTGGCTCGACCGCCTCGTCGCCCACGCCGAACCTCAGGCAGATCCTCAGGCAGCCCCTCGGGCCGGGTCCGGCGGGGAGGCGGGGGCGGGAATGGGCGCGGGGCTGCCCGTGGGCAGCGTCACGCCCTTGTCCAACAACGCCACGATCTGCTCCTACCCGCGCTTCAACGCCAACAACACCATGCCGCTCGAGATCGCCCGGCCCGACCTCGACCGCGTGGCCGCGCAGGTCAACCGCGGCCGCGCCGTGCCCGTGCCCACCGGCGTCGGCTTCTGCATGTACATGACCGCCGCCGCCCTCGACGCCGTCGGCGACCTCGACGCCGAGGCCTTCGGCAAGGGCTACGGCGAGGAGAACGACTGGTGCCTGCGCGCCACCAAGGCCGGCTTCGTCAACCTGCTCGCCGAGGACGTGTTCGTCCACCATGCCGGCCAGATCTCGTTCGGGCTCGACGCGGGCGGCGAGTACGTCCAGGGCCAGGCGGCGCTGCTGGCCAAGCACCCCGACTACCCGGCCCGGGTCGGGCAGTTCGTCCAGGCCGATCCCGGCCGGCGCGGGCGGGCGCGGCTCGACCGGGCGCGGCTGGCCCGGCACTTCTCGGGGCGGGCGCTGCTGTACGTGACGCACAGCTGGGGCGGGGGCATCCAGCGGCACATCGACGACATGGTCGCGCAGGCCCGGGCCGAGGGCCTGAGCGTGGTGCTGCTGCAGATCGACCGGACCCGCAACCTCGAGGTCCACGTCGCCTATCGCGGCCCCGAGTTCCTGTACCTGCCCAACCTCGACAGCCTGTACCTGCCGCGCGACGCGGCCGAGCTCGCCGACTTCGTCGGGCAGCTGGCGCCGGTGCTGATCCACGTGCACTCGCTGGCGGGGCTGCGCTGGGGCGCGGCGCGGGCGCTGATGGAGGTGGTGGCGGGCGCGGGGCGGCCCTACGCGTGGACGCTGCACGACTACTCGCCGGTGTGCCACCGCAACCACCTGGTGCAGCCGGACGGGCGCTACTGCGGCCTGGCGCCGGTCAGCGAGTGCCGGTCGTGCCTGGCGGTGGACGCGGACGGGTTCGAGGAGCCGGATCCGGGCGAGCGGCGGGCGGCGTTCGGGGCGTTCCTGGCCGGCGCCGCGCGGGTGTTCGCGCCGTCCTCCGACACGGCGGCCCGGATCCGGGCGGTGTACCCGGACCTCGCCGTCACGGTGCGGCCCCATGTCGAGCCGGAGCGGTCGGTGCGCTCGACCGCCCTGCAGCGGCCCGGCCGCGTCCGCCGCGTCGCCGTGCTCGGCGCAATCAGTCTCCCCGAGGGCGGGCTGCTGCTGCAGGCGCTGGCCACCGACGCGCGCAAGCGGGACCTGCCACTGCACTTCACGATCGTGGGCTACTCGGACCCGGCCCTGACAGGCGGCCTTGAGCGCGCCGGCGTCATCGAGACGGGGCGGTACTCGACCGACGATCCGACCCTCGACCGGGTTGCCCGGGCGGCCCTCCAGATCGCCGAGACCGGCCGCAACTGGGAGGACGACGAGACCCTCGACCTCGTCACCCAGGTCTCGGCCGATCTGGTGCTGCTACCGTCGATCTGGCCTGAGACTTACTCGTACACTCTATCACTGGCGCTACGCACCGGCTTACCGGTGGTGGCTTTCAAGCTCGGAGAGCCGAGCGAGCGGCTAAGGGCCTACCCGAACGGCAACCTCCATCTCCTGCCCTACGTTATCGCCGCCAACCCAGCCGCCTTCAACGACCAGATGCTGGCCATTAAACTCTCTGCAAACGGACGGATATCAGGGCCGATCCATGCTACCGAAGATAACAACCCGCCCCACGAATATTATAGCTTTAAATCTTGACGTTCTCATCAGATTGACTGAGCGTCTACGCTCAAAATCAGCATTAATGAATTGGAGTAAATGCAATTTGGGGATGGTCGAATATTTAATAATTACGATCATTTTGAATATGAGCCAGGCCGGAACATTGGTGCACGAGGCATAGGAACGTACCGGCTCTTGTCTGTACATTCAGTGGCTCGATCAATTGTAACCGATCGGTTAGCACCTCGCTCGGTCTGAGCGCGACGTGCTAATCTGCTCGGATGTCGGTCGACGAGGAGCGCATCGACGAGGTGGTGCTCGCCCTTTTGTGGCTGACGCTCCACGACGAGCGTCGGGCCTGGAAGGGCTTTGACTGGGCCGTGCTTGGCCGTCTCCACGCCAAGGGGCTCATCGCCGATCCAGTCGGACGCGCCAAGTCGGTGGTGCTGACCGATGAGGTATTGCGCCGCTCCGAAGCGCTGTTCCAGACCCTGTTCACACGGTCCGACTAACCTGCCAGGGCCGCGGCGATCTCAGGCGACCGCTTGGAGCTCGGGTGTGCTCGGGCAGTGGAAGTAGCGCGGGCCGCGTAGGTTGGGGTGGAGCATCAGTGGGACGGCCTCGGCAGGTGGGGCTGCGCGGTTGGGGCCATTGGCCAGGATCGAGGCGATGCTCTTGTAGTTGAGCGCGCCGAGCGCCACGGCTCGTGCCGAGGCGGCCTCCGCCCGGCCGAGGTCGAGCCCCCGGTAGAGGCGCAGGATGCCCAGACAGGTACGGAAGCCCTGCTCGGGATGAGGCCGGTCGTGGAGGATGGCGATGACCAGCCCCTACGTCTCCGGCCCAATGCCGCGCGCCCAACGCCGGAAGCGCTCGGGGCTCCACTCGGCGTAGCGGCGATGGGCGCTGGGCATATGGTCGGGATCGGTGCCGTGCCGCCGTCCGGTGTAGCGGCGTTCGTGGGCAGCAACGCGCTGACCGCGATGGAACACCTCGACGGTGCGCACTGTCAGGCGGACGTCGACCTGCTCGCCGATCAGGGCGTGGGGCACCGAGTACAGGAAGCCGCCTGCCTCGACGTAGTAGTCGAGATTGACCCGAGCCAGCCGCCACTCGGCGAAGGTGTAGTCCTGCTCCGGCAGCGGCCGCAGCGCCGCGAGCTCGATCGCCTTAAACAGGGCGCGGCGCGTGGTGCCGGGCCGGCGCACGCAGTAAGCGTTGATACGCTCCACCATCGCGGCGATGGCGGCATTGCGCTCGGTCAGGGAGAAGAACGTCTGGCGCCGCAGCCAGCCCAGGATGTAGCTCTGGGCGAAGCGCACGCCGGCCTCGACCTTGGCCTTGTCGCGCGGCTTGCGGGGCCGGGCCGGCAGGACGCCGGCGCCGTAATGTTCGGCCGCCATCCCGTAGGAGCGGCGGAGCTCGGGATCGTAGAACGACGCCTTGTGGACCCCGCTCTTGAGGTTGTCGGGCACGACTAGGCGGGGGACGCCGCCGATGAAGCGGAACAGGCGGACATGTGCGCCGATCCAGTCGGGCAGCGTCTGCGTCCAGGCCGCCTCGGCGTAGGTCAGGCTCGACGCGCCGAGCACCGCCACGAAGATCTCGGCCTCGCGCACGATGCCAGTGGCCGGATCGACCATCCCGACCTTCTTGCCGGAGTAGTCGACGAAGACCTCGTCGCCGGCGGCATGGTGCTGACGCGTCACCGGGTTAAGCCGGCGCTCGAAACCCCCGTAGAGATCGCAGAACCGGAAGTAGCCGTAGCCCTCCGGATGGGCCTCCCGGCACTCCTCCCATAGCAACTTCAGGTTGACCCAGGGGCGGCGCATCTCCTGGATCAGGCACGGCCAGTCCGGCTCGGGCAGGCGGCGCAAGCCCTGCTTCACCCCGGCCCGGGCAAACAAGCGCTGCTCCAGCACCGCGTCGGTGACCTCGGGGCCAAGCGGCCAAGTCAGGCCGGCAGCGCTCGCTCGGGCGAGGTTGTCCTGCACGGTCGAGCGGGCGATGCCCAGCGTTCGTCCGATCTCTCGCGAACTCACCCCGTCGCGGGCGAGACGCAGCATCTGTTTGATCTGTCGCTTGGTCAGCTCTCTCCTGGCCGGCATCCCGCTCTCCTCGTGGTCGAGGACAGGGATGCCGCGGTTGCTGACCTGCGGGGATGATCCGTAGGCGATATCGGCTACGGGGTGGCCGGCTTCATCTCGGAATGGTGGCCGACATCGAATCGGAACGCTGGCCGGCTTCCGTCGAAATCCGCAGGTTGGGCGCGACTGGAAAGGTGTGACCGCTGTATGTGTTCCGCCGGAAGCGCCGCGGCTGGCGGGCCACGCGCCGCCGGCCGGCCGCCACACCCTGCTCACGCAGTTCGTGGGTCATGCGCGGGCTACTGTGCGTCTCGTGCGAGAGCGTGAAGGCGGACCGGACATCGGCTCGGCAGCACGAAATCCTCGCGCTGCAGAGCCGAGGCTGGACGATTTTCCAGGCAAGATAGCCGCTTGGGCTGACGGCGAGGACCTTGCACAGACGCGCGACGGGGAGGTGCTTCTTCGCCGCGCCGATGAGGCGGAACCTCATCGACTTCCCTCCTTGGCGAAAAAAGCTGTGGCCCGCTTCAGGATCTCTCGTTCCTGGCGCAGCACCTCGTTCTCACGGCGCAGGCGCTTGAGCTCGGCGGCCATGTCCTCCTGCCGATCGGCCGGCGGGTGGTCCATTTCC
Source organism: Methylobacterium sp. yr668 (assembly GCF_900116245.1). Lineage (NCBI taxonomy): Bacteria > Pseudomonadati > Pseudomonadota > Alphaproteobacteria > Hyphomicrobiales > Methylobacteriaceae > Methylobacterium > Methylobacterium sp. yr668. Next base: position 33,121 of record NZ_FOZY01000035.1, on the reverse strand, counting down.
CGCTCACGGCCGACCGTCGATCCAGTTGCGCAGCGTCGAGAGCCCGACGCCGAGATCGGCGGCTACCTCCCGGCGGGACCGTCCACTCATCCGGGCCAGTCACACCGCCTCAGCACGAAACCCGGGGTAAAGGTCTGCTCCCGGTCTGCCATCGTAACCCTCCTCCTTCAGGAAAAGAGCTCTCCACTTTCTCGATACTGCTGGCGAATTGGGTGAATCGGTTTGAGATGATGGGCGTTTCCGGATCATGGCGCAGAGCGCGCCTTGTCCGGGAGATCGAGAATGTCTCTCCATCCCAAACCCGATTTCGGCGTCCCGCACGAGACCGCGGCCGTCGCCCGTGCCGCATTCCCACGCGGTCATGCCTATCTCAGGCTGCGGGATGCTCTCGGTCCGATCTACACGGATATCCAGTTCGCTGGCCTGTTCGCACGCGTCGGACAGCCCGCGGCCTGCCCCTGGCGGCTGGCGCTGATCACGCTGCTGCAGTTCTCCGAGAACCTGTCCGACCGCCGTGCGGCCGATGCCGTACGGGCTCGCATTGACTGGAAGTACCTGCTCGGCCTCGACCTGACCGATCCCGGTTTCGACGCCTCGGTCCTGAGTGAGTTCCGCTCCCGCCTCGTGGCCGGCGAAGCCGAGGCCCTGCTGTTCGACACCCTGCTCACCCTCTGCCGCGAGCGCGGCCTCTTGGCCAAGCGTGGCCGCCAGCGCACCGACGCGACCCATGTCCTCGGTGCGGTCCGCAGCCTCAACCGCCTCGGCTGCGCCATCGAGACCTTGCGGGCCGCCCTGAGCGCCCTGGCTGCCGCCGCGCCGGACTGGCTACGGGCCCATACGGATCCGAGCTGGATCGAGCGCTACGGCCGTTCCATCGACGACTTCCATATCCCGCAGGGCGAGACGGCGCGCCGCGCCTGCGCGGAGGCGATCGGTGACGACGGGCACCGGTTGCTTGCAGCCGTCGACGCCAAGGCTGCACCGGGCTGGCTGCGCAACGTCCCCGCCATGGTGGTCCTTCGCCGCGTCTGGCTGCAGAACTTCCACGTCGCCGAACCACCGACCGAAGGCTCGCAGGGAGACCGGCGGATCCGCTGGCGGACGGAGGCCGAGGGCATCCCAGCGGCCCTGGTGATGGTCGCATCACCCTACGATCCGGACGTGTACTACGCCAAGAAGCGCGCGACCACGTGGATCGGTGACACCGTCCACCTGACCGAGACCTGCGACGACGCCCAGCCACCGCTGATCGTCCACGTCGCGACGACAGCGGACCCGATCGTGGACTGGGCGGTGCTCGACCCGTTGCACGCGGCGCTGGCGACGAAGGGCTTGCTGCCGGCACGCCATCTCGTCGACGCCGCCTATATCGACGCCGACGGTCTCGTGGCCGCCGCGCGTGATCATGACGTCGTCCTGATCGGACCGGTGTCGAAGGACAACCAGTGGCAAGCGCGTACCGAGGGCGCCTTCACCATCGAAGCCTTCCACCTCGACTGGGATCGGAAGATCGCGACCTGCCCGGCGGGACATGACAGCCGGAGTTGGCATCCCAATTACAACCTCGGTCGCACGGTCATACGGATTCGGTTCGCGGCACAGCACTGCTGAGCCTGCAGCCTGAAGCCTCGCTGCACCCGCTCGCAGCGCCGTCTGCTGACCCCGCGCTCGCGTGAGGAACATGATGCGCTCGTCGCGGCGCGGGCACGAGAGACCTCGTCGGCCTTCGCAGTTGACCGGCGACGGCGCGCTGGCATCGAAGGAACGCTCTCACGCGGCATACGTGGGATGGGCCTGCGTCGCAGTCGCTATCTCGGTCTGGGCAGGACGCATCTGCAGCACCTGCTGACGGAGACGGCGATCAATCTCGGCCGCCTTGCCGCCTGGATCGGCGACACCCCCGCTGGCCGAACCCGACGCTCGGCATTCGCTCGCCTCATGGCTCAACCCGCGGGCGCGCAGGAGTTCGCCAGCAGTATCTTTCTCGAGGCAAGTCCAAAAACAGTCTGTACTGGTAAAGAGATGATCACCGGCCCGGGTGACGCACCCGATGGCACAACCTGACGAGGAATAGTCAGCAGCTCCTGCCTTGTCATGCAGCCCGTGCCATCCGCGCTATCGAGAGCGTTTCAGGCCATTGCGGCAGAAGTGTGAAAGCGATGAAAGTTCAAGGGAGCAAAGAAAACGCGGGCAGGATTGTTATATGGCTTCCGCAACGATATGCGCAAACCCGGCAATGGGTGGCCGGTGACGTGCCGTACCTTATGAGCCCTTTCCAATCAGCCGAGGCCGCGCCCTCGTTTCAGTCTGACGAGCCTTCTCGGGAGACGTCGCCATGTCCCGACCTTCGATCCAGATCCACCCGATGATCCTGTGCGGAGGGACGGGGACGCGGCTGTGGCCGGCGTCGCGGGAGAGCATGCCCAAGCAGTTCGCCCGGCTGGTCGACGCCGAGCGCTCGACCTTCCAGGCGACGCTGGCGCGGGTGTCGGACGCCACCGTCTTCGCGACGCCCACCGTCATCGCCTCGGCCGAGGCCCGCTTCATCGTCGCCGAGCAGCGCGACCAGCTCGGTCTCTCCGCCGACATCCTGCTCGAGCCGCAGGGCCGCGACTCCGCCGCCGCCGTGGCGGTCGCAGCCCTGCACGCCGCCGCCAGCGACCCGCAGGCCGTGGTGCTGATCATGGCCGCCGACCACGTCGTGCCCGACACGGCGGCCTTCGTGGACGCCGTGCAGCGCGCGGCCGCCGGGGCGCGCGCCGGCTACACGATGACGCTCGGCATCGAGCCCGACCGGCCGGCCACCGATTACGGCTACATCCGCCGCGGCGAGCCGATCGCCGAGGCCCCGGGCGCGGCCCGCGTCGCCCGCTTCGTCGAGAAGCCCGACCGGGCCGGCGCCGAGGCGCTGATCACCGACGGCGCCCTGTGGAACTCGGGCTACTTCCTGTTCCGCGCCGACCTGATGCTGGCCGAGCTGGAGGCGTTCGTCCCCGCGGTGCTGGCGGCCGCGCGCGCGGCCCTGGAGGCGGCGGTGACCGACCTCGACTTCGTGCGCCTCGACGCGGCGGCCTTCGCCCAGGCGCCGAAGATCTCGATCGACTACGCGGTGATGGAGCGGACCGCCCGGGCCGGCGTGCTGCCGGTGTCGTTCGCGTGGTCGGATGTCGGCACCTGGGACGCGGTCTGGCAGGTGCTGGACCATGACGAGGCCGGCAACGCCGTGCGCGGCCGGGTGTCGCTGATCGGCACGAAGAACAGCCTCGTGCACAGCCAGGGCGAGGGCCTGACCGCGGTGGTGGGCCTGGAGGACGTGGTGGTGGTCTCGACCCCCGACGCGGTGCTGGTGGCCTCCAAGGCGCATTCGGGCCAGGTGAAGGAGCTGGTCGGCGCGCTGCGGGCCCGCGGGGAGCCGGAGGCGGACGCGCATCTGCGGATGTACCGGCCCTGGGGCTGGTACCAGCGGATCGACATCGGCGAGCGCTTCCAGGTGAAGCGGATCCAGGTGGTGCCGGGCGGGCGGCTGTCGCTGCAGAAGCACTACCACCGGGCGGAGCACTGGGTGGTGGTGCGCGGCACCGCCGAGGTGACGATCGACGAGCGGGTGGTGCTGGTCCACGAGAACGAGGCGGTCTACCTGCCGATCGGGTCGATGCACCGGCTGGCCAACCCGGGCAAGATCCCGCTGGAGCTGATCGAGGTCCAGGTCGGCTCCTACACCGGCGAGGACGACATCATCCGCGTCGAGGACATCTACGGACGCTGAATATCCAAAACACCGCAAACAGGAAAAAAGAATGCTTAATCGAGTCTTCTCACCCAAAAATCCGCTAAGCTCTAATAAAATGAACAAAGGTTCTACTGTAGTTGGACATGTAGACTCTTATGACCGCGGGGAAGTTAAGGGTTGGGTCTACAATAACTCAGCCCAAGATGAGAATTGCACAGTAGTTATTTATCACAAAAATCAGCTGCTCGCGCGAGCCATTGCAAACATTGGCCGTCCGGACGTTTTGCAAGCCGGTCACTCAACAGCTAATTGCGGATTCTCAATTTCAATCCCAAAAATTTTCGGAAGAGCGATTCCGGAAGTCCGGGTTTATGAAGAAAAAACTGGCGTAGAATTGAAAGGGAGCCCGATTTCAAGCGCAAACACAGCCAGCACAAATCATATTTTTGATTTATCCGACTTAGTGTATTACCTTGCGCATCATGACAATCCATCTGGCATCCAGCGAGTAGTGCTTTCGACGATCTCATCTTTGATAGAGCTGGACGAGAAAAAAGACCACGAAGTGCGATTTGCCTACTTTAATAATGAGAGTCTAAATTTTAGGGAAATACCGTACTCCAGTTTTTTGCAGCTTTTGAGTGATTTAAAAGCATCAATCGGAGATCGTGTGCTACCTATTGGCAGAGGAGACGTCGATAATCTTCTGAAAGCACTCGGCGCCTCATCACAACCCATCGCCTCCGGCCCGAACTCGACGATTGTTATGCTTGGAGCCGCCTGGGTGTTCCCAGAGTACTTCACAGCGGTCAGAAATCATAAGCAAAAGGGGGGCAAATTCTGCTGCTTGATACACGACCTGATACCCATCAAAATGCCGAGCATGTGCGACAAAGGCACAGCTGAAATATTCAAGTTTTTCATCAGAAGAGTCTGTCTGTTTGCGGACGTGATCTTTACAGTCTCAGCATATACAGCGAAGGATCTCGAGGAATTCATCACGAAACAGCGCCTGCCTCATCGCGAAATCATTGTACTACAGAACGGCGACGGCTTCTCAGGAGACGATATCACGGCGAATGTTCCGGATTACTCCCTCCCGCAACAACCATATGTGCTTTACGTTTCCACAATCGAAGGGCGAAAAAACCACCGAATACTTCTCGACGTATGGCAGACACTGCGGGCAGAGAGCGTAGACGTGCCTCAGCTGGTCTTCGTAGGGCGAGTCGGATGGCGTGTCGAATCTTTAATCGAACAAATGCATGAATCAAATATGCTCGACGGAAAACTCCGAATTATGAGCAACGTCACGGACGCACAACTTTTCGATTTATATAAAAATTGCTTATTTACAGTGTACCCCAGCTTGTACGAAGGATGGGGGCTGCCAGTTAGTGAAAGCTTATCTCTTGGGAAAGTGTGTGTTGCTTCAAATAGAACGTCTATTCCTGAGGTTGCTAGAGGAGCCGCGATACTGTTCGACCCAGACAATGCAGAAGAACTTCTTGCGATAGTCAAAGACCTTTGCACAAAGAAGGGGAAGCTTCAAGAACAAGAGGCGTCGCTCAGACAAAAATTCACGCCTATCACGTGGAATGATGTTGCAACTCGCCTGATCGTCGGCCTAAACCGGGCAGCAGAACTAACCCCAGATAATATTTTCACGGCTGACCTTAATACCGAATATACATTCCGAACTCTAACATACTTAGATTCCAACGTAGCGCATGGCCATGAAGTTGACCGGCATGCCCGATCTTTCTCTAGCCCTATCCTGACGGACCGGCCGATTGGGATAGACAATTATATAAAATCAGATCTCTTAATGGGCGGAACGGGGTGGTACCGTAGAGAGAATTGGGGTCGTTGGTCAAAATTCAACACCGACAATCGCCTTCTCTTCCGGATTAGTCATGATGATGCTGTTATCGTATACATAAAGGCTATAATAAATTCCCAAATTGTTCCAGCCAATATTACTGCTTCTGTTAACGGTCGAACCAACAAGATTTTTTCTTGCGGCAAAGAAGATCTTCTACTGGCAGTCCCTGCAAGAGGGCCTGTCATAGATATTGAGCTTAACATTTCAGGCGAAGCGCCAAAACTCGATGGCGACACAAGAATGCTTGGAATTGGATACAAATCGCTCATCGTTGTAAAGAGAAATGATCTCGAGGAACGAATGAACATACTTGAAGTAAGCGCGCTGCAGTAGCAGCATAGGTATCTTCAGCTCGGTCGGCGATCTCACGGGATCTATTTTCATTCTGTGCTGATCGTCCGCCGAGCTGTGTTTGACGATGTTGGCGTTACGTTTCTCGGCACCAATCCTATCCATAGCGCCTTTGTTATCGAGCCGCCAGAGGTGTCAAATAGAGATGCTTAAAAGTGCCCATGAGCAAGTTATAAGTCGTTAAGATATATTTTAAATCTTCATATCGAGGCATTGTATATAATTTGAGATAGAAGAGTTTTGCATCATCGGTCGTCGACATATATTAAGTAGCACTATTTTATTATTTAGAAAATTGAAATAAGCCTGTTTGGCTTGTGATCTGCAGATGAGTTTGTCGTGGAGGCAAGCAGCCCGCCATCGTCCATAACAAATGCCTAGGCGGCGGCAGCATGCCAATTACGTCAGAAGCGTTCCACGATCGAACGATGGCGTCCCAGGTGTTCACTGCTTTCGCACTGCACTGAGAGATGTGCGGTGTGGTGCTGTGTGGCCGGTGCTCACGCCGAGATCGGATATGATCCCAGTCCTGATTCTCGTAGAGCTTTTTCGATCTACGCCGCGGGAGACCAAGCCCCCGATGTGTAGGGCGTGGCAGTCTGTAGAGCGTCGCTGCCAGAATGCGACTGTCGTAGGGAATGGTCACAGTGAACGTTGGGCCGAGCGGCGCGCTTCTGGCGTATGGGATGAGATGGCCCTTCGTACCCGGCTTGCCCCGATCCGTCGGGTTCGGCCCCATTGCTTCGCCCCTTATTAGCGGGCTATCTGGCTTGTCGAGAGCAGACCGCGATGAGCCGAGTGCATTTGCATTCTAAATGCCGCTCAAGCATCACGCGGTGAAGACAATCCCAGCATATCGGAATCCGGCAGCGACATGCGAGGTGTTGAGTCACGCCCGGCCGACCCGCAAAATGCGATCCCTCCGATATCTGCCCCGGTAGCCGACCTCCGCCCAGAGTATTAGCATCGTCGGGTCGTCGGAGTCTCACCAACTCGGAACACGACACTTCCGTGAAGCTTCACCACCCTTGCTCCCACATGCTCTGCCCTTCCGGGACCGGCCAAAAGGAATTTAGACCTATTGCCGTGACCTCGCTTTGTATGTGATACGCTGTTTCATGGGCGGCATTCGTTTTCAAGCATGATTTTGTGGGCGGCCAGCTCATATTTGAATAAGCACGAACTCACTTCCTTGCAACTCCCTCTTATGTAGATATCGAGTCTGATGAAACGATGCGAGCACCGAACATCTTAATTTCTGGATCCATTGCGCACGTCGATCAACGGATTGCTGTCCTTAGGATTTCGATGAATGGATCCGGTGCAATACCGCTAAAAATTATGGAGCCTGAGGCTGTCGACCTTGTTGCTTGGTCGTTCGTTGGATTTTCTGAGCGGAAAATTATGGACCCTAGCTGCATTCTCGTTCTGGGTTGTCGGGATAGTGGCGCTTTTGATAATTTATCTTCCGTTTCGGTCTGCACACACGTTGGCGATCGATGCGTTACTTTAACGTCAGGACCGACGCCCCTTTCGCGTGATGAGGCGTCCGTCGTTGCAGAGACAGTTACATCCTCTCTGGATCCGAATTGGCTAGAGCATTTTAGTGCCCTAATCCCGCTCTTAAGCGCGGGGCTGGACACAATTTTGACGGACAGCATGTCGAGTGCGCTGAGCATCAGGCGCAGCGAGTCCGCTGACGCTTGGCTGATAAACGGAATCGATTTCATTCCGAACTGCGTGATCGTGCGATCAATGGCTGGTTACACCTGCAGCTCTATCACTTCTATTCGGTTCGATGCTCATAAAAGAGCCGCCATAACGCTCACAGCTAGCCTTCCGCTGGACACGCAGTCCATCAACGGGGCCATCCTGAGCGGGCAAGGCCGATACGCGGTAGCTCGTGTCGCCGGGGCGATGTGAGCGTATGGCGACCCAGCAGAAGCCGACCGTTCTGATTGTAGCACCGATGCCAGCGGCACCGGTGAGCGCGGGCAATCGACGGCGGCTCGTAGCGACCTCTGAAGCTCTTCGGCGCGGCGGCTTCGCAATCGATTTGGCCTATTTCCAGCATGAAGACCAGATATATCGTCGCTTTGGACAACACCCCCCGACGGATTCATCTGCGATGGCCGCAGCGTTCGATCGTGTTTTTCAGATACCCGCTGCGACAACGGTCCCGTTAAAGACGTGGACCGAAGGCTTTAGGATTGACGACTGGTGCCCACCTGAAGTTATAGAGTTCGTTGAATGGTATTTCGGTTTAAATCCGGACACTTGCGCTATCGTTGTAAATTATGTCTTCTTGTCGAGATGTCTTGAGTCAGTGCCGGACGGCGTTCTACGAATTATCGACACACATGACCGTTTCGCAGACAGGCACTTGCAATATCGGCCTTTCCGCGCCGAGCCGAATTTCTTCTACACGGACCGCGCGTCGGAAGCCGTCGGCCTGTCACGCGCGGACATGATCGTCGCGATCCAGTCGGTAGAGGCGGACTATTTCCGCGGCCTCGTCGATCGCGCCGTGTACCTGCTTCCGCCGGTCTTCGCCGAACCCGCGAAGTTTCGCGCACCCGGCCGGCTGGCCCGGTTCGGCTTCATCGGCCACGGGAACGATCCCAATCTCTTCTCGATCAGCAAGTTCGCCCACGGCTGGGCGGCGTCCTGGCGGCCGGACCTGCCCGTTCTCGTCATCGCCGGCGAGATCTGCGGGAGCCTGAACGGGCTGGACCTACCCGGCGTCCAGCTGGCCGGATATGTCGACGCAGTAGAAACTTTCTACGCGGGCGTCGACGCGGTGGTCGCGCCGATGCTGATGGGAAGCGGTCTGAAGATGAAGGTCGCCGAAGCGCTGTCGCTGGGTCGGCCGGTGATCGGCACACGAATCGCGTTCGAGGGGTTCGACACCGATCATCCCGCTCACCGATTGGACGGCGTTGCCGACACCGTCGCGGCGATCCGGCGCCTGCACGACGATCCAGACGGCCTCGGGATACTCACCGCGGCCTGCGCGGATCTGCTCACGCGCTACAACGCCAAGGCCACGACCTGCGAGGCGGCGTGGCTGAACGCGATTCCGCGCCGTTCCGCGCGAGCTGCCGGTTCGCTCGCTGCGCGCGCGCCGGACGTGTCGACCACCGTCGGGGCGGGGATCATCGTGCGGGAGGAACGCTCCCTGCGCTCCCTGCCAACCGCGGACGAGGACGGCGGGATCCTCGTGGCGACTGAGAAACCCTCGCCCGCGACCGCCCGTGAAGCCGGCTACCCGTCGGAGCGGCGGCGCTGGTTCGTGAGCCCGGAGCCGGACGGGAGCCGGCAATCTGCGGGCGCGCTGCCGGCGCTGCACGAAGGTCCGGTCAGCCTCTCCCCGGAATGGATCCACCGCCGGTCACTTCCGCGGCCGGCCCGGGAGGCGATCGCCGGCTCTCTCGGCGATGCCCAGGCCGACTGGACGGCGGACGGTTGCCTGATCGGGTACGAGGCCGATGGGCTGACGGTGGTCTCGCGCGTCCCGAGCTTCCTCGTCGCGCGGTCGCGGCCGACCGCGGCCTTCCTCCTCGGGGACGGCGAGACGGCACGGGAGTTGCGGCTGACCAGCACCGCGGCGCTGGCGCGCGCGCCCAGCCTCGCCTTCGCCGCGACTCGAGGCGCGCTGACACCTGTGCCCGCCAGTCTCACCTTCGAGCCGCTGGAGATCGACGGATCCGCCTCGCCGATCCCGGCAGCGGGCAAGACGCCGTCCCGGCCGAAGGCGGTGCTGTTTCTCAGCGATGACCTCGTGGGCCTGATCCGCTTCGCTCCGGCGCGCAACACCCGCCTTGAAGTCCAGTGATGAATAAAATCGAGGCGGTTGATCCACATTACGGGAGGCTCGCCGCGATCGCGGAGGCGCACCTCATCGGCAACGCCATCGCGCGCAACGGCCTCCGGATCGCCTTCCCTCCGGTCGCGGCGCCGGTCGTCTCGATCGTTATCGTGTCGCTCAATGCCAGCGATCTGCTGACGCTGACGCTCTATCGCCTTGCCACGCAACAGGCATTCGCGGGCGCGTCGTTCGAGCTGATCGTCGTCGACAACGCCTCCGACGCGAAAACCCAGAATGTGCTCGACCTGCTCGACGGGGCCACGGTCATCCGCAACGCGGAGAATGTCGGTTACGGCCCGGCGTGCAACCAGGGTGCCGCAGCAGCCCGCGGGCGCTACCTCCTCTTCCTCAACCCCGATGTGGAGCTGATGCCCGGCGCGATCGGCGCCCTGGTGTCCCCGTTCTCGGACGCGACCGTCGGCATCGTCGGAGCCCACCTGGTGTTTCCCGGGGGGTATCTGCAGGAGAGCGGCGCGTTCTTCCGCGACGATGCGCAGATTACCCATCCCTACGGCCGCGGGAACGCGAACCCGCTCTTGGCGGAGAGCACGTTTCAGCGCGAAGTCGGCTACGTCTCGGGTGCCGTGCTCATGGTCGAGCGCGCGCTCTTCGAGCATCTGGGCGGCTTCGACGACCTCTTTGCCCCGGCCTATTTCGAGGACACGGACCTGTGCGTCCGCTGCCATCAGGCCGGGCGGCGCGTCGTCTACCAGCCGCGAGCGAGTGCGATCCATTTCGAGAATGCCACGACGCCGGTTCGCGCCGACGTCGAGGCGCTGATCGATCGCAACCGGGTCCGCTTCCTTGAGCGGCACCGGTCATGGCTGTTCCCGCATGCGGGACCGCGTTTCGGTGATCGCACCCACAATGCCTGGGCGCTCAAGGTGCTCTACGTCGACGACGGGGTGCCCCACATCGACCTCGGCGCGGGCATGCCGCGGGCGAACTTCATCGTCGCCACCATGGCTCGGCTCGGCTATCAGGTGACCGTGTATCCGGTCTACCGCGCAGACCCGGAGATCGCGCAGCGGTACCGCGACCTGCCTGACACCGTCGAGATCCTGGATGCCGAGGAGGGGATGGGACTCGCGCGGCTGATTGACGAGCGGCAGGAGCACTACGACGTGCTCTGGGTCAGTCGCCCGCACAACATCGATCTGGTCTGCCAGATTTTCCAGAACCGCGACATGGCGCTGCGCGATTTCGCGAGGAGCCGCGTCATCTTCGATTCGGAAGCCCTGTTCTGTCTGCGCGACTTTATGGAGGGGACCCTGCAGGACGGGTACGGATTCGGCGCGCGCTTGGCGGCCTCCGCACGCCGGGAGACCCGCAACTTCGCGCAGGCGGACCATGTCGTCTGCGTCTCGGAGGCGGAGGCGCGCCTGCTACAGTACTATGGCGTGACCAACACGGCGGTGCTCGGCCACGCCTTCGCGCCGCAGGCAGAGATCACCGTCGATCTCGGCAGCCGCAGCGGCTTCGTCTTTATCGGGTCGCTGGAACACGAGAATTCGCCGAACGTCGACTCACTGATCTGGTTCCTCGAGACCGTCTGGCCGGACGTGCATCGCGCCCTGCCATGCGTGCCGTTCACTATCATCGGACAGGTCGCCCCAGATCTGCGCGCACGCCTGTCGGCACCAAACGTCACCGTGATGGGCCGAGTCCCGGACCCGACTCCGCTCCTCGACCGGGCGCGCGTCTTCGTTGCCCCCACCCGCTTCGCTGCCGGTATGCCCCACAAGGTTCACGCCGCCGTCGCGCAGGGGCTCCCGTGTCTGGTCACCCCGATCCTCGCGGAACAGCTCGGCTGGCCCGAGGGCTCCGGATACCTGACGCGGGACTGGCGCGACCCAAAAGCCTTCATCGCCGGGCTGATCCGGCTCCATGAGGATGCGGAGACCTGGCGGCGGCTGCAGCGCGCTGGGCTGGCGCAGGTGGCGCAGGATTGCTCACCCGTGGCCTACGCGGAGAAGCTCCGGTCCCTGTGCGAGGCACCGGTCTTCGCATGAGCCAGCCATCCTTGAAGCGGGCCGCGATCCGGACGCTCTCGCGCGTGGTTCGGCGCGTTGTCATAGGGCGCGTGCCGGGATTGTTCGACACGGCCTACTATCTGAAGCACAACGGCGACGTCGCGGCCTCGGGCATCGATCCTTACCTCCACTACGTCTGGCGCGGCGCCGCCGAGAACCGCGATCCCGCCGAGGACTTCGACACGGCCTTCTTTCGCAACCAGAGCGGCAAGACCCGCCTCGACCCAGTGCGGCACTACCTGCGGTTCGGTTCCGCCGCCGGGCTTGATCCGCATCCCGGGTTCAGCAGCACCTCCTACCTGATCCGGTACCCCGACGTGACGGCCTCGGGCGTCAACCCGCTGCTGCATTACCGGACGAATGGTCGGCGCGAGGGCCGGGTGGCCCAGCCGTCGGCGGCCAAGACCATGAACATCTCGGCCCTGCGCTCGGTGCCGTCCCGGCACCTGCGCAGTCTGCCGGAGGAGGGTCGTCCCTTCTCGATGACGCTGCTGCGCGCGTTCCCGGCCGGTGACACGTTCGAGTCGGTGAAGCGCTACTGCTTCCTTCTCAAGCTGACCCATGACGAGATCGCGCTGCTCGTGAACGCGTTCGACACGATGCCCACCAGCGGCCACACCGCGATCACGCTGGAGGTCTCGGCCGACACGGACGCGCGGGGCGAGGCGGAGCCCCATGACGCACGACCGAAACTCGATACGGTGCTCTTCGCCTTTGAGCACTGCTACGTGGCCGCACAGGGCGACAGCCTCCGGATCCGGTACGCCGAACTCCGGCTCTGGGATCTGCGCGAACAGGAGGCCCGGGTCGCGGAGATTTTTCCGGCCGGTGCCGTGGAATTCCGTATCTAGAGCCGTTCCCGGTCAGGTAGCGACAGCCAAGTCGTCCTCGTAGCCAGCTGCGGCGAGGTAGTTGCGGCACTCCTGCGGAGTGAAGCGCGTGAAGGCCTGGCGGATCGCCGGCCAGAGATCCGGGATCGTGCGAGCGGCCGCGCTGCGCAACAGCGCCTTCAGCTTTGCGAAGGCCTGCTCAATCGGGTTGAAATCAGGGCTGTATGACGGGAGGTAGAGCAGCCGCGCTCCTGCGGCCTCGATCGCCTCACGCACGCCCGCGACCTTGTGGGCTGGCAGGTTGTCCATGACGACGATGTCGCCCGGGTGCAGCACCAGGATCAGGGTCTCGGTGACGTAGCTGCAGAAGCGCCTGCCGTTCGTAGGACCGTCCAGCAGCGCGGTCGCGCACAGCCCGCTGGTGCGCAGGGCAGCGGTGACGGTAGTGGTTTTGTAGTGACCCTGCGGGGCTGCGAGCCGGCAGCGCTCGCCGCGTGGTGCCCAACCATAGCGCCGCGCCATGTTGGTGGCCGCTGCCGTCTCATCCAGGAACACCAGCCGATCCGGATCGAGCTCGGGCTGCGCCTCGAACCACGCCGCGCGCGCCGCCCTTACGTCGTCACGCTCCTGCTCAGCTGCATACGTCGCCCCTTTTTCCAGCTGATCCCGTGGCGGGCAAAGAAGCGCGACAGGCCGCTCGTGCTGGTCTGGACGCCCTGCTCAGCCAACCGGTCGCGCAGCTCGCGTAAGAAGAGGCGAGGCTCCTGCTCGGAGGTCATCAGGATCAGCCCAGCATGCGCCTCGATGCGCTTCGAGGTGTGATCACCGCCCATCGGCTTGGGCGCGACATGGCCCTCTTGGTGTGAGCGCTGCGACCAGCGGCTGGCGCTCGAGACACTGACCCCAAAGCGAGCCGCGGCTCGGTGGCACGAGGCACCTGCCGCCACGGCAGCCACGACACGCTCGCGTAAGTCGACGGACAGAGGTGAAGGCATCAGCATGCTCCTTCACCCGTCAACCCGCCACCCGCTAATCCGTCGCAATCAGCCCGGGACCGGCTCTAATGCGCTCACTACCAAGGATTAGCCGAGCCAAGCTTCCGGGATAATTTCCGTCGCTGCCGGGCGTGATTATCGCCAATCACATTCCCGGCTTACGAGCAGGATTGCAGGCTCTACTTGTCGTTCCCGTTGTCCGACGTGCGGCCGATACGACAGTTTGAATAGCTTATCGCGGTAATAAAAAATATACAGGCGCAATGCTCTAGAGACGAGTCAAATAATCCAAGCATTACCTTTCGGGACCAAAACTTGTCGGCATAGTAAATTTACACATACGTCAAGCTCAAAGACTCGCTTGTGCACGAACGACATACCCTCAGGACTCTGGTCGTCCGTCACGGGCCGATCAGAGGCACGGCGAGCGCGAGGGGGGTCTCAACGGCCGGCGTACTCCGCGGCGACGAGCCTGCGCAGCCCCGCTTCGAGAGCGATGCGCGGCCGCCAGCTGGTCCGATCGAGGAAGCGCGTCGAGTCGAGCATCTTGTAGGCCGCGCCTTGGAACGAGCCGGGCGGGCTCACGAGGGGCACGGACCAGTCCAGGGCGGCCAAGGCGGCCCGCGCCACCGCCTCGACGGTGACGGGCGTATTGGCGGCGCAGTTGAGGATCTCGTTGTCGAACGCCCGATCGGCCGCCAGGATCGCGTCGATCTGGTCGTCGACGTACAGCACCTCACGGACGGTCTGCGGGTTGCCCCAGACCTCGAACTGCTGCGCGCCCGCTGCCTTCTCCCGCACCGCCCGGTCGAGCAGGGCTCCGACGAAGTGGCTGCGATCGGAGGCCTTGTTGTCGTGCGGTCCGTACAGGGTCGCCAGCACGCAGTGCAGGAAGGTCAGGCCGTACTGGTGCGCGTAGGCCGCCGAGCCCGTCGCCAGAACCTGCTTGGCGAGCCCGTAGCCGATCACGGACGGGTGCGTCGGTCCCTGGCCGAACCGCGCCTCGGGGAGCGGCTCCGCCGATTCCGGATAGGTGCAGGACGAGCCCGTGGAGACAAGCTTGGCCTGCGGCTGGAACAGCCGCCAGGCCTCGAGGACGTTCAGGTGGACCCGGGCGTTGATCGCCAGGAGTTCGCCCTGGATGTCGTACTGCACCGCGCCGGTGCGCTGGCGGGTCACCACGTGGAAGATCCGGCCGGCCGGCGGCGCCGCGCGCAGCGCCCGCTCGACATTCGCCCAGTCGGAGAGGTCGCCCGCCGCGCGGCCGATCCCGACGACCTCGCGGCCCTCGGCCCGGAGCCGCGGGACGAGGTTGCGCCCGAGGAAACCGTCCGCCCCGATGACGATGTCGCGCTCAGGCCCCGGCATGGTCAGCCCTCCCGCGATAGGCCTCGCGATACCACGCGATCGTCGGCCGCAGCCCGTCCGCGAGTCCCGTGAAGCTCGACAGCCCGAAGCGCTCCCGCAGCCGCCGGTTGGTCGAGCGGCGGGCGAGCACGCCGTGCGTCGCCGTGTCGGGGGCGTGCACAGGCCGGTCCTCCCCGGCCACCTCCAGGATGGTTCGGGCGAGGTCGAGCAGAGTCGTGGTCTCGCCGCGACAGAGGTTGAGCGCGTCGCTCGTCTCCCGCATCTCCAGAGAGCGGGCGAACACGTCGACGACGTCGCCGACGTAGATGAAGTCTCGCTCGACCAGCGGGTTGCCCTTGATCTCGAAGCGCTCTCCCGGTGCCAGCGCGCGCATCACGAAGGCCGGCAGGACGTGCGCCTTGCGCGGATCCGTCGAGTCGTGGGGACCGTAGGGGTTGCTCAGGCGGAAGCTGATCGTGTGGATGCCGTAGCGCTCGGCGTGGAGGTCGGCGATCACCTCGGACCAGCGCTTCGACCAGGCGTAGAAGGCCTCGTTCCGGTTGGGCGGCGCGTTGAGGTCGACAGCCTGCGCGTCGTCGAGGGGATCGCAGGCCGCCGGGTAGACCGCGACGCTCGAGGCCGCGCGCACCTCGCGGATGCCCTTCGTCAGGCAGAACCGGTAGAGGCGGTTGGCGATCTCGGCGTTGCCGGTGAGCAGGTCGCTTTGCGCCGTCTCGAACTTGTCGGCGTCGTAGCGCTGCGCGGCGACGTTGACGACGATCGCGTCGGCGGGGACCGACAGTGCCTCCAGGGCGTCGAAGCGCGCGGCCTCGGTCGCCCCCGGCACCGACTGGCCGGAGGGGCTGACCGCGATCAGCCGCGGCACGCGGCCGGCGAGATGCGCGACGAGGTTGCGGCCGACGAAGCCGGACGCACCGACGACGACGACGGTGTCGGGCACCGTGGACAAGGGGAGGGCGGCCACGCTCAGACCGCCTTCGGCAGGTCGGCGGCGGTGATCACCTTGAGTTCCGGCACCGGAACAATGAAGGCGCCGCCGTTCTCGAGGTAGCGGCGCTCGCGCGCCAGGAACTCGTCGATGAAGTTCCAGGCGAGCACCAGGTAGGCGTCGGGCGCGGGCACGCTGCCCTCCTCGACGATCGGGATGCGGGCGCCGGGGATCAAGCGGCCGAACTTCAGCGGATTCTTCTCGGCCGCGACCTGGACCAGTCGCGGGCCGATGCCGAAGGCGTTGAGCAGCGTCGCGCCCTTGGCCGGGGCGCCGTAGGCGTGGACCGTCTTCCCCTCGGCGTGCATCCGCTCCAGCAGGTCGAGCAGTGCCGTCTGCAGGCGCCGGACGTTCTCGGCGAAGCCGACATAGGTCTCGAACTTGCCGTAGCCGCGGGCCTCCTCGTCGGCGCGCATGCGCTTGACCGCGTCGCTGACCGGGTGGGCGCCGGGGAAGCCGACATGCGCCTCGAGGGACCCGCCATGGACCGGGACGACGCTGACGTCGAAGACTTCCAGGCCGTGGCGCGCGAACAGCTGCTCCAGGGAGCGGAGCGTGTAGTAGCACAGGTGCTCGTGGTAGATCTGGTCGAAGGCGGTGTTCTCGATCATGCCCCCCAGGTAGATCGCCTGCACCACGAACACGCCGTCCGGGTTGAGCAGCGTGACGATGCCTCTCACGACGCTGTGCAGCTCCTCCAGGTGGAAGAAGACGCCGGCGGCGGTGATCAGGCTCGCCGGCCCGTCCTGCGCGCGGACGATCTCGGCGGTCTCCGCGTTGAAGAAGCGATTCAGCGTCGGCACGCCGGCGGCGCGGGCCAACTCCACGACGTTGGAGGCGGGCTCGACGCCGCAGCGGCGCAGGCCGAAGGGCTCGTACTGCCGAAGCCACGTGCCGTCGTTGCTGCCGATGTCGACGACGAGGTCCTGCGGCCCGAGGCCGTACCGCTCCACGAGCCGGGCCGCCGTCTGGCGGAAATGCTCCACCAGCGTCTTCGTCGTGCCCGAGACGTAGGGGTAGTCGCTGAACATGCTCTCCTTCGGGATCGTGTGATCGATCTGGACGAGCGTGCAGTCGCGGCAGAAGCCGGCGCGCAGGGGGAAATGCGGCTCGCAGCGATCCGCGAGTTCCGGCGGGATCAGGCGGTTGCAGTGCGGCTGATCGGTCAGGTCGAGGAACAGCTTGACATCGCGTTCATCGCAGACGCGGCATGCCATGGCGAGTTTCGTTCCCGTCATCCTACGACCTGTGACATCCGCGGCGCGAGGCTCTACGACCCCTCGAGGCTTATCGGCTGAGGCAGGGCAGCGCAACGCGCGGTCGCAGCTCGATCGAAGTCAGAGCCGAAAGACGAGACAGTTTTGCCATCGCGCATGTCCTTCAGCGGCGAAGATCCACAATGACCGCGGTGGATATCCGTAAGCACAAACCCCGGGTCCGCAGAAAGCAATGATCTCGACACCGAGTTGGACAGTCCGCAAATCCCACCACGTCATGAAGGATCGCTGGCTCGGTCTCCGTGCCGACGACTGTGTGACGCCGTCGGGTCACATCGTCGAGCCCTATTACGTGCTTGAGACGCCGGACATTGCCCTCGTGCTGGGCATCGACGCGGCCGATCAGGTGATCCTCGTACGCCAGTACCGCCACGCTCATGGAGGCCCGAGCCTGGAGCTTCCGGGCGGGGCCATCGACCCCGCCGACCCCGATATCCTCGCGGCCGCCGAGCGCGAGATGCGCGAGGAGACCGGCTACATCTTCGCGGATGCCGAGCACGTGGTCACCCTGAATGCGGATCCGGCCCGCTACGCCAACCGCATGCATCTCGTCCGCGCGCGCGTGACAGCGGCCGGGCCGGCGCAGCCGGATCCCGGCGAGGACATCGCCGTGTTGCGCGTACCGCGGGCCGAGGCCTTACAGCTCGCCCAGTCGGGCGCCATCGTCGGAGCCGTACACGCCGCCATGATCCTGATCGGCCTGTCCGGCACAGGATCATGTCCATCACCGGATTGTGGATCGAGCGATCGAACCGCTGACAAGACCCGCGCGTTCCGCCAATACGATTAATCGTCGGTTAAAGAGCGGATCCAAGCATGCCCGATTACGACATCCAGATCGTCGCTCCGCGAGATCGGCAAGCTGCGGACGCAGAGCGCGAGACCCTGCCCAAGCGCAAGCTCGACTGGGATCGCGCCATGCGCGAGGCCGCGGAAGCGGAACTCTCGATTCAGTCGCACGACTGAGCGTGCCGGACGGCGAAGCGTGCCCCGGCGAGCCCCCTCCTGGATCCCTTCCTACCCCGTCAGCGCGACCTCCCGCAGGAAGGCGAGCAGGTCGTCCGACCTGAAGTGATGCACGGCGAGCCCCGCCGCACGGCCGGCGGCGAGATCCGTCTCCTGATCGCCGACCAGGAAGCTGCGCGCGCGGTCGATGTCCCAATGGGCCATCAGGTCGAGGATCATGCCGGGCTCGGGCTTTCGCCATCCGTGGACCGCCCTGTAGGCCTCGACCGTCCCGTCCGGATGATAGGGGCAGTAGCGTAGATCATCG
Organism: Methylobacterium sp. yr668; assembly: GCF_900116245.1. NCBI lineage: Bacteria > Pseudomonadati > Pseudomonadota > Alphaproteobacteria > Hyphomicrobiales > Methylobacteriaceae > Methylobacterium > Methylobacterium sp. yr668. Next base: position 14,523 of record NZ_FOZY01000035.1, on the reverse strand, counting down.
ATATGCGCGCCGGCCTCGCGCAGGTCGTCCCGCATCCAGGCGGTCAGACGGGCGACGTCGGCCTCGGTGTAGAAGCCGCGGGCGACCCCCGCTTGGTTCGTGATGACGAACACGAAGTAGCCGGCATCATTCAGCGCGCGGACGGCGTCGCGCGCGCCCGCCATCCACTGGAACCGGTCCACGGAACCGACATACCCGTGGTCGTGATTGAGAACGCCGTCCCGATCGAGGAACGCGGCCGGTCTTCTCCGACGGGCCGGGATCTCTTCCTGGGCTCGGGCGTAACTCTCGGGCACGCCGATATCGAGGAAGTAGCCGTCGTGGGCCTCGCCCACTACGCGGCCCTCGGCGACCAACGCGGGCAGGACGTCCCGTTCCAGTGAGCAAGCCGGCGGCAGGCCGGTGAGTGCATCGCGGCGCACCAGGTAGACGCCGGCGTTGACGAGGCCGGGGCCCGGCTCAGGCGGCCGCTCGAGGAAGGCTGTGATCCGGACGCCGTCGAGGAGCGCGACGCCGTAACGCGCGGCGTCCGGCACACGACGAAGCGACAGGACCATCGCCGCCTTGGGGTGACGCGCCGCCATGGCGGGCAAGGACAGCAGGTTCACGTCGAACCACGAGTCGCCGTTCAGCAGGAGAAAGGTCTCGTCGGCCTCGGGAAGGGCGTGCACGACGGCGCCCCCGGTCCCGGCCTGCTCCGGCTCGACCGAGACCCGCAGCGTCATGCCGAAGCGTCGCGCGACTGGATTGTCGGCGGCGTAGGCGCGGATCATCTCGCTGTGGAACGAGGCCAGCAGCACGATCTCGGTGAAGCCGTGGCGGCCTAGCTCGAACAGCAGCACGTCCAGGAACGGCTCCCCGGCCACGGGCAGCAGCGGCTTGGGCATTGCCGAGGTCAGCACGCCGAGGCGCGTGCCGAAGCCGCCGCACAGGATCATGGCTTGCCGGACGGGGCGGCCGCCGTTCCGCTCTGGCTCGGTCACAGGCCGTCCCTCACGCTGCCGTCCCGCGCGGGAACAGATTTTCCTCGACGAGGCCGCACACGATGTGCGCGGCGGTGATGTGAACCTGCTGGATCAGCGGCGTGGCGTCCGACGGCGCGTGCAGGCAGGCATCCGCCCGCTCGGGCATCGCCCCGCCCGTCGCACCCGTGAAGGCGACGACCCGCAGACCCAGGCCGCGTGCCGCGTCCATCGCCTTCAGCACGCTCGGCGACCGCCCCGACGTGGAGAGCGCGAGCAGGACGTCGCCCGGCCGCCCGAGGGCCAGAACCTGCCGCTCGAACACGTGCTCGTAGCCGTAATCGTTGCCGATCGCGGTGATCACCGAGGTGTCGGTGGTCAGCGCCACGGCCGCAGCCGGCGGCCGGTCGTAGTTGAGCCGCGAGACGAACTCGCCCGCGATGTGCTGCGCGTCGGCAGCACTGCCGCCATTGCCGATCGTCAGGAGTTTGCCACCGCCGCGCAGGGATGCCGTCACGAGATCGGCGATCTCGGCGAGGGTCGCGTGGAAGCGGGAATCGTCGAGAGCGGCCTGGAAGGTGTCACGGGTCTGCGTGAGAAAATCGACGATCGCGCTCATGATCACCTCGGTCCGTTCCCGCACCGGCCGCCTTGTCGGGCCGACCGGCTGGGCGTTCGCTGTAGGCTCCGCTGATCCCGATCAGACGTTGGCGAACCGCGAGTTGCGGATCATCCGGAAGCCCTTGATCAGCTCCTTGATGCCCCGGTCGAGGTCGAAATCGGGGAACCAGCCGGTCGCCTCAAGCTTCTCGTTGGAAACGATGTAGTCGCGCTTGTCCGGATCCTCGCCGATCGGGGCCTCGACGTAGACGAAGTTCGGAACGTGCGTCTTGATGCGCTCGCAGAGTTCCAGCTTCGACAGGTTGGCGCTGGACAGGCCGAGATTGTACGCCTCGCCGCGCATCCGGTCGTAATTGTCCATCGCTTGGATGAAGCCTTTGGCGACGTCGCGGATGTGGATGTAGTTGCGCTTGAAGTGGCCCTCGAAGACCAGGAGCGCTCGGTCGGTCACGGCCCGGTGCGTGAAGTCGTTGACGAGGAGGTCGAGCCGCATGCGCGGCGCCATGCCGAACACCGTTGCGAGCCGCAGGCTGACGCCGCGGCCGCTGTCGAGCACGGCCTTCTCGGCCTCAACCTTGGTGGTGCCGTAGAGCGAGATCGGCCGCAAGGGCGATTCCTCGGTGCAGAACTTGCCGGCCTCGCCGACGCCGTAGCCCGAGTTGGTCGTCGGGTAGACGATCCTCTGCTCGCCGCCCGCGCGCTCGACCAGGGCGATCACGGCGTCACGGTTGAGCGTCGTGGCGCCGATCGCGTCCTCCTTGCACAGGGGCGCACCGACCAGGGCGGCGAGGGGGATGAGCACGTCGTGCTTCGGGATCAGCTCGTCCAGGATGCGCGTGTCGCGCGCGTCACCCTTGATCGGCTCGAACGTGTCGTACTGGCAAGCCGAGAACAGGTCCGGGGCGCCGGACTTGAACGTGTCGAGCACCGTCACGTGATGCCCGCGCTCCAGAAGCATCGGCACCAGGATCGTCCCGATGTAACCCGCGCCGCCGGTGATCAGAATTCGCATCGTTGCCTCTCGTCGCGATGGGTCCGCGGCCCGGCTGCGGCCGGGCTGGGGCCTGTGAGGACGCCGCTCAGCGCGTCTGGCGATAGATCAGGGTGGACCCGTCGACGTCGATGCCGATCGGAACGACGGACAGCGGCGCGACCCGCTCGATCAGGGCCGGAAGCCGATCGGGATCGATCAGAGCGAGGAAGAAGCCCCCCCCGCCCGCGCCGCACAGCTTCGCCCCGTAAGCCCCCGACGCGATGATCGCTTCGAACAGATCGTCGAGCACCGCGTTCGAGACCTCACGCGACAGGGTCCGCTTGATGCGCCACGAGGCGGAGAGCATCTCGCCGAGTTGCGCGAGCCAGCCGCTCGTCCCCGCTTCGAGCAGAGAGACGCATTCCTCGACGAGGCGGTAGAGTTCGGACAATTCCTTGTCGATCGCGCGCGCGCGCGTCACGGCGATCTGCGCGGCGACCGTCGTCGTCGCGCGCCGCGCGATGCCCGTATGGACCAGCACCATCGACGCGTTGAGTTGCTGAATGGCGGCGGAACTCATCTGAACGGGCGAGATCCGTATGGCGGAGCCGCTGAAATCGAACCGGTTGATCCCGCCGAAGGCCGCGTGCAGCTGGTCCTGCACGCCGACATTCTCGCGCAGGATCTCGCGCTCGACGTGTATCGCCTTCTTGGCGAGTTCGATCTTTGTAGGTTTCTGATTTTGAATCGCGTATATCGTTCTCAGAAATCCCACGGTGAACGCTGAGGACGAACCGAGACCGCTACCTGCCGCAGGCAAATCGGAGATGATGCTCATATCGAGCCGTCGATTGACGTCGAAATATTTGAGCACCTCTCGCACCACCGGATGCTCGATCTCGTCGATGTGACCGCAATGCTCGACGCGGGAGTAGCTCAATCTATAATTATAATCCTGACACCCTATCAAATCCAGCGCGGCTATGATGATGTACTTGTCAATAGCGGCGCCGACGACCGCTCCAGGCGCCCGCTCAAAATATTCCGGGTAATCTGTGCCGCCGCCGAACAGGCTTATTCGAAGCGGCGTCCGAGTCACGGTCAGCATGAAGGTATTCCGCCGCTCCTATCCGCCCAGGCAGATCTCAGACGCACTGCCCCCACGCGAAAGGCGACAGCGCGCGATCTATCGATCCATATCTCGACTCTATCAACACATTCTTGTGCGCGGGCGATATATTTTAGCGCTCTATCGAATACGTCCTGGCGAAGCCTCATATTGTCACAAGTACTTCGATCACATGTATTGGCCCGCACACAACAAATATATGCGAGTCTGAATTAATTCAGTGACGCACGGAATTCCTCTGAACTGATGACGGTCCCCAGAAGTTGCCTCCGGGAGATCTTTCCCGCATTCAGCTGGGCAGACCAATGCCGCAGCGCATCGTCCTCCGCGTCCCGTCCCAGAACGATACGGTACAGATCCATCACGAACGGCATGGTGTGCTTCCCCGACTGCTGCTGATCAAAGGCACCGGATTGGATGTACTCGACAAGCAGCAGCGAACGGCTTCGCCCGCGCGGCGAACTTGTGATCACGTCGCAGATCGCGCGGCTCAATTGAGGGGGCCACTCGTCGAGGTTCTGGCGCAGAAAGGAGGCCACGTTCCCGATCGCCTCGATCTCATCGACCGCCACGAGGTGCCCCAGTCGCCGCGTTTCGGCGACACGCTCCGACAAGGCAATCGTCAAACTGACCACGTTCGAGAGATCGAGACCCTGCGAATGCATCCTGACCACAGCCGAAACTTGGAGGTGAGCTCGCAGGACTCAATGCTGGGATCATGGTTAAGAGAGGGTAAACGGTATTGCGCAGAGGCGCGTGCGGCGCCTTCGTGAAGGATCCCGTGCGCGAGCCCGGCTCCCGTCGCGGGACGTTGTGATGCACGGCGTTTCGCGGCATCAGTGATCGATCCCAACTCAATCGACACTGACGGAACCGCCGTGAGCAGCCTGAGATTCGGTACGAGTGGCTTGAGGGGTCTGGTGACGGACCTCGTCGGAGGGCCGGCCTACGCCTATGCCAGCGCGTTCTTCCGCTCCATGTCGGGCGAAGCCCCCCGGGCAGTCGTGATCGGGCGGGACCTGCGCGACAGTAGCCCGAGCATCGCCGCGACGGTGGCGGATGCCGCTGCGGCAACGGGCTTCACGGCGATCGAATGCGGCGCCCTCCCGACACCGGCCCTCGCCCTCGAGGCGATGCGGCGCGGCGCCTGGGCAGTCATGATCACGGGCAGCCACATCCCGGAGGATCGCAACGGACTCAAATTCTACCGGCCCGACGGAGAGATCACGAAGGCGGACGAGGCGGCAATCTTGGCCGCTCTGGACCGCGGCGCACACGCCGGCGTGTCGGCGGAACGGACCCCTGCCACACCCGAACCCCGCGCCCTGGCCCGCTACCAGCACCGCTATATCGACGCATTCCCGTCCGAGATGCTGGCTGGCCTGCGCATCGCGGTCTACCAGCAGAGTTCCGTCGCCCGCGATCTCCTGGCCGATCTGCTCACCGGCTTCGGCGCACAGGTCACGACGATCGGCCGGTCCGAGACTTTCGTGCCCATCGACACCGAGGCACATCGGCCCGAGGATATCGCGTTCATTCGCGACGCGATGGCCTCGGGCGATTTCGACGCGCTCGTGACCACCGATGGCGACGCCGACCGTCCTCTCATCGCCGATGAGGTGGGCCGGATCGTGCGTGGCGACGTGCTCGGCCTGATTACGGCACGCTTCCTCGGGGCCGACGCGGTCGTGGTGCCCGTGACGGCCGGTTCGGCGCTGGAGCGTTCCGGCGGCTTCAGGCAGGTCCTGCGCACGAGAGTGGGCTCGCCCTACGTCATCGCCGGCATGGAACAGGCGCGGCGCTCCGGTGCGGCCATCGTGGCGGGCTTCGAGGCGAATGGCGGCTTCCTGCTCGGCTCGGACATCGCACGCGACGGCAGGACCCTTCCAGCCCTGCCGACGCGCGATGCCATGCTGCCGATCCTGGCGACACTGGCCGCGACGCGCGCGGCCGGCACCTCGCTGGCCGACCTCGTGACCTCCCTCGATGCGGGGGAGATGGCGAGCGACCGGCTCCCCAACACACCGTCCGAACGGAGCAGCGCCTTCCTGGGCCGCTTGCGCGAGGAGGCCTTCCGGGTGTCGTTCCTCCGACCGATCGGAGCGCCGGAATCCATCGACGAGCAGGATGGGATCCGGATCGAGCTGGACGGCGGGCGGACGATCCACTTCCGGGCTTCCGGCAACGCGCCGGAGTTGCGCTGCTACGTTGAGGCCAAGTCGGGGACCGAGGCTCAGGATCTCGTGCGATGGGGCCTCGCGGCAGCCGCCACCGCCATGGCCGAAGCGATCTAGAGAACAGGGATTGCCGTGCCATCTCAGTAACCGGTCCACCTCGGTGGCGTGATCACGGAAGGCCGCTTCCCCTTGACGCCGAGGTGTCACCAACCGCGTTCCGAACCCGTCCCCTCCCGGGCCTGTTGAGCTACCGAATGCCGAAGAATCTCGCTCACGACATTGACACGAAGTTCATTCGTCAGATCCAGCAGCAACAGATCGAACTGTCGCTGCTGCGGGCCGAACGCGACAGCGCCGTGCGCGACCGCGATCTGGCCCAGGCGCGGTCCGAAGGCCATACGAAGCTAATCGACGCCTTGTTGAAGAGCCTTCGTCCCTACGGGTTCAGCCGTAAAGGGTTCCTGTCCGCTATTCGTAAGGCGGCCCAGACCATCCCCGACCACGGCGTTGATTCGGTTCAGCACACGGTCCTGTTCGACGGCTCAAATCGGATCCTACAGACGCGGCACGGCGCCTCGATCCGCCCGTTCCAGACCCGCCCCATCGATCCCAAGTAACAGGTTGAGCAGAGAGCCATGGATGTCGAGCTCCTGACGGTGTTCAATGCACTGGTCAATCTCAGGGATAATCTGGAAGCGCCGCCGCATATCGTAAGCTCGGAGCTCGATTTCCTGTCATTTGCGGCGAAGAGAGCACCCCTTTCCAACGCGCAGCTTCTACAGGATCTTTGGGCGCTGTACGAATTGAATGAGAAGCGGAACGGATATTTCGTCGAATTTGGTGCCTGCGATGGTATAAGCCTGAGCAACACGCTTCTTCTCGAGAAGGCCTATGGCTGGCAGGGCGCTCTCGCCGAGCCTGCCCGCGCTTGGCATGCGGCATTGTATGATAACCGAAACTGCTACATCACTGACAAGTGCGTTCACAAGACCAATGGCGTCGAAGTCTTGTTCAATGAGGTTAATATCGGCGAGCTGTCCGGGATGGATGAATTCGCAGCAGGCGATTTTCATTCCCAATTTCGTCAAGATGGGCGACAATACCCAGTCCAAACAATCTCGCTGGACCGTTTTCTCTCGGAGGCGCGGGCTCCGAAGCAGATCGACTACATGAGCATCGATGTGGAGGGCGGAGAGTTCGACGTCCTGGAGAACTTCGATTTTACAAGCTACGACATCGCGCTGATAAGCGTCGAACACAACTTCTCCGACAGCCGCGACAAGATATATGGCCTTCTGACCGGACTCGGCTATCGCCGACGATTCCGGCAACTCTCTCTGTTCGATGATTGGTACGCCCGACCTGATCTGGTCGCAGCATCGACCTAACGGAGCCGGCATGGCAGCACAGACCGCGATCGAGATCCTCGACTCGATGTTCGACCTTTTCAAGCAGATGGGCAGCGGGATCGCACTCGACTTGCACTGGCTAGAGATCGCCCAGCGCCTTCACCGTGTACGCGCTGAAGCGACTTGGTCGGGCGATTTGGATTTTGTCGCCACCAAGCTAAAGGCTCAAGCTGCCTATTATGCCACGACCTACAGGCAGCCCAACGGGTCCGAGCATATGCGGCGACTCAACGCCGAGAGACTCGAGGAGGTTGTCAAATGCTACTCGATCCTACGCGCACATCTTGAGCAACAAATTCCGTTATCTCAGCATGTCTAAACTTGTAATTAAAATCGAAAATTGAGATCGGTCGTAAGTCGATCAAAGCCGACGAAATTAGGATGAGAAAATACGTTTAGCGCGAGCCGGCATAACAATATAAATGCGCGCTCAAATTAACGAAGGTCTATCAATATGAAATATTTTGGCGCAGACAATTTCGGCGAATTGATCGTTAATTATAAGGATTCCAGATTTTTGCGCCCTATCGATCAAAATTACATGGCTATCCTTGGTGCGTGGGCAGAACGCAGTCAATATTAAATCATTAATAAAATTGACATCAGCTCGGTGGCTGGGAACGCTGCCTGGCTGGCGGACTATTTGGCGGAGCAGGCAGGCTTGCGCTTGGGCTCGCGGCAGAGCAGTTGAAAAATTAGCCCTCTCTGTCACCAAATACGGCGCCGCGAGGTTGCCGACCGACGCGGAGCAATTTTTGGTCGATGGTCCGACCAGAACTATGTGCATCACCTGCGCAAATCTCAGCACGCGCGATGACGATGCAATCGAATCTTAATAGTGCAGCATCGCTCGCCGACTTCAATGCATCTTCCAACGCATAGTCCATGGCTTGCCCGAGCGAGTGCTTGAGCTTCGGCCTAACGCGAAGCTGCAAGCATTGCAGTTCATCACAGCCAGGACGATCTGGCCGCAACCATCCGGGTTTTCTCCCGCCGCAACAGCCGCATATCTGGCGTGGCCAGACCCATTATCGAAGCGCATTCCACATAGATTTTGAAATCAAACTCAGAATTGGCTCGGGGAAGGATGCCTAGCGTGGTCGCCATTTCTGGCCTCTCCTGATCGAGCCGCCTCAGCTTGGATGTATCCAAGGACTGTCATTAGTCCAGCGGGCAGGCCCGGAGTGATTGCCTCCCACAACGCGGATCTTTCGGCGGCATCAAGATTCATGTCGGGAAAGAGGCGAAGCTCACCGCTCTCTGCACAATGCTCAACGGCGACGATCCTACCATCGGTCAGCGCATCGATCCCGATCGCGATAGCGTTGAGGGCGTCATCAACCTTAGCTCGGGCCTCCGCCACGATCCCTTCTCTTTCGGCTGCCATCCCAGCAACGAAACGAGTGATCTTCTCCTCCGCGATTTCCAGCCGTCGCTCGCGGGCATCCAGAACTGCCCGCTCTTCGGCGAGATCCTGCGCCGCTATGGCCTTGGCCTCGTCGCGCGCCGCATCTACCAGCCGGCCGTAACGCTCTGGATCGAGGTGCTCGGCGGGCTGATCGACCTTGCGCGTGCCGCGATGAAGCGTGCGATCCAGAGTCTTGGCGGCGTGAGCTGCCCATGAAGTCTGAAGCGCGCCGAACGCGGTTGGGTCCTTTGGATGTAGAGCACGGTGCGCTTCGAGTGCGGCCGTCACCGACACGATGGTGACATCATCTTTGAACCGATTTAGCTTTGCAGCGCGGGTCGGCGCGGCCACGATGTCCACGACCCCGCCGCCCTTCTCATCGAGATCCTGCCGCCAGGCCACGATGCAGGGCCTCCCCCCGCCAAGTGCTCGCTGGACCCAGTCCACAGCTTGTTGAGCCAACTGAACGTTCCGCGTATTTTGGGGATCGTGCAATTCGCCGACCTCAGTGATCCAGCCGGGGCTGACGCTCACGAGGACGTGGAGGCCGATCGGCGCGCGTCCGTATAGTCGGGCACCGTTTGCTTTGAGGAAGCCTTCGAGCGCCTTCGAGAGATCCAGCGGGTTCTCCGCATAGTCCGATCCCGAGCGGTTGAGCGGCGTTCGAGCCGGGTCCACACGCGCCTTGCTGCTGGGATCAAGCCGCAGACCGTGCGACGCGATGCGGGCTAGCTCACTGCGGTCTCGGATACGTTCGACACGGACACATGTGAAATGTGTCATGGTTCGCGCCCCCTGGCCTGTTCGTTTCTCTAGCTTGGCCAGGTGCGACGAAAATCGCGATGGTCCCTGATGAGTCGTAACCTCAAGGGTCAGCGTCGGACCTCGTTTATGAGCACCTCATGCTTGGAGGGATCGCTCCTGGGCAACATCTCCCGTCCGATGCGAAGCGGAAAAATTCTATCCCAATCCCGAGCGGGTTCGGGGATAGGTTCAGGACCCACTAGGGGACCTAGTGAGCGCCATGGCCGAGGTCACGCCGATCTAAATTTTTCGCTTCCGATTTTCATCGCCGTCAGCGCCTATCCTCCCGGCATACCGCGAGGTCCCAACCATGGCTGCCGGAACCTTCAATTTGAAGCGCTTCTTCGTTGCGAAGGCAGCGGTGTTGCAGGAGGCCTCCCGGATTCTGAGGCCACGCGGAGAGGGCGCTCGAGCTTCGATCACCATCCTTGGCGACACCATTGGATATGCCGCTGATCTCGACGCACGGGTTCATGAGGCTCGGACCGTGACCATGAGTGGCGTCGTCAAGCGATTGCCGGCCCACATGAAGGTCGCAACTGTCGATATCGGCCCGGCGCTCGACGCCAGCACGGGAGGCGAACTGTCGCCATCCACGATTCGCGCCTCGATCCTGGCACAACACGGGGAAGCCGCCCGTGCGGCGATCCTCCACCGTGATGGGCCAGAACCTATCGTCGTAGTCATGCTCGAACCTGAGGATCAACAGTTCCGTGCGCGCCGAGCATTCGATCCCTTGTGGCGTGAGACTTCTGTAAAGGTCGGTGTTTCCGGCAGCGCAGTTTGGCAGGCTGGCGACGTCAGGGAAAAAGTGTCTCAAGGGAAGACCCGAGAGAGCTCAAACGAATCTGAAGAAGAAATCTCGATATCAGTTGCAATCGTTAATGGTGACGAAAATTCATCAGAAATATCTAAAAGCTACAAACTCGATGATTGTGCAAGCTTTTCTCAACCTATTCAGCACGACAGAATGCACGATCATTGCAGAGTCACGGCTCATACGGGTGCAAGAATAGAACCGGACAGAGATATACCCTATCCAGCAATCAATCATGTCAATCTATTGTCGCACAGCGAGAGTTTCACGCGCATTGACAACAGCCTCGACCAAGCGAATCAGTCGCCTGACCGAGCCGCCTCGCCAGGACCGTCGAAGCAACGCGATCTCCTCGCCGTCGAGCGGCGCAATGAAGGCGGGAGCGAGCTCATGGTCGGCCGCGATTCCTGCCAGGACCGGTTCGAGCAGAGCATCGAGATCTGCGTGGCTCGGGGCGGGCATTTCCAACACGCGCAGGCGATCAAGCAGAGGGGCGGGCAAGTTGCCGATCTCATTGCCAGTGGCCAGCCACGAGACACGGCTGATATCAGTCTCCGTCTGGAAACAAGGGTCTTGGTAGGTTCGGGCGGTCTCCGGTTCGAGCATCGAAAGCAGGGCATCCCAGAGCCTACCGTGATCCGAACGAGTCGCGGATTTCTCCAATTCATCGATCTGCATCAGGGGGTTAGCACTACCGGTCCGAGCTACCGCCATGATCGGATGCGCCGGTTCCGATGTCGCCCAACGGCGGTCGAGGCCACCCAGCGATGCGCCGGCGTCGCGCGTCGCATCGACTCGCCACAACCCCAGCCCGAGATGGAAGGCAATCCTGGCGATGAGGCGAGTCTTGCCGGCTCCCGGCGGGCCGATCAGCAGGGTCGGCCGGAACGTGGTGTACTCACGTCCGATCAGGTCGGCCAGAAGCCTGTCGATCGTGACCTGAGCGTAAGGAAATTCGAAGACGAGCCGCGTGCGCGCGGCTGCGAGATCAGGCACGGCGACAAGCGGGAGCGGCTTGCCGATGATGTGCTCATAACCGCGGGCAATGGATTTGCCGCGGTCACTCCCGGTCTCCTGGATCGCCGGAACGACGAGGACGTGGCCTTTGGGCACTTCCGCGGGTGGGGCAACGGCATCCGGCAGCTGTGGCGTGGTGTCGATGGTCGCCGCCTTCTCGCGCCGGCGCGCCTCGCTTTTTTTGACGAGCTGAGCCTCGATCTTCTTCCATCTGCGCCGCTCCCGCGTCGCCGCGCTGTCTGCGACGGGTCGTGTCAAGACCTCCCCAACGGGCACGAGCGCGTGGACGAGTGCCACGTCGCTGGCGAAGGCATCATCGGCGCCACAGGCCAAGGTGGCAGCAGCGGCGATGGCGCTGCTCGTCTTCTCGGAGAACGTCAGAAGCGCGTCCGTGAGCGCGTCGTGCCAAGCTGCCTGCAGCGCGACAGCGAGATCGGTCGCGCCGGCAACGTCCGAATCGTCACCCTGCCCAGCGACGCGTCCGATAGTGAGGCGCGTCTGCGCCTCGGCCAGCGCTGCAACTCCTTGCCGGAGGTCGAGAACCGCTTCGCGTTCCAGCCACAGGGGCTGGGCCAAGCGCGCTGCAGCTCTGCGATCATCGCCGGCGCAGGACAACAGCATCGCGACATCGGCCAACGCCCGCGCCACAGGCTGATCGTGCTCCACTGCCCACACGTCGAGGAACCGGATCAGAGCGGATCGTCGGGCTATCCATCGACGGTCACGCCACAAACCGCCTTCCGAAGAGGCCGCCCCGATCCAGGCGGAGACCAGCGCCTCGGCATCCGGGGCAAGGGTGGTGATCTCGAGGGCGAGTTCGGAGCAAGCAGAAGCCACGCGCAGATCCTGAGCGAGGCAGGCGCGCAGGCGGCGCGGAAGCATCGGCTCGAGCAGGCGACGTGCCGCCTCGGGGTCGATCTGCAGGGCAGGGGGTGTCGAAGAGAACGCCATCGGCTTCCTTCCTTTCAGCGGGCGACGCAGACGCGGTCGGCACCGCGGCGCGGAGCGGAGCACCAAGCGTGGGCGAGGCAGAGCACCTCGAGATCAGCCCGGCGTCGAGCGCGCCGCCCGAGCACGTGCACGAGCAGGTCAATGCAAGAGCCGTCACCCCGCGCTGCGCACAGGCAGATCGCCGACATCGCCGGATCGAGGCGCCCAGGAAAGGCGATGGCCTCGGCGAGGACGTTGAGTGCGATATGGATCGCAGCCGCCGAATCACCCCGGCAAGCGGCGGACCAGTCGGGGGACGGCAGGGGCTGCGCGGCATTCAGGGCAGCGGACAGGCGGCATTGCGCCGCCATATCGAGCGCCTCAGGGGCGAGGACGCGCCACCAGAACAACGGCAGCGAGAGGCTGGCCGCGTCAGTTGTACCGGAGAGGTGGGCATCGGGGTCACGAGCGAGTGTCATTGAGACAGACCTGGAGAACGCGCCGGCGCGCAGGCGCACGGTGCGGGATTGATGGAGAGCGGGATGGACGCATCGGGTCGCGGCCGCGACCCGATGCCAGCGCGGTGCGGTCAGGGCGCGAGCGGCCCGGGCGAGTGCGGGTGTTTGACGATCTCAGGAACGGCGAGGCTCGCCAACGCCATCGTCAGAAGGTCCGGCACAGCCGCGCGCAATCGGGCTTGAAGCGCCGCCGTCACAGTCTCGAGCGCGGCCAAGACCGGGGTCGCGAACAGCTGATCTATGGCCGGTCCGCTCACCGTAAGGTCATCACCGTACCCGGCTCGTCCATAGACGTCGATCAGCACCGCGCGGATTTGCGCGACCTCAAAGCCGAGTGAAGCCAGAAACGAGCGGCCCTGGACCTGCGCGCACCGCAGTACCCATTCGACTTGGTGTATTTTCCTAGCCTCATTTTTTCCGGAGCCTCTCTTGACCTCGGCGATGATGGCTCGGCTCTCTTTCCGGTCGACGACGATCAGGTCGAGAAATACCGACTGCGCGACGGCGCCCGCGAGTTCGATCGAGGTCTGGTTGAGCTGGGCGACGCTGCTGGCGCGGACGAGCTCCTGGGTCGGAACGGTGATCGGCATCGCGACGTTGCGGAGCACCATGTAGCGCCCGCTTCGCTCCAGGACGTCCGTGATGGCCGCCTCGATGAGGGACCCGTGCCTCTTGACCATGGAGGCCAGCACGGATCCGAGTTGCGACAAGCCTGGTCCGAGCAGCGGATCGGGCACGAAGGTCGCCCGGAAGGCGCCGTCGAGCGCGGCCTGGGCTGCGGCCATCAGTTCGGGTGCGCAGATCTGCGGGATCGCGGGCTGGACGTGGCCGCAGCCGAGGGCCGCGGCGCTGCCGAGCGGGACGGTGATCCGGCTGGTGGTCGTAGATCCAGGCTGCCTACGCGCGGCCAAACGCTGTCGGCCGCCGCGCTGGGCGGCGGGATGGGGGATGACGATGGTCATGGATGGTTTCCGTCCAGGCGACGCCAACCCGCGCGCCCTCACCGAATGGCAGGGCGACGAACGGATTCGTTTTTCGCAGCCTCAGGCCTGCGGTGACGAGGGCGTCAGGATTGCGGGATAGCGAGGGGACGCTGAGGCACGGCGTATCGCGTGCCAGCGCACCATCAGGCGATCAGGCGGGTTGCCGGGACGGGGGGTGGGACTGCCCAGATTTCATGCATCGGGGCAGTTTCGTCGGCGCGATAACGCCGGTAGGGAAGGTCTCAGCCATAGTCTGTATCCTCAGATGATACGGATCGTGGTCAGGCCGGCACTCGGTGCTGCTAACACCGGTGCTGGCCGCCCCCTGCTAAAGAGCGGCGCGGCGTGTGCGTGTGGTCTGCCAGGGACGAACTTGGCGTGGATCGGCGCCTTTGAGAAGGCCGCAGATGCGGCAATATGATCTTGAGGAAGTCCTTCCTGTCGCGATCGTTAACGGAAGCCTGGCGCGCCATTTCCTTGTTGCGGGTGAGCGCTTCACATCGCATGATTGCCTGACGGACGGGTGGCAGATTGTCGCCAGCATATTCTTGTTCAGCGCGCTGATCTCACCGATCCGCACAGATCAACGTGGCGACATTTGCCTGTGTGATCATATCAGAGACACAGTGGATGCCATGCTGGATCGCCGCGGGATCATCGTGAGCGGGTATGTGGCGAACCTCTAAGAGCCCGTCCGGTAAGGGTCTGAGGCGGGGTTGAGTGGCCGGGATGGCGATGATTCCAGGGGGGTGCTGAAGCCTGACCTGGAAGCGCC
>NZ_FOZY01000007.1:0-296926 GCF_900116245.1 Methylobacterium sp. yr668 | reverse complement strand
CAAGTCGGTCCAGTCCTGGATTGCGGCCGTTGGCGTAAGGACGGCCTACATCAGCCCTGGCTCGCCGTGGGAGAACGGATATGTCGAGAGCTTCAACGCACAGATACGCAACGAGCTGCTGAATGGCGAGATTTTTTACACGCTCAAGGAGGCGCAGATCATGATCGAGGGCTGGCGACGGCACTACAATACGGTTCGGCCGCATGGCGCATTGGGCTACCGGCCGCCCGCGCCAGAGGTGTTCGTGCCAGCTATAGCCGCTTGGCCGGCTGCACCGGCCAAGCTCGCCGTGGTCCAGCGACCGACACTGCACTAACTTTGACCTTGGACCACCTCGTGGGGGCCGATCAGAACCAGCCTTCCAAGCTGAATACCCGGGTTCGATTCCCGGTACCCGCTCCAAGCCCGCCGCGCGCCGCGCCTTCAGGCTCATCCGTCAGATCCCGTCAGGCGACGCCCGTGAAGAAGGTGGCGTAGCCGTCGTCGTTCACCCGGGCGAGATAGGCCCGGTACGGACCGTAGCCCGGCTCCTCCGGCCCGATCCGCCCGTACCCGTGCGCGCCCGCCTGCTCGGGCAGCAGCGCCAGGGGCGCCGCGGCCGGAGTCAGCTGCGTGCCGCGCCCGG
This sequence comes from Methylobacterium sp. yr668, assembly GCF_900116245.1. Lineage (NCBI taxonomy): Bacteria > Pseudomonadati > Pseudomonadota > Alphaproteobacteria > Hyphomicrobiales > Methylobacteriaceae > Methylobacterium > Methylobacterium sp. yr668. The sequence goes on along the minus strand of NZ_FOZY01000007.1, from coordinate 296,301 downwards.
CGTGGAGCGTCGTCAGGACCCCGTACATCTCGCCCTGGATGTTGGGGCGGCACAGCACCGCGAGGCGGTGCTGCCCGTGCCAGTTGGTCACGAGGTAGATCATGCCCGACTGGCTCGGCACGGCGACGCTGCCGGACTGCGCGAAGGGGGCGTCGAGCCGCTCGGCCTCGCGGAACACGAGGCGGGCCGCGTCCGCGTCCCAGGCGATCTCGGTGCGGTAGGCGAAGATCGCGCCCGCCGACCCGAACGAGGGCCGCAGGGTGAGGTAGCGCCCCTCGATCCAGGCGACGCTCTCCCGCGAGTAGGAGCCGAGCTCGTCGGGCGCGTGACGGGCCGCCTCCGGGGCCGGGCGCGCCGTCTCCTGGCGCAGGGACTGGCCCAAGGCTTCCTCCAGGCGGATCGTCGTCGCCAGGGTGAAGGGCCTGCGGCCGGCGAGCGCCTTCTCCAGGGTCGAGATGCTGATCCGGGCCTCCTCGGCCAGCGTCTGCCGCGAGATGCGCCGGCGGGCCAGCGCCTCGCGCACGGTCTGGGCAATGGCGCGGCTCTGCGCCTCGGACAGTTCGATCTCGCTCACAGGCACGGCTCGCACGGGCTTGACCCGCACAGATCCGCACGAAACCGCACATTCGCGCAAGCGCGGCCAAGCTGGCCGTCCACGCCGAGCGTCAGGAACGCTCCGGCTCCGGGGCCAGCTCGGTCTCGACGATAAGCCGGAGCGGGCCGGCCTGCAGCGCCTCCAGGGGCCAGCAGGTGACGAGGTCGAGATGCCGCCCCGGGGCCTGCGGGTCGATGCCCGAGGCATCCCAGCGGGCCACCCGCGTGCCGGTGACGCGGAAGCGCAGGGTTCGGCCGTCGCGGCCGGTCACCGTGACGGGATCGCCGGGCCCGAGCTGTCCCAGCACCCCGAACTGCGTGTCGCGGTGGGCGGCGATGACCGCGGTGCCGGGCGCGCCGGCCTCCGGGGTGCCGTCCAGGTGGCCGGGGCCGAAGGCCAGGGCCTGGCCGCTCCCGCCCCGCAGCACCACGAAGCTGCGGCCCGCGACGGTGAGCCGGGCGACCGGCTCGGTGTCGGCCCAGGGCCAGGGCCGGGCGGGCCGACCCTCGGCCAGGGTGCGGGCGAAGGCGCGCTCCAGCAGCAGCTGGGCCAGGGCGGCCTTGGCGGGGATCCAGGCGGCCTGCGCCGCGAGCCCGAGCCCCGCAAGGGTGAGGAGGGCCGCGAGGGCCCTCCCCAGTCCGGTCACCGTGCGCCGGCTCATCGCGCGTCCCCGGTCCGCCGGCCGCCGATCGTCAGGCCGGTGCCGAGCAGGAGACCCAGCAGGGCGAGGAGCAGGCCCAGGCCGAGCTGCGCCACGATGCCGGCCCCGGTCCGCGGCAGGTCGACCGCCGCGCCCTCGGCCCGGATCGGCACGATCCGCGCTGCCCCGTCGTCGGCGGGCGTGGCGCCCGGCCGGTCCGTGCCGAACACCTTGGCGAAGTCCCAGCCCGCCGGCAGGTTCAGCGGCAGGTCGGCGGCGACGAGGGGCGTGCCGGGCGCGCGGCGCGGCGTGGCGTCGACGGCCACGAGGCTGGTCAGCCGCGTCGTCAGGCCGTGCTCCAGGGCCAGCGCCAGGATCGCGGCGTCGGCCGCGTCCGCGCCGAGGCGCCCCGTGATGCGCGCCGTCTCGGTCTCGCCGATCCGGGAGCGCGCCCAGACCTTGGAGATGCCGGCGCCCGCACCCGCCTCGGCGAGGGGGAGCGTCCGGGTCCATGTCCGGCCGCCCACCCGGCCCGTGACGGTCACGGTCCCGCGGGCCGTTTCCTCGGCCGCTCCCGGCAGAAGCGCGGCGAAGACCAGCGGCTCGCCGCGATACAGGTCGGGCAGCGCGCCCGGCGTGACCTCGACGCCCGAGACCGAGAAGGTCGCGGTCAGGTCGGTGACGGCGGGTGATTCCAGCTTCTCGTAGAGCGCGCGGGTCCGCTCGCCGACCTGCGCGAGGTCGCGGATCTCGGTGAAGCTGCCGCGTCCGATCTCGGCGGCGTGGCGCATCAGGTGGCCGTTGGGCGCCGAGCCGATGCCGACCATGAACAGGCGCGTGCGCCCGAGATTGGCGTGGATCGCCGCGAAGATCCGCTCCTCGTCGCCGACGGCGCCGTCGGTAAGGAACACGACCTGCCGGACGCGCCCGTCCTCGGGGTGCGGGTCGGCGAGGGCCGCCTTGAGCGGCGCCAGCATCTCGGTGCCGCCGCGGGCTTCCAGGGCGGCGACGAAGGCCTGGGCCTGCGCCAGGGCCTCCGGCGTCGCCGGGACGGGCGCGGGATGAAGCGCGTCCCAGGTGTCGTCGAAGCGGATGACGTTGAAGCGGTCCGACGGGGTCAGGCGGGCGAGACCGGCGAGCAGCCCGGCCTTGGCCTGCCGCATCGAGGCGCCCGACATCGAGCCGGAATTGTCGATGACGAAGGTGACGTCGCGCGCCGGCCGGGCGGCCGTGTCGGTCTCGATCGCCGGCGGGCTCACGGCGGCCAGCAGGTAGGTCCGGCCCGCCACGGTCTCGCGGAACAGGCCGAGGCCGGGCACCCGGCTCGGGACCGGCGCCCAGGTCAGCTCGAGGTCGCGGTCGGCCGGGACGACGCCGTCGGCGAGCGTGACGGTCCGCGCCTCCGGGCCGGTCTCGGTCACGCGGATCGCGTGGGTCGCGCTGCGGACGTCACCGACGGGGAAGCCCGCCTGCAGCCGCACGGTGACGGCGACCGGATTGGTCGGCGACGACAGGGCCGGGTCGAGCACCGGCGGGCTGATCCGGGCGCGATCCGGAACCGGGTCGCGGGCCTCTCCGGCCACGCCGTCGAGGGAGACCGCGTCCACCGGGGCGGGGGCGGGATTGTAGCGGGGCGCGACCACCAGGGGCAGGCGCAGCGTCCGCGTCGCGCCCGAGACGGGGATCGTCTGCTGATAGGTGATCTGGACCACCACCGTCTCGCCGGGGCCGATATTGGCGACCGCGTTGGTGAAGACGTTGGGCCGCTCCTGCGCGGTCAGCGCCGCCGACTGCCCGGCCGCCTTCGCGGCCTCGTAGGCGCGCTTGGCCGCCGCCCGCTCGCGGATGTCGGCGACGATCACGCGGGAGCCGATGACGAGCTTCATCCCGTCGACGGCCGCGTCCTCCGGCAGGGGGTACACGTAGGTGCCCTCGACCCAGTCCGCCGTGACGTTGCGGAAGGCCTGGGTGACGGTGGCCCGGGCGGTCGGACCGCTGACGTCGACGCTGATGTCGGTCGCCAACTGGACGGCCTCGACCGGCGCGGTGCCGGCCGGCCCGCGCAGGGTGAGGCCGCCCCGGTCTCGGCCCGGCGCCGCGTGGGCCGAGGCCAGCATGATGAGCAGCGCCAGCAGCGCGAGGAAGAGCGGTGACAGCGCGGCGTTGCGGGGGGGCTCGACCGCGGATCGTGGAGTGAAGAACGGCATCGGGGAAACCTCCTGCACCGGCGGATCGATGCCGGCTCGCCGCTGAAGCTCCCGCGCCAGCCCCTCCGTCGCCACGAGAAGCTTCGCCCTTTTCCAGGCTCGGACCGCACCGGCCGGCCGTGCCCGGGCGGATCTGTGCGGAGCCGGTGCGGAGCTGTGCGTTCCGCGGCGCTTCCCAGCGAATCCGCTCTCGGCTTGACATATGCGCAATCTGCGTCTTAGTTATGCTCAACTTGAGTAGAAAGACCGATGACCGAGTCCGAGTTCCTGGCAGGCTACGATCCTGCGGCCTACGAGCGGCCCGCCCTGGCGGTCGATCTCGTCCTGCTGGGGATCCGGGCGGGCCGGCTCGCCGCCCTCCTGCTGCGGCGGGGCCAGCAGCCGCAGGCGGGCCTCTGGGCCCTGCCGGGCGGGTTCGTGGGCATCGCCGAGACCCTCGACGCCGCCGCGGAGCGCGTCCTGCGCGACAAGGCCGGCATCGGGCGGGCGCGGCTCGAGCAGCTCTACACCTTCGGCGCCGTTGATCGGGATCCGCGGATGCGGATCGTCTCGGTGGCCTACCTCGCGCTGCTGCCGGAGGCGGCCTTCGCCGAGGCCCTGGCGGGCGGCGCCGGACTCGCGGCGGCGGTGCTGGTCGTTCCCTGGGCGGGCGAGTCCGGCGGCGCGGTCTCGGCCGAGGCGGAGGATGGCGCCCCGCTCGATCTCGCCTTCGACCACGCCGACATCCTCGCGCTCGCCGTGAAGCGGCTGCGCGGCAAGCTCGACTACACGGATGTCGGCTTCGCGCTGCTCCCGGAGCACTTCACCCTCCGGCAGCTTCAGGACGTGCACGCGGCGATCCGCGGCGCGCCCCTCAACAAATCCGCCTTCCGGCGCCGCATGCGCGACCGGGGCTGGATCGCGCCGACGGGCGCCCGCGAGGCCGGGACGGCGTTCCGCCCCGCCGAACTCTTCCGCTTCGACAGGTCAGGCCAGTTCTAAGCCTTTGTTTCAGCGCGCTCTCTTGAGCCGAACCGGTATCCACTTCGGCGGAGAGCGCTTCGAGGAGCCCATCATGGCCACGGTCCGCAACATCGGTGTCATCGCCCAGCTCCGGAGCGAGGCGAGCAGCCACATCATCCGCTTCCGCAACGGCCGGGTCCGGCAGAGCGGGCGGGGTCTGGTCTTCTGGTTCCGGCCCGAGACCGCCAGCATCAGCGAGGTGCCGGTGGACGACCGCGAGATGACGCTCTTCGTCCGCGGCCGCAGCCGGGACTTCCAGACCGTCGTGGTCCAGGGGACGATCGGCTGGCACGTCGTCGATCCGGAGCTGCTGGCGAGCCGCGTCGACTTCTCGATCGACCTCCGAACCGGGCGCCTGCAGGGCGAGCCGATCGAGCGGATCGAGGCGCGCCTCGGCGGCATCGCCAGCCAGGCGGCGCTCCAGTATCTCGGGGCGAGCCCGATCGGCGCCCTCCTCGACGCGGGTCCGGAGCCGCTCCGCGCCGTGCTGGAACGGGTGCTGTCCGACGCCCCGGCGCTGGCCGAGATCGGCGTCGCGGCGGTGTCGGTGCGGCTCACCAACCTCGCGCCGACGAGCGAGCTGGAGCGCGCCCTGCAGACCCCGACCTTCGAGGCCCTGCAGCAGAAGGCCGACGAGGCGACCTTCGCGCGGCGCGCCCTGGCGGTCGAGAAGGAGCGCGCCATCGCGGAGAACGAGCTCGCCACGAAGGCCGAGCTGGCCCGGCGCGAGACCGTGCTGATCGCCCAGGAGGCCGAGAACGCCCGCGACCGTGCCGCCGGCGTCGCGGAGGCGCGGGGCCTGGAGGCGGCCGCGGAGGCCGAGCGGATCCGCCTCGTCGAGGGAGCCCGGGCCGACGCGGAGCAGCGCCGCGCCGCCGTCTACCGGGACATGCCGCCCGCCGTCCTGCTCGGGCTGGCGGCCCGGGAACTCGCCGGCAAGCTGGAGACGATCGAGCACGTCAACGTCACGCCCGACCTGCTGGCGGCCGTCCTCGGCGAGTTCCGGGGCGCGCTGTCCCCGCGGCTCGCGCCGCGCTGAGGAGGTCCGCCGTGCCGGCCATCACCCCCCGCGTGGTCTTCGTCATCCGCGACACGGAATACGAGCTGCTCATCGCCCGGCACGCGACCCGCGGCCAGGTCCGGTTCTTCCTGGAGAGCCGGGGCCAGACGCTCGCCGAGGTCGAGGCGCGCCACGCGCAATTCCAGGCCGTGCTCGCCGAGGCCCGGTCCGTCGTGCCGCTGGACTGGCGGCAGGCCCTGGTGCGGCGCCCCGACCTCGACCGCTTCCTGTTCGCCCCCGAGGACGTCGTCGTGGCGGTGGGGCAGGACGGGCTCGTGGCCAACGTCGCCAAGTACCTCGACGGGCAGCCGGTGGTCGGCGTCAACCCGGCGCCCGACCTCTACGACGGCGTGCTGGCCCGGGCGCGGGTCGAGGCCCTGCGCGCCCTGCTGCCCGCCAGCGCGGCCGGCGCCGCCCCCCTCCAGCGGCGCACCATGGTGCAGGCGACCTTCGACGGCGGCGAGCGGCTGCTCGCCCTGAACGAGATCTTCGTCGGCCATCGCAGCCACCAATCGGCGCGCTACCGCATCGACGACGGGGCGCGGGCGGAGGACCACTCGTCGAGCGGGCTGATCGTGGCCTCGGGCACCGGCCTGACCGGCTGGGCGCGCTCGATCAGCGAGGCGACGCACCTCACCGTGGAGGTCGGCATCGAGGAGGCGGCCTTCGGCTACTGGGTGCGCGAGCCGTTCCCGAGCGTCGCCACCGGCACCGACCTCCGCGGCGGCAAGTTCGCCGGATCGCCCCTCACCGTGGTGTCGCGGATGAACGAGGGCGGCGTGGTGTTCTCGGACGGGATCGAGCAGGATTTCGTGGCCTTCGACTGGGGGCGGCGGGTGAGCCTCGCCCCGGCCGACCGCACCTTCAACCTCGTGGCCGAGTAGCGCGGCGCCGACCGGGCGCCCGACGACCGCCTTTGCGGGAGGCTCGGGATGCTGCCCCAGGGCCCGCTCCGCGCGTTCTTCGCCCGCGCGGGATCGGCATTGTCCGAAGAGCCCGGCTGAATACGCCGGCGGCATTCCGCTGCTTTTGCGGGCGTCGGACCGGTCGATGCGACACCTTCGTCATCACGAGCGCAGCGAAGTGACCCAGGGCAGCGCCATGTCCGGAGGCGTGGCGCGGCTGGATTGCTTCGCTCCGCTCGCAATGACGGCGGTGCCGTTCCTCGACAGCGCCGACGGGTGAGGCGCGCCGCCAACACCGCAGGTTCCCGCGTCTGGCACGCTTCTTGGTTCGTATTCACCAGCGCAGCGTCGCCCCGGCGGCGGCTAGAGGTTGGCGTGCCGTCGATGTGGTGAGGTGCCGGGCGACCGGATCTCCGCGACTGCCTTGAGCCTGTCCCGAGCTCCGATCCCTCCGTTTCAGCACCGGCACGCGCCGTCCGGCGGATCGCGCGATCCGCCCTCTGAGGAGAGTCGATATGTGCGACCGTCACGGCGATTATCGCGTCCCGGATCTCACGCGGTTCAAGCCCAGTCGCAGGCGCTTCCTCGGCGGGACCGCCGCCGCGCTGACCCTGGCGGTGGGCCCGGGCCTGACCGGCCCGGCCGCGGCGGCCACCGGCATCCGCGCGACCCACGGCACCGGCTTCTGCAACCTCAACTTCTTCCTGGCCGAGGCGATGCAGCTCGCCAAGGATGACGGGCTGACGATCGACTTCGTCAACACGCCGACCTTCTCGGATCAGGTCACCTTCCTCGGCATGGGTCAGGTCGATGCCGGCGTGATGCCCTACACGAGCTTCATGGCCCTCTACGACGCGGGTGCTCCCGTGAAGATCGTGGCCGGCGGCGGCATCGAGGGCTGCGTGCTCGTGGCCCAGCCCGGCCTCGACAGCCCGGAGAAGCTCAAGGGCAAGACGCTCGGGACCTTCCAGCTCGATACGCTGGAGGTGCTGCCCTACGACTGGCTGAAGAGGAACGGTGTCGCCTTCAAGGACATCACCGTCCGCTACATGGGCTCGACCCCGGAGGCCGTGGAGGCGTTCCGCGCCGGGGCGCTGGACATCATCTCGACGATCGAGCCCTACGGCACGGCCCTGCTCACCGACGTGAAGGGCGCGGTGAAGCTCTCCGACGGGACCGACATCTACGGCAAGGGCTACACCGACTGTGTGCTGGCGGTCCGCAACGAGCTGATCGCCAAGAACCCGGCCGCCGTGAAGGCCCTGATCAAGGGCATGATGAAGGCCCAGGCGCTGGCGGAGGGCGACCCCCAGGCCGCCCTGAACAAGCTCGTCGGCTCCTACTACAAGACCTCGATGAGCAACGCCCAGCTCGCCATGGGCCGGCAGCCATCGGTGGTGGACGCCCGCAACCAGACGCAGTTCATCCTCGACCGGACCGATTCCGTCGCCGAGATGGGCTACATCAAGAAGAAGCCCGGCCGCGACGCGATCGACTGGACCCTGCTGGAACAGGTCATCGCCGAGAACTCGGACCTCTACGGCAAGCTCAAGCTGAAGTCGGCCTGAGCGGATGGCCACCTTCCTCGCCCGCGCCGCCGCCGTCCCGCAGGACCGGCCGCGCCTCCCGCTCGGTCAGCGCCTCGCGCTGCCCGAAGGGCTCGTCCCCCTGCTCCGCCGGACCGGCTGGATGCTGGTCTCGGTCGGCTGCTTCGCCGGCCTCTGGGAGCTGCTCTGGGCGCTCGGCATCGCCGACGCCAAGCTCCTGCCGCCGCCGCACATCTTCCTCGGCAACCTCGCCGAGCAGGCGCGCTTCTTCAACACCGCGCAGCGCTGGCAGATCGGCACCGGGATGAATACCGGCCCCAGCCCCGCCATGGCGGTGCTGATCACCGTGCTCGCCTCCACCGGCCGGGTGCTGGCGGGCCTCGCCCTGGCGGCCTCCCTGTCGATCCTCGTCGGCGTGGCGATCCGCTACTTCAAGCTGTTCGAGCGGCTGACCCTGCCGACCATCACACTCCTGGCGCCGGTCTCGCCGATCGCTTGGCTGCCGGTGGCGATCTTCATGTTCGGGATCGGCAACGCCCCGGCGATCTTCATGGTGTTCATCGCCCTGTTCTTCACGATGGTGCTCTCGACCATCCAGCAGATCGACGGAGTCAACCGCAACTACATCAACGTCGCCCGGACCATGGGGGCGTCGAAGCGCCAGATCTACGCCCGGGTGATCGTCCCGGCGATCCTGCCGGGGCTGCTCGCGGTGCTGCGCCTCAACCTGTTCGGCGCCTGGATGGTGGTGCTCGTCGCCGAAGCGACCGGCGTCGGCTACGGGCTCGGCCAGGTGATCATGCTGGCGCGCAACACCTTCAACCCGTCGCTCGTCTTCTTCACCATCACGCTGATCGGCCTGCTCGGCTTCGCCTTCGACCTGCTGTTCCGGCTGGTCCAGCGGCGGCTGCTGTACTGGCTGCCGCGCGACGCGGGGTCCTCCATTGGCCTCTGATCCCGCATCCGAGGACGCCGTCTCGTGCCGCGGCGTCGCCAAGGTCTGGGCGGCCGGCACCGCCCGCGCCCACGAGGCCCTGCGCGACATCGACCTCACCGTGCGGCCCGGCGAGTTCGTGGTGTTCCTCGGCCCCTCGGGCTGCGGGAAGAGCACGCTGCTCTACCTGATCGCCGGGCTCGAACCCGCCTCCGGGGGCGAACTCCTGGCCTTCGGCGAACCGGTCACCGGTCCGTCGCCGGAGCGCAGTCTGATCTTCCAGGAGACCTCGCTGCTGCCCTGGCTCAGCGTCTGGCAGAACGTCAGCTTCGGCCTGTCGCTGAAGGGCGTGCCGGAGGCCGAGCGGCGGAGCGTCGCCCGGGCCGCGCTCCAGCGCGTCGGCCTCGCCGAGGCCTTCGACAAGCGGCCGGACGAGCTGTCCGGCGGCATGCGCCAGCGCGTGGCGGTGGCGCGGGCGCTGGCCATGCGCCCGAAGGTACTGCTGATGGACGAGCCCTTCGCGGCGCTCGACGTCCAGACCCGCCAGAAGATGCAGGACTTCCTGCTCGACGTCTGGCGCGACAGCGGCGCCTCGGTGCTGTTCGTGACCCACCACATCGACGAGGCGGTGGCGCTCGCCGACCGGGTGGTGGTGTTCACCGCCCGCCCCGGGCGGATCAAGACGATCGTCCGCAACGACCTCGCCCGCCCGCGCGACCCGTTCTCGCCCGAGGCGGAGGCCTTGCGGCGGCACCTCACCGAGCTCCTGCGCGACGAGGTCGACCGGGCCTTCGCCGAGCAGGAAGCGCTCGTCTGACCCCCTCCCCCAACACGGACACGACCATGGCCACATCGCTGATCCGCAGCCGGCGGATGATCACCCGCACCCTCGACCACGATCGCTGGGAGGAGATCGCCGACGGCGCGGTTCTTCAGAAGGACGGGGTCATCGCCGCGGTCGGCACCTACGCGGACCTGCACGCCCGCTATCCCGACGCACCCGTGATCGGGTCCGGCCGCGAGATCCTGCTGCCGGGCTTCGTCAACGGCCACCACCATGTCGGCCTGACGCCGGTGCAGCTCGGCTCCCCCGACATGCCCCTGGAGCTGTGGTTCGTCACCCGCATGGTGGCACGCAACCTGAACCTCTACCTCGACACCCTGTACTCGGCCTTCGAGATGGTCGGCTCCGGGATCACCACGGTCCAGCACATCCACGGCTGGATGCCCGGCAGCCTGGAGGAGGTCGAGGCGCGCTCCAACGAGGTGCTGCGCGCCTACCGCGACATCGGCATGCGGGTCTCGTACTGCTTCGCGGTCCGCGATCAGAACCGCCTCGTCTACCAGGCCGATAGGGACTTCGTGGCGAGCCTGCCGGCGCCGCTGCAGGACCCGATGAAGCGCTGGTTCGAGCGCTTCCAGATGTCCCTGGAGGACAACTTTTCGCTGTTCCGCAGCCTGCATAGCGGCCAGGCCGGAGCCGCGCGGGCCAAGATCCAGCTCGCGCCCGCCAACCTGCACTGGTGCTCGGACGCGGCCCTCGAGGGGCTGGCCGGCCTGTCCGAATCCTACGACGTGCCGATGCACATGCACCTCGTCGAGACCGCTTACCAGAAGGCTTACGCGGAGAAGCGCGGTGGCGGGACCGCGGTCGAGTACCTCGACCGGTTCGGCATGCTGGGGCCCCGCCTGACGCTCGGCCACGGGGTCTGGCTCAACGAGTCCGACATCGACCGGGTGGCGGCGACCGGCACCTGCATCTGCCACAACTGTTCCTCGAACTTCCGGCTGCGCTCCGGCGTGGCGGCGCTCAACCGCTTCGAGGCGAAGGGGATCAACACGGCGATCGGCCTCGACGAGGCGGGCATCAACGACGACCGCGACATGCTGCAGGAGATGCGCCTCGTGCTGCGCGCCCACCGGGTGCCCGGCATGGACGAGGCCGACGTGCCGAGCATGGCGCAGGTGCTGCGCATGGCGACCGTCGGAGGCGCCCGCACCACCCCCTACGGCGACAGCCTCGGCACGATCGAGGTCGGCAAGGGCGCCGACATGGTCCTGATCGACTGGGACCAGATCGCCTACCCGTATCTCGACCCGGAGACGCCGCTCCTCGACGCGGTGATCCAGCGGGCCAAGACCGGTGGCGTCACCGCGGTTCTGTGCGAGGGTGAGGTGCTCTACGCGGACGGCCGCTTCACCCGGGTCGATCGCGACGCCGCCCTGAAGGCGCTCCACGACGACCTGTCGCGGGCGCTCTCGGACGACGAGGTCGAGCGGCGCCAGCTGTCGAAGGCGCTGCTCCCCCACGCGCGGCGCTTCTACGCCGACTACATCGACCCGTCGCGGCACGAGCCGTTCTACCGCCCGAGCTCGCGCGTCTGACGGCGCGGGCCCGGGCCGGGCCTCAGCGGACCAGGCAGGGCTTCTTGTTGTCGAAGGTCCAGCCGGGGATCAGGAACTGCATGGCGGCCGCGTCGTCGCGGGCGCCGAGGCCGTGGTCGCGGTAGAGGGCGTGGGCCTCCTCCACCGCCGACATGTCGAGCTCGATGCCGAGGCCCGGCCGCTCCGGCACCCGCACGAGGCCGCCGCGGATCGCCAGCGGCTCCCTGGTCAGGCGCTCGCCGTCCTGCCAGATCCAGTGGGTGTCGATCGCCGTGACGTTGCCGGGCGCCGCCGCGGCCACGTGGGTGAACATCGCGAGCGACACGTCGAAGTGGTTGTTCGAGTGCGAGCCCCAGGTCAGGCCGTGGTCGCGGCACAGCTGGGCCACCCGGACCGAGCCGGCGAGCGTCCAGAAATGCGGGTCGGCCAGCGGGATGTCGACGGCGCCGAGCTGGATCGCGTGGTTCATCTGGCGCCAGTCGGTGGCGATCATGTTGGTGGCGGTGGGCAGGCCGGTGGCGCGGCGGAACTCGGCCATGATCTCGCGGCCCGAGAAGCCGCCCTCGGCGCCGCAGGGGTCCTCAGCGTAGGCGAGGACGTGGCCCTGGCCCTTGCAGAGGCGGATCGCCTCCGCGAGGGACCACGCGCCGTTCGGGTCGAGCGTCACGCGGGCCTTGGGGAAGCGCTCGTGGATCGCGGTAACCGCGGCGATCTCCTCCTCGCCGCGCAGGACGCCGCCCTTCAGCTTGAAGTCGTTGAAGCCGTACTGGTCGTAGGCGGCCTCGGCGAGCCGGGCCACGGCCTCGGGGGTCAGCGCCTCCTCGTCGCGCAGACGGAACCAGCCGTCGCGGGCCGTCGGCGCGCGGTAGCCGAGATCGGTGCGGGTGCGGTCGCCGACGTAGAACAGGTAGCCCAGCATCTCGACGGCGTCGCGCTGCTGGCCCTCGCCCAGGAGCGCCGCGACCGGCACGTCGAGGTACTGGCCGAGCAGGTCGAGGAAGGCCGATTCGACGGCCGTGACCGCGTGGATGGTGATGCGCAGGTCGAAGGTCTGCAGGCCGCGCCCGCCGACGTCGCGGTCGGCGAAGCGCGTCCGCATGGCGTTGAGCACCGCGTTCCAGGCGCCGAGCGGCTGCCCGACGACGAGGTCCCGGGCATCCTCCAGGGTCTTGCGGATGCCCTCGCCGCCGGGGACCTCGCCGAGGCCAGTGGCGCCGGTGGAGTCGGTCAGGATCACGAGGTTGCGGGTGAAGTACGGGCCGTGCGCGCCCGAGAGGTTGAGCAGCATGCTGTCGTGGCCGGCCACCGGCACGACCTTCATGGCGGTCACGGTCGGCGTGTGGCGGGCGGCGTGGCGACTGTCATTCAGCATGGCGTCCTCCTCGGGGGCCCCCGGCCGGTCTGCGCCGGGCGCGAGGCGGGATCGTTGCGGGGCCGGACCGGCCGGGGCCGGTCCGGCGTGCGGGTCAGTGGGCCTTGAGCTCGACGCGGCGGATCTCGCCGACCACCACGAGGTAGCAGAAGCAGGCGACGAGGGCGTTCAGGCCGACGAAGACCAGGGCGCCGTTGAACGAGCCCGTGCTCTGGACGATGTAGCCGATCGCGATCGGCGTGGTGATGCCGGCGGTGTTGCCGAAGGTGTTGAACAGGCCGCCCGAGAGGCCGCCGCTCTCCCGGGGCGAGGTGTCGGCGACGACCGCCCAGCCGAGCGCGCCGATGCCCTTGCCGAAGAAGGCGAGCGCCATCAGGCCGACCACCAGGGCGTCCGCCTGGACGTAGTTGCAGCCGATGATGCTCATCGACAGCAGCATGCCACCGACGATCGGGATCTTGCGGGCCGCCGTCAGCGAGAAGCCGCGGCGCAGGAGCATGTCGGAGATCACACCCCCGAGGATGCCGCCGATGAACCCGCACAGCGCCGGCAGCACCGCCGCGAAGCCGGCCTGCAGGATCGACAGGCCGCGCTCCTTGACGAGGTAGACCGGGAACCACGTCAGGAAGAAGTAGGTCAGCACGGTGATGCAGTACTGGCCGATATAGATGCCGAGCAGCATCCGGTTGGCGAGCAGCTGGCGCAGCGTCCGGCCGGCATCGCCCTGCTTGCTCCGGCTCTGGCCGTCCATGTCGAGCAGGGCGCCGCCGGCCTCGATGTAGTCCCGCTCCGCCTGGTTCATCGACGGGTGGTTCTTCGGGCTGTCGACCACGCGCAGCCAGAGGACCGCGAACGCGATGCCGAGCAGGCCCATGCTGGTGAAGACGTGGTGCCAGCCGAAGTTGTGGACGATCCACGCCATCAGCGGCGTGAACAGCACCGTGGCGAAGTACTGCGCCGAGTTGAAGAACGCCGAGGCCATGCCGCGCTCGCGGGTCGGGAACCACGCGGCGACGATCCGGGCGTTGGCGGGGAAGACCGGCGCCTCGGTGAGGCCGACGGCGAGCCGCAGGGCGAAGAGCAGCACCACGGCGGTCAGGCCGGTGAAGAAGCCGACGGCGCCCTGGACCAGCGTGAAGGCCGACCAGAGGGCGACGGCGGCGGCGTAGACCCACTTGACGCTGTAGCGGTCGAGGAGCCAGCCGCCCGGGATCTGGGCGAGGACGTAGGACCACGCGAAGGCCGAGAAGACGTAGCCCATCTGGACCGGCGAGAGGCCGAGTTCCTTGGCCATGTCGGGGCCGGCGATCGAGATCGTCGCGCGGTCGGCGTAGTTGATGGTGGTCGCGGCGAACAGCATCGCGACGATCAGCAGGCGGACGCGGGTGCGGCGACCCGCGTCGGCGGCGGCGAGCAGGGTGCTCGGCGCGCCGGTCGAACTGGCACTCATGGACGTTCTCCCAGGCTCGTCGCCGCCCGGTTGATCCGGGAGGCGGGTCGTGGCCGCCGTTGGCTCGGCGGGTCTGTCTTGGGTGTCGAGGCGGGGGCTCAGCGGCGGTCGCCGATCAGGGCCGTCAGCTCGGCGCGCTCGGCCGCGTCGAGCTCGGTCAGCGGCGGCCGGACCGGGCCGGCGTGGCGGCCGACGGCGCTCATGCCCGCCTTGACGATCGAGACCGCGTAGCCGCGCTTGCGGTTGCGGATCGCGATGTAGGGGAGGACGAAGTCGCGCAGCTCCCGGTAGACCGCGTCGCGGTCCCGGCGGCGGACGCTGTCGTAGAAGGACAGCGCCCATTCGGGCAGGAAGTTGAAGATCGCCGAGGAGTAGGTGGTGACGCCCATCTCCAGGTACGGCAGCGCGAAGGTCTCGGCGGTGGGCAGGCCGCCGACATAGGTCAGGCGGTCGCCCAGAGCGGCGTAGACCCGGGTCATCAGCTCGACGTCGCCGACGCCGTCCTTGAAGCCGACGAGGTTCGGGCAGCGCTCGCACAGGCCGGCGAGCGTCTGCTCGTTGAGCTGGGCGTTGGCGCGGTTGTAGACGATGACGCCGAGCGAGGTCGCGCGGCAGACCGCCTCGATATGGGCGGCGAGACCGGCCTGCTCGGAGCCGACGAGGTAGGGCGGCAGCAGCAGGATCCCGTCCGCGCCGGCGGCCTCGGCGGCCCGGGCCATCTCGACCGCCAGGGCGGTACCCTGGCCGGCGGGGGCGATGACCGGGGTCCGGCCGCGGGTCTCCTCGACGGCGGCGCGCAGGACGCGGTCGATCTCGACGGGCGTCAGCGAGAAGAACTCGCCGGTGCCGCCGGCGGCGAACAGGCCCGAAACCCTGTAGTCGGCCAGCCGCCCGAGATTGTCCCGGTAGGCGGTCTCGTCGAAGCTGAGATCGTCGCGGAAATGCGTGACCGGGAAGGACAGCAGGCCGGAGCCCAGCACGCGCGCCATCTCGGCCGGGGTCATGCTCGCCATCGATTCTCTCCCTGGAACGCACCGTTCGGTGTCGCGTCCGGGGTTAGGCGCCGGCGTTAAATGCGTCCAACGTTGATTTTGGCTGGATTATCCCGGATCCTGCATCAATGTTCGATCTCGGCCATGCCCGCAGCTTCGTCGCCGTCGCCGAGGAGATGCATTTCGGCCGGGCCGCGGCCCGGCTGCACCTGACCCAATCGCCCCTGTCGCGGCAGATCCAGATGCTGGAGCAGACGCTGGGCGTGACGCTGCTGGAGCGGACCACCCGGGCGGTGCGCCTGACCCCGGCGGGCCGCACCTTCCTGGCCGAGGCCTACCGGGTGCTGGCGGCGGCCGAGAACGCCGCGCGCATCACGCGGCGCGCCGCGCGGGGTGAGAGCGGGGTGCTGCGCCTCAGCTTCACCGCCGCCTCGGCCTACCGGACGCTGCCGCAGGTCGTCGCCCATGTCCGCCGGACGCTGCCCGAGGTCGACCTCGTGCTGGAGGAGATGGTCTCGGACGAGCAGATCCTGGCGCTGGGCGAGAACCGCACCGATCTAGCGATCCTGCGGCCGGCGCCGGTCCTGCAGGATCCGAAATCCGCGATCGCCACCGCGCCGCTGGCGCGCGAGCGGCTCCTGCTCGCGGTCCCGCGCGGGCACCGCCTCGCGGCGGCGCGCGCCCCGACCCTGCGGGACCTCGACGGCGAGGCCTTCGTGACGTGGTCACCCCGGGGCGGGCGCTACTTCATCGACCTGCTCGACCGTCTGTTCGAGGCGGGGGGCGTGCAGCCGCGGATCGTGCAGCGGGTGAACCAGGTCCACGCGATGCTGGCCCTCGTCGGCGCCGGCATCGGCGTCGCGCTGGTGCCGGGCAGCGCCCGGGGCAACAGCATGGCCGACATCCGGCTCCGGCCGATCGCCCTGCCGGCCACGACCGGGCCGGAGCTGTGGCTCGCGTGGCGCAGCGACAACGCCAATCCCTGCCTGCCCTCGGTGCGGGCGGCGGCGCTGGAGACCGGCGAGGCGTGACGGCCGGCACCGGCCTGGAAAGTCGGTGCGGCCGGCCATAGGCTGCCCGCTCGCCCCGCTTCCGGTCGCGCAGCCGGCCGGGGCCGCCCCTCCCGGATCAGGCAGGCACCATGAGAGTTTCGGCCGACCTCTGCATCGTGCCGATGGGCGTCGGCCCGTCGGTCTCGCCCTACGTCCGCGAGATCAAGGGGATCATCGAGGCGAGCGGCCTCACCGCCACGATGCATCCCAACGGCACGAACATCGAGGGCGAGCTGTCGGAGATCTGCGCGCTGGCGGAGCGGTGCGAGGCGAAGCTCGCCGAGCTCGGCGTCCAGCGGACCTTCTTCACGCTGATCTTCTCGACGCGCCGCGACAAGGACCAGTCGATGGCCGACAAGCTCGCCGCGGTCTCCTGACCGCGACCGCCGCGGCGCGTCATCCCGGGGTCGTTCTCCGAACCCGCGCCGAATGAGGTGCGGGTCCCCGCTCGTGCGGGAGAGGGGGCGCGTCGCGGCTGGCTCGACCGGTGACGCGTCCTCCGGACCGTCGCGGCGCGAACGAGAAAAGCCCTAGCCGTGGCAGGCGCAGCCGGCGTGCTCGCAGCCGGCGTGATCCTTGTGGCCGTTCGCGCAGTCGTCGCAGCAATAGGCCTTGCCGTCCCGCGACACGGCCTTGGCGACCGGGATCACGCAGACGCAGTCCTGGCAGGCGCACTTCACCATCTCGACGTCGACGCTGGCCATGATTTCCTCCTCCGGCGGGACAGTCCGCATGTCGACGTTAGAGCCGCTGCGGCGGCGAGGAAACCCTTCTCCGGGCGCGGTGACGCGCCCGTGATCCCATTCGCCCGCTCGCGCGTTCCCCAGGTCCGGTGCTCGCTGCGCCGGGTGGAGGGCGCCATGGCCGATCAGAACACCGACGACGTCCGGATCGAGCCCTATGACGGGCCTGCGGGCGGCTGGGGCTCGGCCCGCTCCCTCGTCGAGATCCTGACCCGCGAGGGCGTACCGGTCACCGGGTCGGCGATGCTGCTCAAGCAGAACAAGCCGGACGGCTACATGTGCACCTCCTGCGCCTGGGCGAAGCCCGCCAAGCCGCTGGCGTTCGAGTATTGCGAGAACGGCGCCAAGGCCACGGCCTGGGAGCAGACGCGCCGCCGCGCGACGCCGGACTTCTTCGCCGCGCACACGGTGACGGAGCTTCTCGGCTGGAGCGACTACGCCCTGGAGGAGCAGGGCCGCCTGACCCACCCGATGTGCTACGACCCGGCGACGGACCGCTACCGGCCCGTCGCCTGGGCGGAGGCCCTGGCCGAGATCGGCCGGGAGCTGAAGGAGCTGCGCGCGCAGGACCCGCGGTCGGTGGTGTTCTACGCCTCCGGCCGGGCGTCGCTGGAGACGAGCTACATGTGGGCCCTGCTCGCGCGGCTCTACGGCAACAACAACCTGCCCGATTCCTCCAACATGTGCCACGAGCCGACTTCGGTGGCGCTGCCGCAGTCGATCGGTGCGCCGGTCGGCACGGTGCTGCTGGAGGATTTCGAGACCACCGACCTGATCTTCTTCTTCGGACAGAACGTCGGGTCGAACTCGCCGCGGATGCTGCACCCGCTCCAGGAGGCGCGGCGCCGGGGTGCGCAGATCATCACCTTCAACCCGCTGCGCGAGCGCGGGCTGGAGCGCTTCACCGACCCGCAATCGCCGGTCGAGATGCTCACCCGCTCGTCCACGAAGATCTCGACGCAGTACCATCAGGTGAAGGCCGGCGGCGACCTCGCGGCGCTCACCGGGCTGTGCAAGGCGCTGATCGCCCTCGACCGGGCCGCGGAGGCCGCCGGCCGGCCGCGGGTGCTCGACCACGCCTTCATCGCCGAGCACACCCACGGCTTCGAGACCTTCGTCGCCTTCTGTGACGGTCAGGACTGGGCCGCGCTGGAGCGGCGTTCCGGCCTCACCCGGACTGCCCTGGAGGCCGCCGCCGAGGTCTACGCCCGCGCGAAGGCGGTGATCGGCATCTACGGGATGGGCCTGACCCAGCACCGCAAGGGCACCGAGACCGTCCGGATGCTCGTGAACCTGCTGCTGCTGCGCGGCAATATCGGGAAGCCCGGAGCCGGGATCTGCCCGGTGCGGGGCCACTCGAACGTGCAGGGCCAGCGCACCGTCGGCATCACCGAGAAGCCGGAGCTGGCGCCGCTGGACAAGCTGCGGGAACTCTACGGCTTCGAGCCGCCGCGGGAGAAGGGCCTCAACACCGTCGAGACCTGCGAGGGCGTCCTCGACGGGCGTGTGAAGGCGTTCATCGGGCTCGGCGGCAATTTCCTGCGGGCCGTGCCCGACACCGCCCGGATGGAACCGGCCTGGCGGCGGCAGCGGCTCACCGTGCAGATCTCGACCAAGCTCAACCGCTCGCACCTCGTGACCGGCGCCGTCGCCTACATCCTGCCCTGCCTAGGCCGGATCGAGATCGACCGGCAGGCGAGCGGCCCGCAGGCCGTATCGATGGAGAGCTCCACCGCCCAGTTCCACGGCTCGCGGGGCGTGGCCGACCCGGTCGGACCGCACCTGCGCTCCGAGCCCTGGATCGTGGCGGAGATCGCCAAGGCGACCCTGCCGCCCAATCCCCGCATCGACTGGGATGCCTGGGTCGGCGACTACGCCCGTGTGCGCGACGCGATCGAGGCGACCTATCCGAGCGTGTTCCACGACCTGAACGGCCGCATGTTCCACCCGGGCGGCCTGCTGAAGCCGCTGGGCGCCCGCGACCGCAAGTGGGAGACCGACACCGGCAGGGCGAATTTCGCGGTCCCCGAGGGCCTGGAGGCCGATCCGGACCTGCCCGACCGGGGTCCGGAGGTGCTCGACCTCATCACGCTGCGCTCGAACGACCAGTTCAACACCACGGTCTACGGCTACGACGACCGCTTCCGCGGGGTGAAGGGCACCCGGGACGTCCTGTTCATGAACCGCCGGGACATCGCGCGGCTGGGGCTGAGGGACGGGATCAGCGTCGACGTGGCGACCGAGGCGGACGACCAGGTGACGCGGCGCGTCGGCGGGCTGCGGGTGATCGCCTACGACATCCCCGAGGGCAACTGCGCCGGATACTACCCGGAGCTCAACGTCCTGCTGCCGCTCTGGCACTACGACGAGCAGTCCAAGACTCCCGCCGCCAAGGCGATCACCGTGCGGGTGACGGCCGCGACCGCCGCACCCTGAGCGGAGCGTCTGGCGTCCGGTCGCGCCTTCCGGCAAGGAACGACCATGGACCAGGCGACTCCTCCCGACGCGCGACCGGACGCTCCGGTGGAATCGCGGCTGCGCGCGCTCGTCGGCCGGATCGCCGCCGGGGCGCCCCTGCGCGAGCCGGGCGCGGACCTGTCGCAGCTGCACGCCGGGCCGGGCGCCCTCGCGGATGTGCCGGATGCCGGCCTCGTCACCGACGCCGAATCCGGCGGCCTAGCGCTCGTCGGCGCCGACTTGTCCCGCGCCCGCATGGAGGAGGCCGATCTCTCCGGCGCGAACCTGCGCGGGGCGAGCCTGTCCGGCGCGGTCGGGCGCTCGACCCGCTTCACCGGGGCGATCCTGGAGGCGGCCGACCTGTCGGAGGCCGATCTCTCGGGGGCTGACTTCACCGGCATCGTCGCCGGGCAGGTGAAGTTCGCCGGGGCGATGCTGGAGGATGCCCGGTTCGGCCAGGCGGCGATGCGCTTCGCCGACCTGTCCGGCGCCTTGCTCGACGGGACCGACTTCGCCGGCGCCGATCTGTGGGGCGCGGATTTCTCCGGGGCGGACGCGGATGACACGGTCTTCCGCGGGGCGCGGCTCGACGAGGCCAAACTCGCCGACGCCAACCTGACCCACGCGGATTTCGCCGAGGCCAGCCTGACCAAGGCGAGCCTCGCCGGCTCGCGGCTGCGGGGCGCGCACTTCACCGGCGCGAAGCTCGACGGCGCCGATCTCTCGGGGGCGGATCTCTCCGACACCGACCTCGTGCGGCTCAACCTCGCGACCTGCCGGCTGCGGCACGCGCGCTTCGCCGGCGCGTGGCTGAACGGCACGCGGATGAGCGTGGAGCAGCTCGGCGGCGCGGTCGGCGAGGAGGTGGCCGGCGCCTACGACGCCGCCCAGGCCAGCTACCTCGCCCTGGAGCAGAACTGGAAGAGCATCGGCAGCCACGACGCGGCGAGCTGGGCCTACAAGCGCGGCCGCCGGATGGGCCGGTTCCATGCCGGGCAGCAGGCCCGCGCCGCCTGGTCCGACCGGGACTGGTCCGGATTCCTGCGGCACGGCTATCGCTGGACTGCCGACCGCTTCGTCGAGTGGCTGTGCGATTACGGCGAGAGCCTGTCGCGCATCGCCCGCGCCTTCGCGCTGCTGATCGTGCTGTTCGGCGGGCTCTTCGGCCTGACGGGCGGCCTGTTCATCGTGGAGGGACCGGAGGCCGGGCCGACCTACAATCCCCTCGATCTCTTGAGCTACAGCGCGCTCAACATGATGACCGCGAACCCGCCCGAGATCGGCCTGAAGCCCACCGGCCGCGTCACCAACCTGCTGGTCGGCATCGAGGGCGGCGTCGGCATCATCCTGATGGGGCTGTACGGCTTCGTCCTCGGCAACCGCCTGCGGCGGTGACCCCGATCGCGTCCGGGCCGCTCAGTCGTTCACGCTGAGCCGCTCGATGACGAGGCTCAGATCCTTGCGCAGGGCGCGGATCTCCGGCTCGCTGAGTTCGAGCTGGCACATCACGCTCTCGCGGACCGAGACCGCATCGGCGCGCAGGGCGGCGCCTTCTGGCGTCAGGGCGATCTCGACCTCGCGCTCGTCCGACTGGCGCCGGGTCCGGAGCAGGAAGCCCGCGCTCTCCAGGCGCTTGAGCACCGGTGTCAGCGTGCCGGAATCGAGGCGCAGGCGCCGGCCGATCTCCGAGACCGTGACGCCGTCCTGTTCCCAGAGCACCAGCAGGACCAGATATTGCGGATAGGTCAGTCCGAGCCGCTCGAGCAGCGGCCGGTACGACTTGGTCATCCGATGCGCGGCAGCATAGAGCGCGTAGCAGAGCTGGTTATCGAGAAGCAGCGGATCCGTCTCCGGCTGCGCCTCAGCCGTATCGGCAGTATACGCCATATCGTTCGCCCATCGCGGTCCACGCACCGCCATTCTCGACCGCGACCGCGGGTTCGTCACCATACCATAACACGGGATACCGGCGCGCAAGCTCCGGTCGTCCGGCCCGTTCTCTTAACAACCCTATGGGGTTCGTCTCGGTGTTCGTCCCCCGCCCGCGACGGGCGGGAGCGCCGCCAGGCTGTCGAGGAAGCCGGCCTCGTCCTCGAGCGTCCGGAGATCGAGGCGGACGGCCTCGTCGCTGATCCGGCCGATCACCGGCACGGGGAGCCGGCGCAACTCCTCGGCGAGCCGCCGGCACCGGCCGCCCGCGCCGCGGCTGCCCGCCGAGGCCGGCGTCAGGACCAGGGCGGCGCTGGGCAGAGTCTCCACCGGCAGTGCGCCGGATCCGATCTGGCTGATGCACTCGGCGACCGTGACCGCGGCGCGGCCGGCGAGCCGCTCCGCCACCGCGGGGGCGAGGCGCTCGGCCTGGGCGGCGATGCTGTCGCGGTCGCGGGTGAGGAGCCGCAGGGTCGGGAGCTCCGCGCGCAGCCGCTCCGGGTGCAGGTAGAGCCGCAGAACGGCCTCGAGGGCCGCGTAGGTCATCTTGTCGACGCGCAGGGCCCGCTTCAGCGGATTCTTTCGCACGCGGGCGATCAGGTCCTTCCGGCCGGCCACGATGCCGCACTGGACCGCGCCGAGCAGCTTGTCGCCGCTGAAGGTGACGACGTCGGCCCGCTCCAGGGCGGCGCGGATGGTGGGCTCGGGGGGCAGCCCGTAGGCCGCGAGGTCGACGAGGCTGCCGCTGCCGAGATCGTCCGCCAGCGGCACGCCGCGCTCCCGGCAGAGGGCGTGGAGGGCCACGGGATCGGCTACCGCGGTGAAGCCCGCGATGGCGTAGTTGCTCGGATGCACCTTCATCACGAGGCCGGTGCGGGGTCCGAGGGCCTCCGCGTAGTCGCGCAGGTGGGTGCGGTTGGTGGTGCCGACCTCGCGCAGGCGGCAGCCGGCCCGCACCATCACGTCGGGCACCCGGAACGAGCCGCCGATCTCCACGAGTTCGCCGCGGGAGACCACGACCTCCTTGCGCATGGCGAGCGCGTTCAGCACCAGCAGCACCGCGGCCGCGTTGTTGTTGACGACCACCGCGGCCTCGGCGCCGGTCAGGCGGCAGATCAGGGCCTCGACATGGTCGTCCCGCTCGCCGCGGGCGCCGGTCTCGAGATCGAACTCGAGGTTGCTCGCCTGCACCATCACGGCGGCCACGGCCTCCGCGGCCGAGCGGGGCAGCAGGGCGCGGCCGAGATTGGTGTGCAGCACCGTGCCGGTCAGATTGAAGACCGGCCGCAGCGACGGCCGGCGCTCGGCGGCGAGCCGCGCCGACGCCGCGGCCCGGATCGACTCCGCGTCCGGGACGGGGCCGCCCCCGGCCCGGATCTCGGCCAGCACCGCCCGGATCGCGTCCGTGAAGGCCGTCCGCCCGTAGGTCTCGAGCTCCGCCGCCGACGCGCCGCCGACGAGGCGCTCCACCGCGGGAATCCGGCGCGGGGACGGCGCCGGGTCGTCGGCCTGCGGGGTGGGGACGGGCGCGTTCATGGCAGGCCAGAGATAACCATCCCGGTGCACGGAGCCAGCCCGTCGACGCGCGGATAATGCGCGCAGGTTGTTCCGGTCCCGGCCCGACGGTAAGGGCAGATCCTGAAATCGGCGCCCGAGAGTCCATCGCACCCGCGCGGGGCGGGCTCGGCCGCGCCAACACCGCCGAGCCTTCTCGGGAGACGTCACCATGTCCCGACCTTCGATCCAGATCCACCCGATGATCCTGTGCGGGGGGACGGGGACGCGGCTGTGGCCGGCCTCGCGGGAGAGCATGCCCAAGCAGTTCGCCCGTCTGGTCGACGCCGAGCGCTCGACCTTCCAGGCGACGCTGGCGCGGGTGTCGGACGCCACCGTCTTCGCCACGCCCACCGTCATCGCCTCGGCCGAGGCCCGCTTCATCGTCGCCGAGCAGCGCGACCAGCTCGGTCTCTCCGCCGACATCCTGCTCGAGCCGCAGGGCCGCGACTCCGCCGCCGCCGTTGCGGTCGCGGCGCTGCACGCCGCCGCCAGCGACCCGCAGGCCGTGGTGCTGATCATGGCCGCCGACCACGTCGTGCCCGACACGGCGGCCTTCGTCGACGCCGTGCGGCGCGCGGCCGCCGGCGCCCAGGCCGGCTACACGATGACGCTCGGCATCGAGCCCGACCGGCCGGCCACCGATTACGGCTACATCCGCCGTGGCGAGCCGATCGCCGAGGCCCCGGGCGCGGCCCGCGTCGCCCGCTTCGTCGAGAAGCCCGACCGGGCCGGCGCCGAGGCGCTGATCACCGACGGCGCCCTGTGGAACTCGGGCTACTTCCTGTTCCGCGCCGACCTGATGCTGGCCGAGCTGGAGGCGTTCGTCCCCGAGGTGCTGGCGGCCGCGCGCGCGGCCCTGGAGGCGGCGGTGACCGACCTCGACTTCGTCCGCCTCGACGCGGCGGCCTTCGCCCAGGCGCCCAAGATCTCGATCGACTACGCGGTGATGGAGCGGACCGCCCGGGCCGGCGTGCTGCCGGTGTCGTTCGCGTGGTCGGATGTCGGCACCTGGGACGCGGTCTGGCAGGTGCTGGACCACGACGAGGCCGGCAACGCCGTGCGCGGCCGGGTGTCGCTGATCGGGACCAAGAACAGCCTCGTGCACAGCCAGGGCGAGGGCCTGACGGCGGTGGTGGGCCTGGAGGACGTCGTGGTGGTCTCGACCCCCGACGCGGTGCTGGTGGCCTCCAAGGCGCATTCGGGCAAGGTGAAGGAGCTGGTCGGCGCGCTGCGGGCGCGGGGGGCGCCGGAGGCGGACGCGCATCTGCGGATGTATCGGCCCTGGGGCTGGTACCAGCGCATCGACCTCGGCGAGCGCTTCCAAGTGAAGCGGATCCAGGTGGTGCCGGGCGGGCGGCTGTCGCTGCAGAAGCACTACCACCGGGCGGAGCACTGGGTGGTGGTGCGCGGCACCGCCGAGGTCACGATCGACGAGCGGGTGGTGCTGGTCCACGAGAACGAGGCGGTCTACCTGCCGATCGGCTCGATGCACCGGCTGGCCAACCCCGGCAAGATCCCGCTGGAGTTGATCGAGGTCCAAGTCGGCTCCTACACCGGCGAGGACGACATCATCCGCGTCGAGGACATCTACGGCCGCTGAGCGCCCGGCCGGGCAGCCTGCGACCCGATCACCCGCAGGCGCGCCCGGAACATGCGGCCACCCCGATCGATAGCCTAGCGTGTGGCCGCTCCCGTGCGGCCGCGCCACAGCGTCGGGGATACCGCATGAAGCACAAGCCGCTCCGCGAGCAGGTCATCGTGATCACCGGCGCCTCGTCGGGCATCGGTCTCGCAACGGCCCGGATGGCGGCCGAGCGCGGCGCCCGGGTGGTGCTGGCGGCGCGCAGCGGCGACGCCCTGGCGCGCATCCGCGCCGAGATCGAGGGCGTCGGCGGCAAGGCGATCGACGTCGTCGCCGATGTCGGCCGGCGGGCCGACGTGCAGGCGGTCGCCGACCGGGCCGAGGCGACCTTCGGCGGCTTCGACACCTGGGTGAACGTGGCCGGCGGCTCGATCTACGGCCGGCTGCGCGAGATCAGCGACGCCGACCACGAGCGCCTGATCCAGACGAATTTCTGGGGGACCGTCTACGGCTCCCTCGTGGCGACCGAGCACATGCGCCAAAACGGCGGCGCCCTCATCAACGTCGGCAGCATCGCCTCCGACCTCGCCTTCCCGTTCCAGGGCATGTACGCGGCCTCGAAACACGCCGTGAAGGGCTTCACCGACGCCCTGCGCATGGAGCTGATGGACGAGAACGCGCCGATCTCGGTGACGCTGATCAAGCCAGCCTCGATCGACACCCCCCTGCCCCAGCGGGCGCGCAACTACATGGACCGCGAGCCGAGCCTGCCGCCGCCGATCTACCCGCCGGAGGAGGTGGCGAACGCCATCCTGCACGCGGCCGTCCACCCGCAGCGCGACATCTTCGTGGGCGGGGCCGGCAAGGCCTTCGTGGCCGGCAAGGAATTCGCGCCCGGCGCCTACGACTATCTCGGCCCGGCCATCATCGCGCTCCAGAAGCGCCGGAGCGCGCCCCGCAACCCGGACGGTGCGCTGCACGCGCCGGTCCCGGCGGGCGAGACGCGGGGCGACCCGCCCGTCCCGGTCATGCGGACCAGCGCCTATACCCGCGCGACCCTGCACCCCCTCGCGGCGGCGGCCGGCCTCCTCGGCGTCGGCGCGGCCACGGCCTTCGCGGTGCTCGGCACCTCGTCCGGGCGCCGGCGGCGCCTGTAAATGGCTGTCGCGACGGAGACCCTGCCCGGCCCCGCCCGACCGGCGCGGGAGGCCGGGACCGGCCCCGAGGCCGATCCCCGGATCGTGCCGCGCCGGATCGTGTCCCTGGCCGACGACCGGACGATCGCCTACGCGGAGACCGGCGCCGGGCCGGACCTCGTGGCGATCCACGGCACGCTGATGTGCCTGGAGGACGTCTGGCTCGGGCCCGTGCCGGCTCTGGCCGAGCATTTCCGCGTGGTCGCCGTCGACCGCCCGGGCCACGGCTTCAGCCGCCGACCGCGCGGCGGGGGCGCCGACATCTGGGACCAGGCGGCGTCCATCCGGGAGGCGGTGCGGCGCCTCGGCCTGGAGCGCCCGGTCATCCTGGGCCACTCGTTCGGGGGCGCCGTCGCCCTCGCCTACGGCATGCTCCATCCGGACGAGGTGGCCGGCATCGTCGCCCTCGCGCCGATCTGCTTCCCCGAGCCGCGGCTGGAGCAGGTGCTGTTCGGGCCGCGGGCGCTGCCCTTCGGCGGCGACGCGCTGTCGGCGTTCCTGGGCGCCAGCAGCGACCGGGCGCTGCTCCCGCTCCTGTGGAACGCGATGTTCTTCCCCGAGGCGATGCCGGCGCGCTTCGCGCGGGACTTCCCCTTCGCCCTCGCGGGTCGCCCGGCGCAGATCACCGCCGAGGGCGAGGATGCGGGCTGGCTCTGGCCGGGGCTCGCGCGCAGCGTCCTCGGCTACCCGTCCCTGCGCCGGCCCACCCGTATCCTGGGCGGCAGCGCCGACCTGGTGGTGAACACCGAGTTGCACGCCCGGCGCGCGGCCGGCCTGATCCCGGGGGCGCGGTTCGAGCCCCTTCCGGGGGCCGGCCACATGCTGCACCACCTGCAGACCGACGCGGTCGTGCGCGCGGCCCTGGCGGTGCGGTCGGAGGCCTGACGGACCCGGTCACGAGCCCCGCGGGCGGGGCCTCCCTCAGCGGATGAGCGCCTTGATCTGCTGCTTGGCGCCCGCCTTCAACCGGG
Organism: Methylobacterium sp. yr668; assembly: GCF_900116245.1. Lineage (NCBI taxonomy): Bacteria > Pseudomonadati > Pseudomonadota > Alphaproteobacteria > Hyphomicrobiales > Methylobacteriaceae > Methylobacterium > Methylobacterium sp. yr668. Next base: position 269,725 of record NZ_FOZY01000007.1, on the reverse strand, counting down.
CCAGCCCGCCGCGAGCCTGCCGCTCGCGCTCCTGCCGCAGCGTGCGCTTCTCGGCGTTCCAGGGATGCTCGTGGCGGAGCGTGTGCTCCGGCGCGCGGACCCCGAAGCCGAGGGCGTAGGCGCGCCGCGGTCCGGCGCTGAGATTCGGCCCGGCGCAGTGCAGGGTCCGGCAATCGTGGAAGGTGGCGCCGCCCGCCGGGAGCGGACACGGGACCGCGCGCTCCACCGGAACGCCGAGGGCCTCGAGCCCGTGGATCCGCGGGTCGCCGCCGATGCTGCGATGGGGGAGGAGCGGCTCCCGGTGGCTGCCCGGGACGTAGAGCATGCAGCCGTTCTCCGGCGAGACGTCCTGCAGGGGCATCCAGACCGTGATGGCCCGGTAATTCGTGTAGGCGGCGTAGAACGCCTCGTCCTGGTGCCACGCGGTGGCGGCGCCGATCTTCGGCGGCTTGCGGATCGCGTGCTCGAAGACGAGGGCCGCGCGGTTCCCCAGGAGCTGGCGCGACATGGCCAGGGCGTTGGCCCGGAACAGGATGTCCCGGAGCAGCGGCTCGAAGCGGGACGGGTTGAGGAGCTGGGGCGAGCGCGCCTCGCTGGCGCCGCGGTCGACGTCGACGAGGTCGAACAGGCTCCCGTCCTTCCAGCCCCGCGCCTCCTCGAACAGACGGTCATAGGCGCCGCGCAGGGTGTCGAGCTCCTCGGCGGTGGTGATCGCCGGGACGGTGACGAACCCGTCGCGCCGGAACGCGGCGATCTCGTCGTCGGTCAGGATCCGCGTCGGGACGCGCGCCGCCGCGCGATTACCCACGATCCAGCGGACGAGCCGCGACCGTGCGTCGGCCGCGCGGGCGGAGAGGCCGTTCCCGGCATCGGCGACGCCGAGCCCCAGGCGATCCGGAATCGTGACTGGCATCGCACCCTCCGCTTCGAAGTGATTCCGCGAAGATGCCCACGTCTATTCCTAGGCTTACAGTACCGATTCTTAGGTATGACTGAGCGTCACGGCCTCAGGCATTTGTCTTCAGCTTCATCATGAACCACCTCCGGTTGAGATTTCCGGTTGCAGCTCTTTCCGGGGCCGGACGCGGCTGCCGGTCGCCAGCGGCGCTCCCGCTGACGGGCGATGCCGGCGCGGAAGCGCCGCGCCAATGCATCGGATTGATCGCATTTCCGGAACCAATTTCTTTCATGGCCGATATTTAATGCATCTGCGGGGGTATCGATGAGTTCTGTGAAAGATCGGGGCGATCAATACGGACCGATTTCCCGGAGAGTGATGATGAATATTTTAACGAAAGCTGCCGCGGCCGTAGCCCTGGCGGCGCTGCCGGTCTCGGCCGCGCAGGCGATGCCGGTCGTGGCCGATCCGGGCCTCGCGGCGCCGATCACGCTGGTGGCGGGGGGATGTGGGCCGGGCGCCTGGCGCGGCCCCTGGGGCCACTGCCGCAGCACGCCCTATGTCGGTCCGCTGCCCGGCGGCTGGTATCAGGTGCGAGCGGGGAACGGCTGCCCGCCCGGCTACTGGCGCGGACCGTGGGGCCATTGCCGCAACACGCCGTATCACGGACGGCTGCCGAACGGCGGCTACCGGTAGCCGCCCGCCCTCACCGTCGACGGAGGCCGGCGCCGGAGCGCCGGCGGGCGGTGAGGGACTCGAACTCCTGACCCTCTCCGTGGAAGGATTGGCGTTCCCAGGCCGTAGAGCGACGGCACAGGAAAAAAACGTAGCGGGCCATCCGGAGCCCCGTCGGGCCTTCGTTTCCGGAAAATATCCGGAGACCTGTTCCGGGCCGGTTCGTCGGATCCCCCCTGTGTTCTACAGCGCACCCATGTCGGCCCGTAATTGGTCACGCGGTCGTCGCACCCGGCTTGTCGCTCGACGGCTTCGGCCTTGTCGCCATCGTCTCTATCGCCGCACCGGGTACAGACGCTGTCGAGCGCGGAACAGCACCTGACGCCGCCGGCCACATTGCGCCCGCCGGTGCGCCGTATATCGCACCCGACCTCCCGGCACGTCGCGATCGCCGCAATCCGTTCCAACTGCGCGACCCCGGCGCGGATCTCGGCCAGCTTGTCGGCAAGCTCTCGCATAGACCTATGGACGATTGAAAAACCCTATTGGCGGACCTCTGACTTCTTGACTGTTGTTTGTTTATTTGTCACGCATCAATGCTGATTTTTCCATATTTTGAGCATCAAAATCTGCTGACGGATCGGCTCTAAGCCGATTCCGAAAATGCCTATAACAACGCAGGCGACAGAATGGAGCTTCCGAACATGACACATACTCGAGAGGCCGTCGCCGGACTCAGCAAACAAAATGTTTTTTCTCTGAGGTATAACAGCAGAAACAATAATCGATACGAAAGCACGGGATTATTGATTTCGTTTATGAAAAAAAACAAAAAGCTATTAGATGTTGGATGCGGAACAGGGACGATTACATCCACACTGAGAGACGCTCTCTCTCTTGATGTAGTTGGCGTTGAGCCTCATCCCGAGAGAGCCGAGCAAGCGCGCACAGAAGGATTAAATGTCATCACTGGTGTTTATGATCAAACTTTCGCACAGAGAAACGAGAAATTTGACTACATCTTATTTGCAGACGTTTTAGAGCATCTTGTAGACCCAGCAGAAATGTTGAGAGAAGTAAAAAATTCGCTGGCGCCAGATGGTCGTGTGCTGGCCTCTATTCCAAATGTTGCGCATTGGACCGTAAGAGCGCAATTATTATTCGGAAATTTTAACTACAAGCCGACCGGGATAATGGATGCCACACATCTCCGATGGTTCACGCGCAGGAGTGTACGTCATTTGTTCGAGGCGGCGGGATATGAAGTTGAAGATATTCGCGGTGCCGCGGGTGGCTGGATGGGCGTATACCGCTACACGCCCTTTCGCTTTCTCCCTCAAGATCAGAAGAGTTTTGTGCTCGGCCAGCTCTGCAGGATCGCGCCCGCCCTTTTTTCAGTTCAACATGTGATAAAAGCGCGGCCAAAGTAATATTTAAGACGTAATCAAGGTTTTTATTCTGCACTTATGTGCATGATCCTGTGTCGCTTTTCGATGGAGTTCCTGTCTGCCTTCCGCCCGACCACCCCGAGACACGGTCTCCACAACGCCGCGCAGATGCTCCGGGAGGTGGTGGCCATAAACCTGCTCCACGACCTGCTCGTTGGTGCCGAGTGCTCGAGCAACCTTGCCGAACGGCACGCCCGCCCTCATGCCCCCCGTCGCGAAGGTGTGGCGCAGTGCGCGCGGCAGTTCAGCCAGGTCGAGTCGGCGCCCGACAATGCCTGATTGAACTCATCAATAATAGTGACGACGAATGACCAGCGCGACGAGGGCAACAACGGCTCCCAAGGACGCCCCGATTGGCGTGAAAAGCAAAACGACCATATAGCTGGCCGTGCCTTCGCGCTGAGTTACCTTCATGATGTCAACATACCAAGAACCGACGAGAAAACTCAGTATTCCACCCACCACTGCCCCACAAATAGCGGCACCTAGATACACAAAAATCGAAAATAAAATCTGATTGAACGCCATCGACACGCGAGCCCGCCCTCGAATCAGGGCGAAGCATCCGAAGATCCTCCTGTTTTTGCAACAGGCCCACTCTCTAATTGTGTCCTAGTACTGATATTCGCCCTCGCCAGATTTATCGGTGCCTCCACAGGCGCGCCGCAGCGTAGCGGGGCAGCTAGCGTCCCGTTCGCTTCAACGTCCCTTGGAACTCACACGAGGCGCCGTGCCACATCGTGCAGCCCTGTTCTTCCAGGACGACGGACCGGAAATCCGAAGCGTAGCGGGCGGTGATCCGGCAGGTTTGCCCACCGTCGGTTTTGCTGAAGACGACCGTGTCGGGTCCGGTCGGCCGCCCTTTCATCGTCACCTCACCGCCGCAGCCCTTGGTTCCCGTTGAGAACTGGGCCGTGAAGCCGGCTGCGCCCGCCGCCTTCACCTCGACGCCCTGCTCGTAGCCGTCCTCCTGGTGCTCGAAGGTGCCCACCGCCCTGGCTCCGGGGCCCGCAGCGTGCGCGACCGTGGAGACGAGCAAAGGGAGGAGGATCGCGAGCCGGCGGAGCATTACCGCACCTTATCAGATCGAGGAGAGCGATAGCCCTGGGCGGCCCGCACGATGATCGCCACGAAGCTGACGGCCAGCAGCAGGATCAACGCCTCGTAAGCCCACGGCCCGAGCCACGATGCGACCGCGTCCGGCATGTGACGCACGAGCGTACGCACGATGCCCGCGGCGAGCGCGATCAGCGTGACGAGGCCGAGGGCGAATTGAAGCCAGCGGGGCATGCGGCTTAGGTTAGCACGCCCCGCCAAGCCGGTCAGCGGGCAGCCTGCCGCTCGAACTGGATCCCGCATGTCTTCTGGACGGAGACCTTTTCCAGCGCCTTCATCTCGCCCTTGAGGCGCACCAGCTCGGTTCGGCTCGGCGTGTCCTAGGAACGGGCCGTGGAGGCGCAGCAGCGCAAGCGCGACGGCCAGAAGTTGACCGAGGCGCTCGAGCCATCGACCGCGGCTTCATCAGTCCTCTCCTGTGGGCCGCGGCCTAGCCGGAACCAAGGTGCCGTAAGGCGCCGTCAGAACGGTTGTTGAGGCCGGAATTTGCCGGCCTCACATCAGCAAACAATGTAAAACGAGAAACAATCTTGGTGGGCGGTGAGGGACTCGAACCCCCGACCCTCTCCGTGTAAAGGAGACGCTCTACCAACTGAGCTAACCGCCCGGCTGGCGACCGTTACGGCATGGTCCCGGTCCGGTGCAAGGGTCCGCACCCCGGATCCTCATCAGGGGTCGATGAGCCGCGTCGCCAGCGCGGGTGTCAGGCCGATGCTCTCGACAGGGTCGGGCCTCGACGGGGCCTGCCCAAATGCGCCCGCGGCCAGAACCGCGCGGGTCCCCGCCTCGACCGAGCAGATCACCGGAACGGGAACCTGCGGGGCGATCCGCGCGGCGAGCCCGGCCAGACCGGCACCGCCCAGGATGACCGACTCTGCGCCGGCCCCCGCGCAGGCGCGGCAGGCTTCGGCGAGGATCTCCAGGGCCGCGTCCGGGTCACGGGCGATCGTGCCGCCGCTCGGAGCCACCGTGCGGAGGGCCGCGAGGGCGTCGGCGAGGCCGAGCGCCGCCACGAACTCCCGCAGCATCGGCTCCCAGGCCGCGCCCCCGGTGACGATCCCGAAGCGACCGGACGCAGCGGCCTCGCGGCAGGCCGCCTCCGCCATGCCGATGACCGGTACCCGCGACAGCTCGCGCAGGGCGAGGAGGCCGGGATCACCGAAGCAGGCTAGGTAGACCGCATCGCAGCCGGCGCCGTGCTCCGCGAGAGCGTCGAGGGCCGCGTGGCCGGCGATCGCCGCCGCCGCCCGGCTCGCGATGTAGCGGGCTCCGAACCGGCCGGTGACGGCGCGCAGCTCCGCACGGCCGCCGAGCTGAGTGCGGACATGGCCGGCGACGAGATCGGTGACGTGCGCACTCGTGTTCGGGTTGATCAGCAGGATGCGCATCCGGGCCTCCGCGCCCGCGTCCACCCATGAAAAAGCCCCCGGGGCTCGGGGCACCGGGGGCTCGTCTCAATTGATCGGGCGGCTCAGTGCGCCACGAAGGCGGCGCCGTCCTCTTCGGTCCGGGCGGGCTTGGCCACCGGGAGCGGCTCCTCCCACTCGATCGCCTCGGGCTGACGGACCAGCGCCTTCTCCAGCACCTGATCCATCCGCGACACGGGCACGATCTCCAGCCCGTTCTTCACGCTGTCGGGCACCTCGGCGATGTCCTTGGCGTTCTCCTCGGGGATCAGCACCGTCTTGATGCCGCCGCGCAGCGCGGCGAGCAGCTTCTCCTTCAGGCCGCCGATCGGCAGGACCCGGCCGCGGAGCGTCACCTCGCCGGTCATCGCGACGTCGCGACGGACCGGGATCCCGGTCAGCGTCGAGATGATCGCGGTGGCCATGGCGATGCCTGCCGACGGACCGTCCTTCGGGGTCGCCCCCTCGGGAACGTGGACGTGGATGTCGCGCCGGTCGAACAGCGGCGGCTCGATCCCGAAATCGATCGCCCGGGAGCGGACGTAGCTCGCCGCCGCCGAGATCGACTCCTTCATCACGTCCTTCAGGTTGCCGGTGACCGTCATCTTGCCCTTGCCGGGCATCATGACGCCCTCGATCGTCAGCAGCTCGCCGCCGACCTCGGTCCAGGCCAAACCCGTCACCACGCCGACCTGATCGTCCGCGTCGATCTCGCCGTAGCGGAACTTCGGCGGGCCGAGGAAGACCGGAAGGGTCTCCACGTTCACCGCGACCGACTTGGTCTTGGTGATCAGGATCTCCTTCACCGCCTTGCGGATCAGGTTGGACAGCTCGCGCTCCAGGTTGCGGACGCCGGCCTCCCGCGTGTAGCGGCGGACCAGCATCATCAGGCCGTCGTCGTCGATCGACCACTCGTGCGTCCCGAGGCCATGCTTCTTCAGGGCGTTCGGGATCAGGTGCTTGCGCGCGATCTCGACCTTCTCCTCCTCGGTGTATCCGGCGATGCGGATCACCTCCATCCGGTCCATGAGCGGGCCCGGGATGTTGAGGGTGTTGGCCGTGGTCACGAACATCACGTTCGAGAGGTCGTAATCCACCTCCAGGTAGTGGTCGTTGAAGGTGCTGTTCTGCTCAGGGTCGAGCACCTCGAGGAGCGCCGCCGACGGATCGCCGCGGAAGTCCATGCCCATCTTGTCGATCTCGTCGAGCAGGATGAGCGGGTTCGAGGTCTTGGCCTTGCGCATCGACTGCACGATCTTGCCGGGCATCGAGCCGATATAGGTCCGACGGTGACCGCGGATCTCGGCCTCGTCGCGCACGCCGCCGAGCGACATCCGGACGAACTCGCGACCCGTCGCCTTGGCGATGGACTTGCCGAGCGAGGTCTTGCCGACGCCGGGGGGACCGACGAGGCACAGGATCGGGCCGGTGAGCTTGTTCGCGCGCTGCTGCACCGCGAGGTACTCGACGATCCGCTCCTTGACCTTGTCGAGGCCGAAATGATCCTCGTCGAGCAGCGCCTGGGCGCCGAGCAGGTCCTTCTTGATCTTCGAGCGCTTGCCCCACGGGATGCCGAGCATCCAGTCGAGGTAGTTGCGCACGACGGTCGCCTCGGCCGACATCGGCGACATCTGCCGCAGCTTCTTCAGCTCGGCGGTGGCCTTGTCGCGGGCCTCCTTGGAGAGCTTGGTCTTCTCGATCTTCTCTTCCAATTCGGCCAGCTCGTCGCGGCCATCCTCGGAGTCGCCCAGCTCCTTCTGGATCGCCTTCATCTGCTCGTTCAGGTAGTACTCGCGCTGGGTCTTCTCCATCTGCCGCTTGACGCGGGTCCGGATGCGCTTCTCCACCTGGAGCACGGAGATCTCGCTCTCCATCAGCGACAGCACGCGCTCGAGGCGCTGCGCCACCGTGGGGGTCTCCAGGATGCCCTGCTTGTCGGAGATCTTGACGAGCAGGTGCGAGCCGATCGTGTCGGCGAGCTTGGACGGCTCGTCGATCTGGGTCACGGCGGAGACGACCTCGGGCGAGATCTTCTTGTTCAGCTTGACGTAGTTCTCGAACTCCGAGAGCACGGAGCGCGCGAGCGCCTCGGCCTCAACGCGGTCGCCGAGCTCGTCGTGGAGCGCCTCGGCGGTCGCCTCGTAGAACTCGTCCGAGCGGGTGAAGTCGACGACCTTGGCGCGGCCGACACCCTCGACCAGCACCTTCACGGTGCCGTCGGGGAGCTTCAGCAGCTGCAGCACCGAGGCGAGCGTGCCGATCTTGTAGATGGCGTCGGTCGCCGGGTCGTCGTCGCCCGCGTTGATCTGGGTGGCGAGCAGGATGTGGCGGTCGGTGCGGACGGCCTCCTCGAGGGCGCGGATCGACTTCTCGCGGCCCACGAACAGGGGCACGATCATGTGCGGGAAGACGACGATGTCGCGCAGGGGGAGGACGGCGTAGGTGCCCGTCGAACCCGGGACCACCGGCTGGCGCGATTTCGACTGTGACATGTGACTTCCTCTCAGGGACGCCCAGGTTCGACGCCCCCATGCACGGAGCGCGCCTACAGCCGGGTGCCGACCGGGCCGCGAGGGTCGGATTTCGCTAACTTTGCGGCTGGCGACGCGGACCGGACCTCGAAGGAGCGTGCGGCCACCGCGCTGAGCCTGAGGTGGCTGCGAGGAAGCGCGTTTTCAAGGCGATCCCCGCAGCGCGCCCGGCCTGGGCCGGGCGCCGGATGCAACCCTGCCGAGTGCCTACGCGCTGACGCTCGCGGGCGTGTCCTTGTTGCGGTCGCCGTGGATGTAGAGGGGGCGCGACTTGCCCTCCACCACCTCCGGACCGATGACCACCTGCTCCACGGACTCGAGGCCCGGCAGGTCGTACATCGTGTCGAGCAGGATCGTCTCCAGGATGGAGCGCAGGCCGCGGGCGCCGGTCTTGCGCTCGATCGCCTTGCGGGCGACGAGCGACAGCGCCTCGTCCTGGAACGTCAGGTCGACGTTCTCCATCTCGAACAGCCGCTGGTACTGCTTGACCAGGGCGTTCTTCGGCTCCTGCAGGATCTTCTTCAGCGCGGCCTCGTCGAGGTCCTCCAGCGTCGCCAGGACCGGCAGACGGCCGACGAACTCGGGGATGAGGCCGAACTTCAGCAGGTCCTCCGGCTCGACCGAGCGGAAGATCTCGCCGGTGCGGCGGTCGTCCGGGGCCTGCACGGTCGCGCCGAAGCCGATCGAGGTGCCCTTGCCGCGCTGGGAGATGATCCGCTCCAGCCCCGCGAAGGCGCCGCCGCAGATGAACAGGATGTTGGTGGTGTCGACCTGCAGGAATTCCTGCTGCGGGTGCTTCCTTCCGCCCTGGGGCGGGACGGAGGCGACCGTGCCCTCCATGATCTTCAGGAGCGCCTGCTGCACGCCCTCGCCCGACACGTCGCGGGTGATCGACGGGTTGTCGGACTTCCGGGAGATCTTGTCGATCTCGTCGATGTAGACGATGCCGCGCTGCGCCCGCTCGACGTTGTAGTCCGAGGCCTGGAGCAGCTTGAGGATGATGTTCTCGACGTCCTCACCGACGTAGCCGGCCTCGGTCAGCGTCGTGGCGTCCGCCATGGTGAACGGCACGTCGAGGATCCGGGCCAGCGTCTGCGCGAGCAGGGTCTTGCCCGAGCCGGTCGGCCCGATCAGCATGATGTTGGACTTGGCCAGCTCGACGTCGTTGTGCTTCGTCGCGTGGGCGAGCCGCTTGTAGTGGTTGTGCACCGCGACCGAGAGGACCTTCTTGGCGAAGTCCTGACCGATGACGTAGTCGTCGAGGACGCGGCGGATCTCCTTGGGCGTCGGCACGCCGTCGCGGCTCTTCACCAGCGAGGATTTCGACTCCTCGCGGATGATGTCCATGCACAGCTCGACGCACTCGTCGCAGATGAACACCGTGGGGCCGGCGATCAGCTTGCGGACCTCGTGCTGGCTCTTGCCGCAGAACGAGCAATACAGCGTGCTCTTCGAGTCGTTGCCGCCAGTCTTGCTCATATCGGTCTCCGATTCCTCGCGTCCGCCGCCGGCAAGGGGCGGACGCGCATCGCATGAATGTAGGGGGCCCGTTTAAAGAAACAGTGTGCTGCGCGCCTTTGACCGAAGGGCCCGAACCTCGATGCAAACACGCTGCCGCGGCGGGATCAAGGCCGCGCCGCGGCGGTCAGGCGACGCGGGCCGGTCAGGCGGCCGCCGGCTCGGGACGCTTCTCGATCACCTCGTCGATGAGCCCGAACTCCTTGGCCGCGTCGGCGGTCATGAAGTTGTCGCGCTCCAGCGCCGTGTGGATCGTGTCGTAGTCGCGGCCGGTGTGCTTCACGTAGATCTCGTTCAGGCGCCGCTTCAGCGCCTCGATCTCGCGGGCGTGGATCAGGATGTCGGTTGCCTGGCCCTGGAATCCGCCGGACGGCTGGTGGACCATGATCCGGGCGTTCGGCAGGGCGAAGCGGTGGCCCGGCTCGCCAGCGGTGAGCAGCAGGGAGCCCATCGAGGCAGCCTGGCCGACGCAGAGGGTCGTCACCGGGCAGCGGATGAACTGCATCGTGTCGTAGATCGACAGGCCCGAGGTGACCACGCCGCCGGGGGAGTTGATGTAGAAGGAGATTTCCTTCTTCGGGTTCTCCGCCTCGAGGAAGAGCAGCTGCGCCACGATCAGCGACGCGCCGTAATCCTCCACGGGGCCGGTGAGGAAGATGATGCGCTCGCGGAGCAGGCGGGAGTAGATGTCGAAGGCGCGCTCGCCGCGGCTCGACTGCTCGACGACCATCGGCACGAGCGCGTTGTTGTAGACGTCGATCGGATCTCTCATCTCATCCTGCCCCGGAGTGAGGCCCGGGGCTGCCGCGAATCAGGGCAGCCCCGGGCATGTCAGCGAACACCGGCGATGCTTAACCATCGCCTAACCCTTGCCCGCCGTCCTGGGACAGAGCGGGACTCAGTCGGCCTTGGCTTCGGTCTTGGCGTCGGTCTTGGACTCGCCCTTGGCCTCGGCCTTGTCTGCCGGCTTGCCGCCGGTCGTGTCGTCGTCATCTTCGTCCGCGAAAAGCGCCTCTTTCGAGACGGGCTCCTCGACGAGCTTGACCTGCCCGAGGACGTGGTCGACGACCTTCTCCTCGAACAGGGGCGCGCGGAGTTCCGCGAGCGCCTGCGCATTCTTCCGGTAGAAGTCCCAGACCTGCTGCTCCTGGCCCGGGAACTGCCGGACCCGGGCGATGAGGGCCTGGTTCACCTCCTCGTCCGAGACCTTGATATCGGCGCTCTCGCCGACCTGCGCAAGCACGAGACCGAGACGGACGCGCCGTTCCGCGATCTTCCGGTACTCGGCCTGGGCCTTCTCCTCGGTGGTGTCCTCGTCCTCGAAGGTCTTGCCGCGGGTCTTGAGGTCCTGCTCGACCTGGGCCCAGACGGCGGCGAATTCCTGGGCCACCAGCGACGGGGGCAGCTCGAAGGCGTACTTGCCGTCCAGCGCGTCGAGGAGCTCCTTCTTGAGCCGGCGGCGCGAGGCGGCCTCGAAATCCCGGCCGATCGCCTCGGACACGGCCTCGCGGAGCTTCTCCAGCGACTCCATGCCCATGGACTTGGCGAGCTCGTCGTCGATCTTGGCCTCGCCCGCCGCCTGGATCTTCGTGACGGTCACGTCGAATTCGGCGTCCTTGCCGGCGAGGTGCTCGGCCCCGTACTCGGCCGGGAAGGTGACCTTCACGAGGCGCTTGTCGCCGACCTTGGCGCCGACGAGCTGCTCCTCGAAGCCCGGGATGAACGAGCCGGAGCCGAGCTCCAGGTCGATGCCCTCGCCCTTGCCGCCCTGGAACTCCTCGCCGTCGATGCGGCCGACGAAGTCGATGGTGACGCGGTCGCCGCTCTGGGCCTCGGCGCCCTCCTCGCGCTCGGTGAACGGACGGCTCTGGCCGGCCATGCGCTCCAGGGCCTCGTCGACCTCGGCGTCGGCGGGCTTGGCCACGAGCTTGGTCAGGCTGACGTCGGAGAGGTCGGCGAGCTCGAAGCTCGGCATCACCTCGAGGGCGACCTTGAAGGCGAGGTCGCCCTTGGCGTCGAGCGCCTTCTCGACCTCGGCCTGGTCGGTCGGGAACTCGACCTGCGGCTCCAGGGCGAGCTTGAGGCCGTTATCGGTGACGATCTGGCGGTTCGCCTCGTTGACGGCGTTCTGCACCACCTCGGCCATCACGGAGCGGCCGTAGACCTTGCGCAGGTGCGCGACCGGCACCTTGCCGGGACGGAAGCCCTTGAGCTGCACCTTGTCCTTCATGCCGGACAGCTCGTTGGTCAGGCGCTCCTCGAGTTCCTGGGCGGCCAGCAGAACCTGAAACTCGCGCTTCAGCCCCTGGGCATTGATCTCGGTCACCTGCATCGTCGTCGTCGCTCTTCAAAGAAACCTGGGTTCGCCGGCCGGGCCGGCGTCGTGCTCGCGCGGACCGGGATGCCGAGATGTCGGGTACGGGGCGGAGGGTCCCGAGGGGACCGCAACCTCAGCAGAGGTCCTGGTGCGGGCGGAGGGGCTCGAACCCCCACGTCTTGCGACACTGGAACCTAAATCCAGCGCGTCTACCAGTTCCGCCACGCCCGCGCGCGCCGACATCCGGCGCATCGCCGGCCGCCGGAAGCGCGCCCTATAGCATGGGCCGGCGGGCCCGCAGCAAAAAACTTGCCCCTGTGGCGCGGGAGCCCGCGCGCCGCTAAGGAGCGGACCCGTCGCGAGCCGCAGCCGAGATCCCATGCCGCAATCCCGCACCGTGCCGTCGACCGATTCGCGCGCCGGCACGCCGTCGCGCCGAACCCTGCTCGCCGCCGCGGCGGCCTTCGGGCTCGCGCCGGAGGCCGCGCGGGCCCAGGCGCCGGCCGCCGCGCCTGGGACATCCGCGCCCGTCCAGCCGGAGCCCGCGGTCGCGCCGGCGGCCCTGCCGGCGGCGCCCGGCAAGGCCCGGTTCAGGCCGGACCCCGCACCCGAGACGGCGGTCTGGTGCTTCGACGGCAAGGCCCTGCCGCCCGTGGTCCGGGTGAAGCTCGGGCAGGCGTTGCGCCTCAAGGTCGAGAACCGGACCGACAAGCCGCTGTCGCTCCACTGGCACGGGGTGCGCAACGTCAACGCCATGGACGGCGTCGGCGGCGTGACCCAGGCGCCGATCCCGCCGGGCGGCGACTTCCTCTACACTTTCACGCCGCCGGATGCCGGCTCCTACCTGATCCGGCCCCTGGTCGTCGGCGGGGCGAGCGAGCCGTCGGGCCGGGGCCTCGCGGGCATGCTGGTCGTCGAGGAGACGAACCCGCCCGCGGTCGACGCCGACGTCAGCGTCGTGCTGCAGGACTGGCGGCTCCAGGACGACGGCACCCTCATGCCGTTCGGGCAGACGGCGCTCGCGGCCGCGCACGGGCGCCTCGGCAACCTCGTGACCGTCAACGGCAAGCCGGTGCCGGGCGCCTTCGAGGCGAGACCCGGCTCCCGAATCCGCCTGCGTCTCGGCAATGCCTGCAACGCCCGGGCAACGCGCATCAAGTTCGAGGGCGTGAAGGTCTACGTGGCGGCGGTCGACGGCCAGCCCACCGACACGTTCGAGCCCCTGCGGGCGACCCTGCCCTTCCCGCCCGGCACCCGCTACGACCTGCTGGTCGACCTGCCGGAGGAGGAAGGCGCCACCTGCGAGATCCACGCGCTGATCGGCAAGGGCCTGGTCCTGGCGAGCGTCGTCACCAAGGGCGCCCGGATCACCGAGAAGCGGCCCCCGATCGGGCCGATCGGCGAGAACAAGCGCCTGCCGGCCGAGATCAAGCTCCAGAACGCCCTGCGCCGCGACGTGGTGATCACCGGCGGCGCCTTCGTGCCGAAGGGCAAGGACGGAGTGAAGGACGGAGCCAAGGACGGAGCCAAGGACGGCCCCGCGCCTGATCCGGTCTACACGGGCGACCCGCAGAAAATCTGGTCGGTGAACGGCGCGAGCGGCACCGCCGGCCTCGCGCCGATCTTCTCGGTGAAGCGCGGGCAGGTGGTGGTGCTGGCCCTGCGCAACGAGACCGCCTTCCCGCAGGCCCTGCACCTGCACGGCCACTGCTTCCGCCTGCTCCATCCCCTGGACGACGGCTGGGAGCCCTACTGGCTCGACACGTTCCAGCTCCTGGAGGGGCGGACGGCCCGGATCGGCTTCCTGGCGGACAATCCGGGGCGCTGGCTGATCAGCGCCACGGTGCTGGAGCGGTTCGACACCGGCCTCTGGACGATGTTCGAGGTCACCTGAGCGGTCAGCCGCCGGGTCAGCCCCCGGTCGACGCGACGAGGTCGCGCAAGACCGCCGGCATCAGCTCGGGGATATCCTCGGCGATCAGGCCCGGCCCGTGGCGCAGGCCCGCATCCCCGTGGAGCCAGACGCCGGCCGCGGCGGCCGCGAAGGGCTCCATGCCCTGCGCGAGCAGGCCGGCGATCAGGCCGCCGAGCACGTCCCCGGACCCGGCCGTCCCGAGATAGGGGCTGCCGTGGTCGTTGATGGCCGCACGGCCGTCGGGGGCCGCGATCACCGTGTCGGCCCCCTTGAAGACCACCACGGCGCCGGTGAGCGCGGCCGCCGCGCGGGCCCGGGCGACCTTGTCGGCGCCCTCGGCCATCGCGTCCGTCCCGTCGAAGAGCCGCGCGAACTCGCCGGCATGCGGGGTCAGCACGGCCCGCGCGTCCCCGTCGGCGAGATGGGCGGCGAGCAGCGGCGCCTTGCCGGCGAAGCTCGTCAGCGCGTCGGCGTCGAGGACGAGGCCGCGCCCGGCCGCGGCCGCGACGGCCACGCGCTCCCGGGTCGGCTCGCCGGTGCCGAGCCCGGGTCCGGCCAGGATCACGTTCAGCCGCTCGTCGGTGAGCAGGTCGTCGAGGTCGTCGGCGCTCTCGCAGGGCCGCAGCATGATCGCCGTGAGGTGGGCGGCGTTCTCGGGCAGCGCGGCGGTCGGGGACGCGACGGTGACGAGCCCGGCGCCGACCCGCAGGGCGCCGCGGGCGGCGAGCCGGGCGGCGCCGGTCTTGGTGGCCGGCCCGGACAGGACCAGGGCGTGGCCGCGGGTGTACTTGTGGCTCGCGCCGGTGAGGCGCGGGAAGTCCCGGCCCCACAGGTCGGGCCCGTTCCGGTCGAGGGGTGCGCCGGCGGCCAGGCCCGCCTCCAGCGCCGCCGGGCCGGTCCCGATATCGGCGAGGCTGAGCTGGCCGCACAGGCCCCGCCCGGGCTGGAGCAGGTGCCCGGGCTTGAAGGTCACGAAGGTCACAGTCTCCACTGCCCGGATGGCGGCGCCGCGCACCGCGCCGGTATCGCCGTCGACCCCGCTCGGCACGTCGACGGCGAGCACCGGCATCCCGGCCTCGTTCACCGCCTCCACGAGCGCGCGGGCGGCGCCGTCGAGGTCGCGCGACAGGCCGGCGCCGAACAGCGCGTCGATCACGAGGTCGCCGGACGGCAGCGCGCCGCCCGCGGCCGGGCGCACCGGCCCCGTCCAGGCCGCGGCCGCGAGCGCGGCGTCCCCCGTCAGCGCCGACACCGCGCCGAGGCAGAGGAGCTCGACCGCGTAGCCGGCTTCGGCCAGCAGGCGCGCGGCCACGAAGCCGTCGCCGCCGTTGTTGCCCGGCCCGCACAGCACGACGACGCGGCCACCGGCCGGGAGCCTCGCCCGGGCGCGCCCGGCGACGGCGGCCCCGGCCGCCTCCATCAGCGTCAGGCCCGGCACGCCGCCCTCGATTGCCGCGGCATCGACCCACCTCATTGCCGCGACCGTCAGCAACCGCATATCCGTCTCCGCCTCTGCCCGTGCACCGATCAGCCCTGACTAAAATCGCGCCAGATTCCGGTGAAGCGCTCTAAGGATGTGCGTGCATCGCACAGCAAATAGGCACTATGGTCGGACACGCCGCGAAAACGGCGTGGCGAAGGCGTCACGAGGATGTTAGAAATGCCAGGCACCGCAGCGCAGGCCCGAGCGGCATGAAGAAGATCGAAGCGATCATCAAGCCTTTCAAGCTCGACGAGGTGAAGGAGGCGCTCCAGGAGGTCGGCCTCCAGGGCATCACCGTCATCGAGGCGAAGGGTTTCGGCCGTCAGAAGGGCCACACGGAGCTCTACCGGGGCGCCGAGTACGTGGTCGACTTCCTGCCCAAGGTGAAGCTCGAGATCGTCCTGTCCGACGCCCTGGTCGAGGGCGCCGTGGAGGCGATCCGCAAGTCGGCCCAGACCGGGCGCATCGGCGACGGAAAAATCTTCGTCTCGACGATCGAGGAGGCGATCCGCATCCGCACCGGCGAGACCGGCACGGACGCGATCTGATCCTTCCGCCCGCGGTCCAGGACCGCCGGCGGCCGCGCACCGCGCGACACTGCCTAAGATTTCGCACTGCGCGAATGTCCGGCATCGGCGCCTCCGGCCCTGGAGCGCCGCTTCCCGCACCCCACATCATCGGGAACGGCCGGCCCGATCGGCCGCTCGAACCGGTGCAGGAGGAAGTGCGATGGCCGCCACGGACCCGCGCGAGACCGCCAAGATCTACGATCTGTCCGCGTTCCGACGCGCGCGCGAGACCGCCCGGGCGGCTCCGGAGGCGAAGCCCGCGCCCGTGCCGAGCTTCGGCGGGGGCGCTTGGTACCACGAGGCCGCCATCCGCGAGGACGAGCGCCCGCGGCGGTCCTGAGGCGGAGGAATTCGGGAGCGATGGCGCCCCTGCGGCCGTCGAGCAGGCCGGACGGGCTCCTTCACCCGACCCACTCATCCTGACGTGCCCGCGCCAGCGGGCCTTGAGAGGGCGCCCGGCGGTCCGCGCGATCCCCGGAGGCCTTCGTCGAGGCCTGCGCCGCGCTCCAACCCCCAGGACGGGGTAGATCGGAAGCCCATTACCCCGGAAACGGCGAAGCCGGACCCGAGGGCCCGGCTTCGCATCGTCTGTCGAAGCTCCGCGTCTTACGCGGCTGCAGCGGCCTCGGTCGGCACGGAAGCGATCGTCTTCAGCACCTGCGAGGCGATCTGGTAGGGGTCGCCCTGCGAGTTCGGACGGCGGTCCTCCAGGTAGCCCTTGTAGCCGTTGTTCACGAAGGAGTGCGGCACGCGGATCGAGGCGCCGCGGTCGGCCACGCCGTACGAGAACTCGTGGATCGAGGCGGTCTCGTGCTTGCCGGTCAGGCGCATGTGGTTGTCCGGACCGTAGACGGCGATGTGCTCCTCGCGGGCGTTCTGGAACGCCTCCATGAGCTTCTCGAAGTAGGCCTTGCCGCCGTGCTCGCGCATGAACGCGGTCGAGAAGTTGCAGTGCATGCCCGACCCGTTCCAGTCGGTGTCGCCGAGCGGCTTGCAGTGGTACTCGACGTCGATGCCGTACTTCTCGCAGAGGCGCTGCAGGAGGTAGCGGGCCATCCACATCTCGTCGGCGGCCTTCTTGGAGCCCTTGCCGAAGATCTGGAACTCCCACTGGCCCTTGGCCACCTCGGCGTTGATGCCCTCGTGGTTGATGCCGGCGTCGAGGCAGAGGTCGAGGTGCTCCTCGACGATCTTGCGGGCGACGTCGCCGACGTTCGAATAGCCGACGCCGGTGTAGTACGGGCCCTGCGGCGCCGGGTAGCCGGAGGCCGGGAAGCCGAGCGGGCGGCCGTCCTTGTACAGGAAGTACTCCTGCTCGAAGCCGAACCAGGCGCCGGCATCGTCCAGGATCGTGGCGCGCTTGTTGGACTCGTGCGGGGTCACGCCGTCCGGCATCATCACTTCGCACATCACCAGCACGCCGTTCTTGCGGGCCGGGTCGGGGAAGTGGCGCACGGGCTTCAGCATGCAGTCGGAGCTGCCGCCCTCGGCCTGCTTGGTGGACGAGCCGTCGAAGCCCCACATCGGGAGCTGCTCGAGGGTCGGGAAGCTGTCGAATTCCTTGATCTGCGTCTTACCGCGGAGGTTCGGGGTCGGCGTGTACCCGTCGAGCCATATGTACTCGAGCTTGTATTTGGTCATTCCGGTTCTCTCGTCCGTATCGATGCGCGACCTGGGCAACCCGGGAAGACGCGAACGGCTTGCCGCCTCGTCGACGGCTGCGGCCGCAATTGCATGGATCGTGCCAGGAAGGCCATTGCCGGAGAACAACGGTGCCCTAGAAACGGAGCTGCCGATCACGGTTACGAGATCGGGTGCGCGAACGGGCCGATCGTTTCATCCGTCGGCCGATTCCGCTGCCCGGCGGGTGGCAAGGCACGCCCGCGCCGGATATCAAGCGCCGCTTGCCGGCGCGCGACCGCGTGCGGGTGCGCCACGAGAGCCGATTCAGAGATCCCTGGAGGATGCCCACGATGACGACTGCGGCCGAGGTGCTGAAGACGATCCGGGACAACGACGTGCGTTACGTGGACTTCCGGTTCACCGACCCGCGCGGCAAGTGGCAGCACGTCACGTTCGACGTGTCGCTCATCGACGAGGAGATCTTCGACGAGGGCACCATGTTCGACGGCTCCTCGATCGCCGGCTGGAAGGCGATCAACGAGTCCGACATGCTGCTGATGCCGGATCCCGTCACCGCCACGCTGGACCCATTCTTCTCGGCCGCGACCATGTCGATCGTCTGCGACGTGCTGGAGCCGGCCACCGGCGAGCCCTACGGCCGTGACCCGCGCGGCACCGCCAAGCGCGCCGAGGCCTACCTGCAGCAGACCGGCATCGGCGACACGATCTACGTCGGCCCCGAGGCCGAGTTCTTCGTGTTCGACGACGTGAAGTTCGGCGCCGACCCGTACCGCACGGGCTTCGAGCTCGACTCCACCGAATTGCCGACCAACGGCTTCACCGATTACGAGGGCGGCAACCTCGGCCACCGGGTCCAGACCAAGGGCGGCTACTTCCCGGTCCCGCCGCAGGACTCGGCGCAGGACATGCGCGGCGAGATGCTCGCGGCCATGCAGTCCATGGGCGTGAAGGTCGAGAAGCACCACCACGAGGTGGCCTCGGCCCAGCACGAGCTCGGCATGAAGTTCGACACGCTGACCCTGCTCGCCGACCACATGCAGATCTACAAGTACTGCATCCACAACGTCGCGCAGAGCTACGGCAAGTCCGCGACCTTCATGCCCAAGCCCGTCTACGGCGACAACGGCTCAGGGATGCACGTCCACCAGTCGATCTGGAAGGACGGCAAGCCGGTCTTCGCGGGCGACAAGTATGCCGGCCTGTCCCAGGAGTGCCTCTGGTACATCGGCGGCATCATCAAGCACGCCAAGGCGCTGAACGCCTTCACGAACCCGTCGACCAACTCGTACAAGCGCCTGGTGCCGGGCTACGAGGCGCCGGTGCTGCTCGCCTACTCGGCGCGCAACCGCTCGGCCTCCTGCCGCATCCCGTGGACCAAGAGCCCGAAGGCCAAGCGCGTCGAGGTCCGCTTCCCCGATCCGATGGCGAACCCCTACCTCGCCTTCTCCGCGCTGCTGATGGCCGGCCTCGACGGCATCCGGAACAAGATCGACCCGGGCCCGGCCATGGACAAGGACCTGTACGAGCTGCCGCCGCGGGAGCTGAAGAAGATCCCGACCGTGTGCGGGTCGCTCCGGGAGGCCCTGAACAGCCTCGACAAGGACCGGGCCTTCCTCAAGGAGGGCGGCGTGTTCTCGGACGACCAGATCGACTCGTTCATCGAGCTGAAGATGACCGAGGTGCTGCGCTACGAGATGACGCCGCACCCGATCGAGTTCGTGCAGTACTACTCGCTGTGATGTGAGAGCCGGCCGGGCACGAGGCCCGGCCCGGCACGCACTTCCGGGCCGGGGCCTCTCGCGGGGCCCCGGCCTTTTTCTTGGGGACGCTCAGACGTTACCCCTCGCCGCCTCACCCGAGGCAGCCTGTGAGCGCCGAGACCGGGTCGGGACCGGTGCGGTCCCGGGCATGCCCGGCGGCCGGCTGCATAGGTGCCCGCGCACACGGAGCCCGAACGATGCTCACCCTCGACCACCTCGTCGTCGTCGCGCCCGACCTCGCGGAGGGCGTGGCCCATGTGCGGGACTGCCTCGGCCTCGCCATGCCCGAGGGCGGTCGCCACCGCGAGATGGGCACGCGCAACCACCTGCTGCGCCTCGGCGACGCCCTGTTCCTGGAGGTGATCGCCGTCGATCCGGAGGCGCCGCCGCCGTCGGGCGCCCGTTGGTTCGGCCTCGGCGACGCGGCGCGGGTGCGGGCCGACTGGGATTCGGGCCGGCGGCTGCGCGGCTTGGTCGCCCGCGCGGACGATCTCGACGGCCTCCTCGCCGCGCACGGCGCGCTCCTCGGCGCGGCGGCGACGATGACCCGGGGCGACCTGTCCTGGCGCTTCGCGGTGCCCCCGGGCGGGGCGTGGCCGGCGGACGGGGCCGCGCCCTGCGCGATGGCGTGGGGACCGCGCGGCAATCCCGCCGCGACGATGCCGGATCTCGGCGCCGGTCTGGAGGCGCTCGTCCTGACGGATCCGGATCCCGCCGCCGTCGCGGGGCTTCACGCGGCGCTGGGCCTCGTCGCTCCACCGCAGGTTGTGGCCGGCCGGGGCCCGCGCTGGACCGCCCGGATCAGCACGCCGTCGGGCCCGCGGACCCTGACCTGAGGGCGACGGACCCTCCTCGCCGGCCTGATCGGGTGGGCGACCGGCGAGGAGGGCCTGGCCGGGACTCGGAAGCCCAGGCAGCCACAACCTACCAGCGACTTATCGCGGTGCGGTGACAGGAAAGTCTCACTCCGCACAGGAAGTGTGCAGGCCCCGCCGGACGATCAGGTGTGCGCGAAGATGTCGGTCTCGGGCCAGCCGTCGAGGTCGAGGCGCGCCCGCGTCGGCAGGAAGCCGAAGCAGGCGGACGCGAGGTCGGTGCGACCCTCCCGGGCCAGCATCGCGTCGAGCCGCTCCCGGGCCGCGTGGAGGTGGAGGACGTCCGAGGCCGCGTAGTCGAGCTGGGCCTGCGACAGGGTCTCGGCGCCCCAGTCCGAGGATTGCTGCTGCTTCGACAGGTCGACGCCGACCAGCTCGCGGACCACGTCCTTCAGCCCGTGGCGATCCGTGTAGGTGCGCGCGAGCTTCGAGGCGATCTTGGTGCAGTAGACCGGGCTCGGCATCACGCCGAGGGCCCTGTACAGGACCGCCACGTCGAACCGCGCGAAGTGGAAGATCTTCAGGATGCCGGGATCGGCCAGGACCCGCTTGAGCACGACCGGCTCCGGCCCGTCCTGCGGGATCTGCACCACGTCGGCCGTGCCGTCGCCGGTGGAGAGCTGCACCACGCAGAGGCGGTCCCGATGCGGGTTGAGACCGAGCGTCTCGGTGTCGATGGCCACCGCCCGCCCCGCGTCGTAGGTGGCGGGCAGGTCGCCGCGGTGGAGACGTACGGTCGGGCTCGGCATCGTTCTCGGACCTTGCGGGTTTTCGGCCGGTAGCATCGGTGCCAAGTGCCGGCAAGCCGCGGACGATCCGCGCGGCCGGGATCGACAGGGAGCTGGACATGACGGCAGCCGAGGTGATCGCGACCCTGGGGTTGAAGCCCCATCCGGAGGGCGGCCATTACCGCGAGACGTTCCGCGATCCACGGACCGTCGACGGCCGTTCGGTCGGCACCGCGATCTACTTCCTGCTGGATCTCGGCGAGGTCTCGGCGTGGCACCGGGTCGACGCCACCGAGATCTGGCACTGGCACGCCGGCGCGCCGCTGGTGATCACCACGAGCCCCAACGGGCACGACGCCGAGGCCCGGCATCTCGGGCCGGACCTCGCCGCCGGGCAGCGCCCGCAATGCGTCGTGCCGGCCGGCCACTGGCAGACCGCCACCAGCCTGGGCGCCTGGACGCTCGTCGGCTGCACGGTCTCGCCGGGCTTCGACTTCGCCGGCTTCGAGATGGCGCCGCCCGACTGGCGGCCGACGCCGCGCGGATGATCCGCCGCTATCATGGCGGCGGCGCGCCGGGGCGTGCGGGGTCACGCCCCTGTCACCGTCCCCCTCTACCGGCGGCCTGAAACGGGAGGTTCGCGATGCGTGCGATCATGTTGGGGCTGGGGCTGCTTCTGGGAGCGGGCCCCGCGCTCGCCGGCGAGGCCGCCCAGCTCGGCCCCCGACCCTTCTATCTCGTCGACCAGCTGAAGCCTGGCCCGCTCAAGGACAGGCTCGCCGCCTGCGGCGTCGACCGGACCTACACGCCCCGGACCTTCTCGATCTCGCACCGCGGCGCGCCGCTGATGTTTCCCGAACACACCCGGGAGGGCCTGCTCGCCGCGTACCGGATGGGCGCCGGGATCATCGAGTGCGACGTGGCCTTCACCAAGGACCGCCAGCTCGTCTGCCGCCACAGCCAGTGCGACCTGCACACGACCACCGACATCCTCGCCCGGCCCGAGCTCGCGGCGAAGTGCACGCAGGGCTTCACGCCGGCCGACCCGGCCACCGGGCGGAAGGCCTCGGCCAAGTGCTGCACCAGCGACCTGACGCTGGACGAATTCAAGTCGCTGAACGGGAAGATGGACGCGTCCGACCCGGACGCCACCACGGTGGCGGCCTACATGAACGCGACGCCGCGCTGGCGCACCGACCTCTACGCCGGCACCGGTACGCTGATGTCCCACAAGGAGTACATCGCGCTGGTGAAGGGGATGGGGCGGAAATTCACCCCCGAGCTGAAGGTGCCCCAGGTTCCGATGCCGTTCCAGGGCACCTACACGCAGGACATGTACGCCCAGCAGCTGGTCGACGAGTACCGGGAGGCCGGGATCCCGGCCTCCGACGTCTACCCGCAGAGCTTCCAGCTCCGCGACATCCTCTACTGGTTGGAGAAGGATCCGGAATTCGGCCGCCAGGCGATCTTCCTCGACGACCGGGACGAGACCGCGAAGGGCTTCGACCCGGAGAAGCCCGCCACGTGGCAGCCCGGCATGGCCGAGCTCGCCCGGAAGGGCGTGAAGATCCTGGCGCCGCCGCTGTGGATGCTGGTCCGGCCGGGCCCGGACGGGACGATCGAGCCCTCGACCTACGCCCGGGAGGCCAAGGCGGCCGGGCTGGGGCTGATCGCGTGGTCGCTGGAGCGCTCGGGCCCCCTGAAGGGCGGCGGCGGGTACTATTACCAGTCGATCAAGCCGGTGGTCACCGGCGACGGCGACATCCTGCGGCTGCTCGACGTCCTGTACGGTCAGGTGGGCGTGCTGGGGGTCTTCTCCGACTGGCCCGCGACCACGACCTTCTACGCCAACTGCGTCGGCGCTCCTTAGCGCCGCCGCTCAGTCGGCCCAGAGGGCCACGAGGGAGAAGAGGCCGGCCATCACGAAGTTCACGATCAGGAAGCCGGTGATGATGAGGGCGAGCGTCATGGTGGCCTCGGAGGCGGAGCGGTCTGGGGGATGGGTGCGCGGCGCGGCCAGGTCTTCGTGGACCTGCGCCGCCCGCCGATGAGCCCCGCGGCGCGACCGCGGGGGCATGCGTGGTGTCCGCCTAGTACGGGCTCAGCACGTAGAGGAGGTTGGACAGGTACTCGCCGCTCAGCGGCTTCCAGCCGAGCCGCCGCCGGATCAGGCCGTAGCCCGCGCAGGTCAGAGCGGCGGAGCCGAGGACCGCGAGCGTGAACCAAGCGAGGCTGGCGGTCGCGAACCCGACGGCGATGCCGATCAGGGCCACGGTCACGAAGATGATCCGGCTCGGGTTGCGCGGGCCGCGCGTCGTCATGTCGGACATGGGGACCTCCCTCGATCCGGATCAGCGGGCGCGGCAGTTCGGGCCGTACCAAGTCATGGTCCGGCGATCCATGCCGCCGTCCGAGGAGGCGCCGCAGACGGGGAACCGCGCGTCGCCGGTGCGCTGCAGGCTCATGACCTTGTAGAGGTCCTGCTGGGCCTCGCGGCGGCGGTTCTGCTCGGCGAGCTGCGCCTGCCAGTACAGGTTGCTGTTGGACTGGGCGACGGCGCGCTGCTGGTGGAGCCCCATCATGCACTCGGCGAAGCCGTCGGTGCCGGGCTCGAAGCCGAAAGCGTAGCACTGGTTCTGATCCAGCGCGTGGCGCTCTTGCGGGGTGACGCAGGCCGCCAGCCCCAGGGCACAGGCCGCCGCGAGCCCGAGCTTCGCGATTGCGGGCAGCCCGGAGCGGTCGTCACGCATCGCGGTCGTGCGGGAAGAACAATTCTGGCTCGCGCCGATAAACTGAACGCCGAATTTACCGTGAAACCAGTTGTTCATGATCCTCGGGACCTCGATTTCTATCGGCGGGACCATCCGTGAGCCGATGGAAGGAGGTCTATACGAGGCCGTTCGAATTGTTCGTGTCTCAGAACACGCGGGCCAGCGGCTCGATCGCTGCCCGCAATGCCCGTTATCCCGCCCGACGCGCGATTCCGCACGCGGGGAAGGACTTTCGTCACGCTTGATGGGTCGGTGGGGCGGGCCCGCGAGCACGGCCGGCGGCGCGCGCGGCGCGTGGGCCGGACCGGTGCTGCCCGGGACGGTCGCCGGCAGGCGGGGCCCGGCGCTAGGAGCGCCGTCGTCGGGCTCGGCCGCGCGGAGTGTCGGAAGGAACGCTCACCGGACGGAGAGTTGCGCGTCCGGCGCGGTGGGGCGGCTCGCCCACAGGGCGGGCGCGCCGGGTCGATCCGGCGCGCCCGCGGCGATCAGACGAAGTGCTGGCCGCCGTTGATGGTCAGCGTCGAGCCGTTCACGAAGCCGGCCTCGTCGCTGGCGAGATACTCGACCGCGTGGGCGATCTCGTCGGCCTCGCCGAGGCGGCCGGTCGGGATCGTGGAGATGATCTTGTTGCGGATGTCCTCCGCCACCGCCATCACCATCTCGGTGGCGATGTAGCCCGGCGCCACCACGTTGACCGTGATGCCCTTCGAGGCGCTCTCCTGCGCGAGCGCCTTGGCGAAGCCGATCACGCCGGCCTTGGCGGCCGAGTAGTTGGTCTGCCCGGCCTGGCCCTTCTGGCCGTTGATCGACGAGATGATGATGATGCGGCCGAAGTTGCGGCTGCGCATGCCCTCGATCAGCGGACGGGTGCAGGTGAACATCGAGTCGAGGTTGGTCTTGATGACCGCCTGCCACTTCTCGAACGTCATCTTGTGGAAGGCACCGTCCCGGGTGATGCCGGCGTTGTTCACCAGGACGTCCACCGGGCCGAGCTCGGCCTCGATCGCCTTGATGCCGGCCTCGCAGCTCGCGAGATCGCCCACGTCGAACTTGAAGACGGGGATCCCGGTCTCGGCCTTGAAGGCGTTGGCCGCCTCGTCGTTGCCGGCGTAGTTGGCGGCGACCTTGTAGCCCTTGTCCTTGAGCCGCTTCGAGATCGCCGCGCCGATGCCGCGGGTGCCGCCCGTCACGAGGGCGACGCGTCCTTGAGCCATTGTTTCCTCCTGTTCGCATCACTTGATGCCGCGTGCGGATGGCGTCCGCACGCGATTTTTTCTGACTTCGGCCTTAAGTCTATGTTGTGGGCCAATACTGTCGTGACAGACCGATCAGGTCCGCTCGACGCACATCGCCACGCCCATCCCGCCGCCGATGCAGAGCGTAGCGAGGCCCTTCTTGGCGTCGCGGCGCTTCATCTCGTGGAGCAGGGTGACGAGGACGCGGGCGCCCGAGGCACCGATCGGGTGGCCGATGGCGATGGCGCCGCCGTTGACGTTCACCTTCGCGTCGTCCCAGCCCATGTCCTTGTTGACGGCCAGCGCCTGGGCCGCGAAGGCCTCGTTCGCCTCGATCAGGTCGAGGTCGGACGGCTTCCAGCCGGCCTTGTCCAGGGCCTTGCGCGAGGCCGGGATCGGGCCGGTGCCCATCACCTTCGGGTCGACGCCCGCGGTCGCCCAGGACTTGATCCGGGCGAGCGGGGTCAGGCCGCGGCGCTCGGCCTCCGAGGCCGACATCAGCACCAGGGCGGCGGCGCCGTCGTTGAGGCCGGAGGCGTTGGCGGCGGTGACGGTGCCGTCCTTGGTGAAGGCCGGCTTCAGCTTGCCCATCGCCTCCAGGGTGGCGCCGTCGCGGATGTACTCGTCGGTGTCGACGATCGTGTCGCCCTTCTTGCCCGGCACCGTGACGGGGACGATCTCGTCCTTGAACCGGCCCTCCTTGCGGGCGGCCTCGGCCTTGTTCTGCGAGCGGGTCGCGAACTGGTCCTGCTGCTCGCGGGTGAGCTGGAAGGCCTGGGCGACGTTCTCGGCGGTCTGGCCCATGTGGTAGCCGTTGAAGGCGTCCCAGAGCCCGTCCTTGATCATGGTGTCGACGAGCTTCACGTCGCCCATCTTCTGGCCGCCGCGCAGGTACTGCGCGTGGGGCGACAGCGACATCGACTCCTGGCCGCCGGCCACGATGACCTTGGCGTCGCCGTTGGCGATCTGCTGCATGCCGATCGCGACCGTGCGCAGGCCCGAGCCGCAGACCTGGTTGAGGCCCCAGGCGGTGGCCTTCTCGGGGATGCCGGCCTTGATGGCCGCCTGCCGGGCGGGGTTCTGGCCGGCGCCCGCGGTGAGGACCTGGCCGAAGATCACCTCGTCCACCTCGTCGGGCGAGACCTTGGCGCGCTCCAGGGCGGCCTTGATCGCCGTCGCGCCGAGCTCGTGGGCCGGCACCGCCCCGAAGGCGCCGCCGAACGAGCCGACCGGCGTGCGCGCCGCCCCGACGATGACGATCTCTTCGCTGCCTGCCATGTGAACGTTCTCCTCTCGCGAGCCGGCGCGCCTTCCACGTCCCGGGGCGCGCTCTGTGCCGGCCCTGGGATGAAGGGCCTGAGGTGGGCGAAGTCAAGGTTGTGGATCAACGCGCCAAACGCGCCGATGACGCGACCGCGAGACTGAAATGGCGCGGCCGCCCCAACCGCTCTGCATTATTCTGCGTTGAACAGCTGCAGTTTGCTGTTTTCTGCGCCCGGGGAAGGCTTTAAGGATCGTGTTGCGGGCGCGAAGACAGCCCCCGTCAGACAGCACCGCGCGTCTGCAACGCCCCCCGGTCCCGAGTCCAGAAAGGCCGTTCCCGATGGCGGATACCGTCAAGGCCACCCAGACCGTCATCAAGAAGTACGCCAACCGGCGCCTCTATCACACCGGCACCTCGACGTACGTGACGCTGGAGGACCTCGCCACGATGGTGCAGAACGGCGAGGATTTCGTCGTCTACGACGCGCGCACGGGCGACGACATCACGCGCTCGGTCCTGACGCAGATCATTTTCGAGCAGGAGAACAAGGCCGGTGCCGAGAACCTGCTCCCGGTGGCGTTCCTGCGCCAGCTGATCCGCTTCTACGGCGACAGCATGCGCACGATGGTGCCGAGCTTCCTCGAATTCTCGATGGCGAACTTCGCCAAGGACCAGGACGGCCTGCGCGAGAAATTTGCCCAGAGCTTCGGCCCGGCGGCGTTCCAGAACGCCATCGAGCAGCAGGTGCGCACCAACATGAACTTCTTCGGCGAT
Source organism: Methylobacterium sp. yr668 (assembly GCF_900116245.1). Classification (NCBI taxonomy): domain Bacteria; kingdom Pseudomonadati; phylum Pseudomonadota; class Alphaproteobacteria; order Hyphomicrobiales; family Methylobacteriaceae; genus Methylobacterium; species Methylobacterium sp. yr668. Next base: position 242,798 of record NZ_FOZY01000007.1, on the reverse strand, counting down.
GCCATGAAGATGTTCACGGGCTTCGCCCCGCCCGCGCCGGGAGCCCAGCCGACGGCGCCGGCCGCGACTCAGCCCGCGACCTACGGGGGCGGCGAGCTGGACGATCTCAAGCGCCAGATGCTGGAGATGCAGCAGCGCCTGGAAGCGCTCGCGAAAAAGTAATTCGGACGGACCGATCGGACGAAGGGTTGACGATCGGTAAACGTCGGCCCCACCTTTGCGACACGGGCACGGAAACGTGCGGAGAATGTGCGCATGGTGCGTATCGGAACAGTCAGCCGTCTCGGCCCGACACAGGTCCGCTCCACCCGGCGCGCGCCGGTCCCGGACGCGGACGCCTCCCCCGAGGCGGCGCGGACGGAGGTCCAGGCGCTCGCCCTGATCGACGGCGGCCGGTCCGATGAGCCGCCCGCCCCCCGGACAGCGGAACGCGCGGCCGCGGGGAGACCCCGCGCCGGCTTCATCGCGCAATTGCTGACGGCGGGCGATCCGACGCTGCTGCCGTCGCGCCTGGAACGGACCCGGATGGCCGCCGCGCGCTACGCGGAGGCCGCGCGGCGCCTCGCCTGAGGCGCCGCCCTCGCGAGGCTCAGGCCTCGGCCGACTTCACCTTCAGGACCTGACGGCCGCGGTACATGCCGGTCTTCAGGTCGATGTGGTGCGGACGGCGCAGCTCGCCGGAATCCTTGTCCTCGACGTAGGTCGGCGCCTTGAGGGCGTCGGCCGAGCGGCGCATGCCGCGGCGGGAGGGGGAGGTCTTTCGCTTCGGAACGGCCATGGCTGGATCCTTCGTGACGCCGCGGACAAAGCGGCGCGCGGGCGGCTCCTCGATCGAGGATCGCCACGCACACCGCGGGATACGGATGAGGCCGGGCTTATAGCTCCGGCGCCGGCCCGTGACTAGGGGTGCCGGACCACAACCGTTAAGGGCGGGTTCAAGCGGAGCGGCGCAGATCTGGCCGGACGGCACCGCTGTGCGGGCCGCGCCTCTCGGGAGAACGCCATGGCTTCCTCCACCAAGACCCTCGCCCTCCTCGCCCTCCTGTCGAGCCTCGTCGCGGCCCCGGCCCTGGCGCAGGCGCCGCAGGCGCCGACGACCGCGGCACCGACGGCCCCCGCGAAGCCCGCGGCCCCGAGCGCGCCCGTCGCCGGATCGCCGAACGCCGCCAAGGGGGCGCTGATCGATCTCAACAGCGCCAGCACCGAGGAGCTCGACGCGCTGCCCGGCATCGGCGCGGCGCGCGCGGCCGCGATCATCAAGGGACGGCCGTATCGCGGGAAGGACGATCTCGTCTCCAAGAAGATCATCCCGCAGAGCGTCTACGACGGCATCAAGGACAAGATCATCGCCAAGCAGAAGTAGCCGCTACTCGGCGATCGCCCCCTGGGGCATGGAGAAGCCGGGGGGCGTCTTCGGGGCCGCTGCGGCCTTCGGTGCCGCCTGGCGGGGCGCCTTCTTGCGGGCCTCGGCCTTCGGCACCTTCGGCGCCTTGACGGCGGGCGGCGCCTCGCAGGCGCGGAAGGTCAGCTGCGCCAGGGGCGTCCCCTCCTCGCTGACGATCGCGATCGGGTCGGGGAAGGTCGGCAGCGTCGGCTCCCAGTGGATCGAACCGCCCAGCATCGCCTCGATGCCCGACGCGGCGCCGCCGCGCCGCAGCGTCGTGAAATCGGGCCCGTAGGCCGTGGCGACCTTTCCGGCGATCACCACCTGGAGAACCTCGTTCACCTCGGGCGTGAGCGGCCTGAGCGGGTTCGTCGTGCGGACCTGCCCGGCCCGCGTGATCACCATCTTGAACCCCTTGGCGCTCTCGAAGCGGGCCGCCTGCGTCCCGCAGGGCTGCTCGAGGGTCGGGCCGGCGGCGGGCGTAGGGCTCGCCGCCTGAGAGGCGGCTTGGCCCGGCGGCGCCGTCGCGGCGGGCGCGGCCGGCGCAGGCGCGGGCGGTGCAGGCGCGACTTGCGCGGGCGCAGCCTGGGGAGGCGCGGCCGGCGCCGGAACGGCCGCCGCCGGTTTGCCGGCGGGCGCGGCCGTCACATGCATCGTCGACAGGCAGAGAGGACCGGCGAGCAGCAGCCCGGCCACCCCGCGCGCACATCGCTTCATCGCCCGGCTCCCGGCGGATCTCCGCGGAGCGCCGCGTCGCGCTGCGTCCGGTCGAGGGCGCGGATCGGCTCCAGTTCGATCGCGTCCAGATCGAGCACGCGCGGGTCGAGCACCTGGGCGCTGCGGTCGATCGGGCTCCTGCGCGGTCCGACCGAGCCGATGACGAGGTCCTCGTCCTCGATGTCGAGTTCGGAACCCATGCGCAGGGGCTCGCGCCGGCCGCGCGCCGCCATCGCGGCAACGGCGACGATGGCGACAGCGAAGACCAGAATAGCCAGGATGATGAACAGGCGCTCCATCAGGAGGTCAGCTCTAGCCTGCGGTTCAGGCCGCCGCCACCCCATCCCATCGTCGATATCGCCCCGCCGCGTCGCGGTTGTGTTCCCCGTCACGTCCTCGGCCCCGTCCTCTGTCAGGATCCGGTCAGTCCCGGGTCACGTGCGGAACGCTCCTTGCGTGGGCCGCCGGACCGGGTAGATGCGGGCAGACCGGAGCCGGGACCGACCGATGCAGCACGAGCCGAGCCGCGAGCCCGAGGAACTGGAGGCGCACCTCCTCGGACTGATCGAGGCCGCCCGGGATCAGGCCCGGGAGGACCCGTTCCGCAACCCCGTCCTGGCGGTGACCCTGGCGATCACCCGGCGCTTCGACCGGAACGAGATCTCGACGGGCGACCTGGACGGCCTGTTCGTGCGCCTGCGTGCCGCAGCGCTGGCGGCGCGGGCGGAACGGCTGCGGGCCTATGTCGGGCTCGATGCCGGCCAGGAGGATCCGCAGGCGGCGATCCCCGCGCGGCTCGTGGCGGCGGCACCCGACCGGCCGGACGGCGTCGAGGCCTTCGCGGCCCTGATCCACCGCACCGCCTTCGCGGTGGTGTTCACGGCCCACCCGACCTTCGGCATGCCCCGAGCCGTCGCGGGCCTCCTCGCCGAGGCCGCGAGCCTGCCCGACGCCAGGGACCGCGCCGGGCTGGTCGCGCGCGCGGCGGCCCTGTCGACCCGGCCGGACGCGCCGATCACCCTGGATGTCGAGTTCGAGCAGGCCTGCGCGGCGGCCAATAACGGCCGGCTCGCCCTCGACGCCTTCAACGGCGCCCTGCTCGACGCCGCCCGCGCCCGCTGGCCCGACCGCTGGACCGAGCTGACGCCCCGCCCCTTCGCCATCGCCAGCTGGGTCGGCTGCGACACCGACGGGCGGACCGATATCGGCTGGTGGGACACCCTGCGCTACCGGCTGATCTCGAAGCGCATGCAGTTCGACCGGGTAATGCGCGACCTGCCCGAGATCCCGGCCTGCCGGGAGGTCCGGGCGCTCGCCGAGAACGCCCTGGCGGCGGTGAACCGCCAGCTCACGGTGGCGCCGCGCCTCGGCGACCAGCCGTCCCTCGAGGCGGTGCACCGCTTCGCCCTGGCGCTCATCATCGAGCGGGAGCGCGCCCAGACCGATGCCGGCGCCCTCGTCGCCGCGCTGACCAAGGCCCTGGAGGCCGCCGACGACGCGGCCGACCAGCGCCGGATCGCCGTCCTGCGCGCGGGCGTCGCGACGCACGGCCTGTCGAACGCCCTGCCGCATTTCCGGCTGAACGCCAGCCAGATCCACAACGCGGTGCGGCGGGTGATCGACCTGGAGGGCGAGCCCACCGACGCAGCCCGGCGCCGCTCGCACCTCGCGACGATCCACACGCTGCTGAACGACGTCCGCCCGGTGGCGGTCGATTTCGGGGCGCTCGCGGCCGAGCGGGCCTCGGCCGCGCGGCTGATGATGACGATCGCCCAGATCCTCAAGCACGTGGACGGCACCCATCCGGTGCGCTTCCTCATCGCCGAGACCGAGACCGGCTACACCCTGCTCGCCGCCCTCTGGCTCGCACGCCACTACGGCATCGCCGACAAGCTCGAGATCACGCCGCTGTTCGAGACGGCGAGTGCGCTGGAGCAGGGCATCCGGGTGCTCGACGACGCCCTGCGCAACCCGCACTGGCGGCAGTACCTGAAGCGCATCGGCCGCCTCACCGTGCAGTTCGGCTACTCCGATTCGGGCCGCTACGTCGGCCAGCTCGCGGCGACCTTCTGGATCGAGCGGCTGCGGCTGCGCATCACCGAGATGCTGGTCCAGAACGGCCTGTCCGACGTCGAGCTCGCGATCTTCGACACGCACGGCGAGTCGATCGGGCGCGGCGCGCATCCGACCTCCCTGCGCGACCGCCTCGCCTACCTCGCCCCGGAGGATGCCCGGGACCGGGCCCGCAAGGCCGGCATCCGCGTCCGGCTCGAATCGAGCTTCCAGGGCACCGACGGTTACCTGCTGTACGGCACCGAGGCGCTGGCGCGCGCCAGCGTCGCCCGCATCGCCGAGCACGTCTACGCGCTCGACGTGACGGAGGAGGATTCGTTCCCGGACTACGCCCTGAACGACCGGCCGAAGGCCTCCGACGGCAAGGTCGACCCGATCTACGCCGAGCCGGATTTCGCCCTCGAATTCTTCACCGCAGCCCGCCAGGACATGGAGTCGCTGGTCGACGACCCGGGCTACGCGGCGCTCCTCGGCACCTTCGGCCCGAGCCTGATCGACCGGACCGGGTCGCGCCCGGTGGCGCGCCAGACCGACAACGGCGGCCCGGCGCGGATCACCCATCCGCGCCAGATGCGGGCGATCCCCAACAACGCGATCCTGCACCAGCTCGGCTTCCTGGCGAACTCCCTCCACGGGATCGGCCGGGCGGCCCAGCGCGGCCCCGACCTGTTCCGCGACATGCGGCGCGATTCGGTACGCTTCTCCCGGGCCTTCCGGCTGGTCCAGCACGCCGCCTCAGTCGGCGACCTCGACGTGCTGCGGGCCTACATCGACACCCTGGACCCGGCCGTGTGGCTGGAGCGGGCGCGGCGCACCCAGAAGGATTTCCGCCGGGACGAGCTGGTGGTGATCTCCGGGGCGCTGGAGCGCCTCGACCTCGCCCCAGCGCTGCGGAACCTGTTCGGACGCCTGACCCGGGACTGGCTCGCCCTGAGCGCTGCCGCCCCGGACCTGCCCGCCATGTCGGCCCGGCTGACGCTGCTCCACGCCCTGCGCCTCGCCCTGATCCACCGGATCTGGTTCCTGGCGGTGCACATCCCGGGCTTCCGGCCGCAGGCGGGCATCTCCCGCGAGCAGCTGCTGGAGCGCTTCCTGCGGCTGGACATCGACGGCTGCCTGAAGCTCCTCGACGCGATCTTCCCGGTCACGCCGGACCCGACGCTGGGCCTGAACTTCGGCGAGCCGGCCGGCCCGCGCGACGTCGGCACCTACGAGGCGGAGCACGCCAACCTGTTCCAGCCGATCCGCCGGATGTTCGATCAGGTGCGGGAGATCTCGGGGATGATCCAGCACGAGGTCGGGGCGTTCGGGTAGGCGCGGTCCTCAGGCCGCCTCCACCCGCAGGACCGTGCCGCCGATCCCGGTGACGCGCACCCGGCGACCGGCGGGCAGGTCGGGCCCCTCGACCCGCCACAGCGTGTCGTCGAAGCGGATCCGGCCCGCGCCCCGCACGATCGGCTCGTCGAGCACGCCCTCGCGCCCGATCAGGCCGCGGTCGGCGCGGTTCAGGTCCGGCCCGGCCCGCCTGCCGCGGTGCTGGAGGCGCGCCGCGAGCGCCACCAGGGCGACGGCGAGACCGGCGAACAGCAGGGTCTGGCCCTGCCAGGGCATGGGCAGCGCCGCGGCCGCGAGGCCGGTCGCGACGGCGGCGAGGCCGAGCCAGATCAGGAACACGCCGGGCAGCAGGATCTCGGCACCGGCGAGCACGAGGCCGGCGATGACCCAGCTCCAGGCCGCCCCGAGGGCCCCGAGGGTTCCGGCGAGGGAATCGAGCGTCACCGGCGTCAGGCCCGCGGCGGCGCGACGTTCGGCGGGCTCCCCGCGCGCCGGGGCGCCGCGGCGCCGTCGCCGAAGACCGAGCGGGTGAGCTCGCCGATGCCGCCGAGGGTGCCGGCCAGGGCCGCCGCCTCGATCGGCACCACCACGACCCGCTGGTTCGGCGCGGTGGCGATCGCCCGCACCGCGTCGACGTACTTCTCGGCCACGAGGAAGTTCGCCGCCGCGATGTCGCCCTCGGCGATCGCCCGGCTGACCATCCCGGTCGCCGCCGCCTCGGCCTCGGCCGAGCGCTCCCGCGCCTCCGCGTCGCGGAACGCGGCCTCGCGCCGGCCCTCCGCCTCCAGGATCGCCGACTGCTTGCGCCCCTCGGCCCGCAGGATCTCGGCGGCGCGCTGCCCCTCCGCCTCCAGGATCGAGGCGCGCTTCTCGCGCTCGGCCTTCATCTGCCGGGCCATCGCCCCCGCGAGGTCGGCCGGGAGCACGATGTCCTTGATCTCGATCCGGTTGATCTTGACGCCCCAGGGCGAGGCCGCCGCGTCCATCACCCGGAGCAGGCGCTCGTTGATCTCGTCGCGGTGGGCGAGGAGCTGGTCGAGATCCATCGAGCCGACCACGGTGCGGATGTTGGTCATGGTCAGGGTCGTGGCCGCGAGGTCGAGGCTCGAGACCTCGTAGGAGGCGCGCGCCGCGTCGAGCACTTGGTAGAACACCACCGCGTCGATGGTGACGCCGGCATTGTCGCGGGTGAAGGCCTGCTGGCTCGGCACGTCGATGACCTGCTCCATCACGTTGACCTTGCGGCCGATCCGCTCGACGAAGGGCGTGATCAGGCCCAGGCCGGCGTCGAGGCTGCGGGCGTAGCGGCCGAAGCGCTCCACCGTGTAGACGTGGCCCTGGGGCACGATCTTCACGCCTGCGGCCAGGGTGATGATCGCCAGCACCGCCAAGCCCACGGCGAACACGCTCAGCCCCAACGGAAGCCCCATCGACACCCCTCCCCTGACGGCGCCACGGCCGGCGCGGCCGCGCAGCCTAACAGGCCGATCGGGGCTCCGCGACCGCGTGTCCGCGGGGCAGCCCGGAGGCGTGCCGCGCCGCGGCGTGAACGGTCACCAGCGGATGTCGATCATCAATGGTTCAGGCCGCCGCGCTTAGGAAGCCGGCAAGCGTCGCGTCCGTCGTCGCTCGGACCCCGTCAACGCAACGCTTGTTGAAGAAATATTCGGCATGATCCCCGCCACCCTCGCTGCGGAAAGAAGTCCTTTCGCGCCGCTGCGGGCGGCAGAAATCCCCACCCAACCGGACTCGGTGCGCGCGTGAAGATCGCTGTCCTCGCACATCTGAAATACCCGATCGGCCAGCCCTACGCCGGCGGCCTGGAGATGCACACGCATCTCCTGACCGTCGCGCTGAAGCGGCACGGGCACGACGTCACGCTGTTCGCGAGCCGCGGGTCCGACCCGGCGCTCGACCCGGTCATGCTCTGCGATCCGACCGGGGACGCGCTCCTCGACCCGGAGCGGGAGGAGGCGATCGACCGGGAGGAGGAGGACGCCTACCGGCGCATGATGGAGATGGTCGCGGCCGGAGGCTTCGATCTCGTCCACAACAACGCGCTGCACGCCCTGCCGCTGCGCGAGAGCGCCCGGCTCGGCCTGCCCTGGGTCACCGTGCTGCACACGCCGCCCTTCGACTCCCTGGTCGGCGGCGTGGTCCAGGCCGACCCCGACATGGCCTTCCTGGCGGTGTCCCCGTCGCTGGCGCAGGAATGGGCGCATCTCGTGCCCGGCGCCCAGGTGGTAGACAACGGCGTGGACCTCTCGACCTTCGCGTTCTCACACGCTGCCGACGATACGCCCTTCGCCTTCTGGTCGGGTCGGATCGTACCCGAGAAGGGGCTGCACCTCGCGATCGACGCGGCCCGCGCCGCCGGGCTGCCGCTGACCTTCGCGGGTCCCAAGCTCAATCCCGGCTACTGGGCCGCCGAGATCGCCCCGCGTCTCGGGCCGGACCTGACGCATCTCGGCCATCTCTCCCACCGGGACCTCGCCCACCATCTCGGCCGGGCCCGCGTGGCGATCGTCTCGCCCCGCTGGGAGGAACCCTTCGGCCTCGTCGTGGCGGAGGCCCTGGCCTGCGGCACGCCGGTCGCCGCCTTCCGGCGCGGCGCCATGCCCGACATCCTGGACGCGTCCTGCGGCCGCCTTGCCCGCCCGGACGACCCGCAGGATCTCTCGGTGGCGATCCGGGAGGCCGCCGGCCTGTCGCGCCGGGCCTGCCGCGACCGCGCCGAGGCGCTCTACGACGCCGCCGCCATGACAGGGCGCTACCTGGAGGCCTACGACGCCGTGATCGCGCGCTGCGCCGAGCGGGCGCGGCCGGCCCTGCGCGTCGCCGGAGGACGCGGCTGAACGGCGCGGATCCGCGCGCCGCAATCCGCACCCGAGCCCGGAGCCCGGCGGCATGACGGGCCGCCCCTGACCTCCGCGGCGCACGAGGGTGCCACGGGAGACCTGCCATGACCACCGACGCCGACCATCCGGCCCCGCCCCCCTGCGTCGTCTGCATTCCCGCCCGGAACGAGGCCGAGCGCCTGCCGCGCCTGCTCGCCTCCCTGGCCGCGCAGAACGGCGTCTCGGCGCGGGCGCCCCTGCGCGTCGTGGTGCTGGCCAACAACTGCACGGACGGGACCGTCCAGGCGGTGCGGGACGTCGAGGCCTCGGGCATCCTCGCGACCCTGACCCTCCGGCTGATCGCGGTCGAGCTCGGCGGCGCGGACGCCCATGTCGGCACGGCGCGGCGCATGGCGCTCGATGCCGGTGCCGAGTGGCTGGAGGCGGACGGGGAGCCGGACGGCATCCTCCTCACCACCGACGCGGATGCCCGCCTGCCGGCCGAGTGGGTCGCGGCCAACCTCCGCGCGCTGGAGGCCGCCGACATCGTCGGTGGCCGGCTGGTGATCGACGACGACGGCACGCCGGACCCCGCCCTGACGGACCTGCACGCGCGCATCGAGCGCTACTGGTCCGGCGTCCGACGCCTGGAGGATCTGCTCGACCCGCCGCCCTACGATCCCGCCCCCCGTCACGGCGACCATACCGGCGCGAGCCTCGCCGTTCCCGCGATCCTGTACCGGGCGGTCGGCGGGCTGCCGGCGCTGCCCTGCGGCGAGGACAACGCCCTCGTCGGGCTGCTGCGCGCCAACGGCGCGCGCCTGCGCCACTGCCCGGACGTGCAGGTGCTGGTCTCGTCCCGCCACCAGGGGCGGGTCTCGGGCGGCATGGCCACCGAGATGCTGCGCCGGACCCGCGTCCTCGACGGGGAGGCCTACCTGCTGCCGGAGGCCGCGCACTGGCAGGCGCTGATCCTGCGCCGCGCGGCCCTGCGCCGGGCCTTCCACCTCGACCCGCAGGCCCGCGCCGCGGCCTGCGCGCGGCTCGGTCTCGATGCCGACGACCTCGCCGCCGTCGGGGCCTGCCCGAACGACATCGCCTTCGTGGAGCGGGCCGACCGGATCCTCGAGTCGCGCAGCCCGCCGGCGCGGGACTGCGCCCTCGACCAGGCGGTCGCCGATCTCGACGCCCTCGCGTCGTCCCTGAGGGACGCCGCGTGACCCGCGGCATCGGCTGGTACGTCCATCACCAGGGCGCCGGCCATCTCCAGCGGGCCCGGGCCGTCGCCGGTGCTCTGGACCGGCCCTGCACGATCCTCGGGACGCTGGCCGGGTTCGACACCGCCGGCCTCGACACCGTCGACCTGCCCGACGACCGCCCCCTCGGCGACGCGGCCTTCGACGGCCGGGACGGCGCGACCGGGCGGCCCGAGGCCCTGCACTACGCGCCGCTCAACCATCCGGGGGTCCGCGCGCGGATGGCGCGCATCGCCGCCTGGGCGGAGCGGGCCGAGCCGGCCCTCCTGGTCGTCGACGTCTCGGTGGAGGTGGCCCTCCTGGCGCGCCTCCTGTCGGTGCCGACCCTGGTGGTGCGGCTCGCGGGGACCCGGACCGACCGGCCGCATCTGGAGGCCTTCCGCGGCGCGGCGCGGCTGCTCGCCCCCTTCCCCGAGGCGCTCGACGGCGCGGGCGTGCCGGACTGGGTCCGGGCCAAGACGCTGTACGCGGGCTTCCTGGGCGCGCCGGCGCAGGCCCCGATCGAGGCGGGACGCGACATCGTCGTGGTGTTCGGCCGCGGCGGCGCGGGGGGCGACCTCGCGGATCTCGCCGCGGCCGCGCGGGCGGTGCCGGACCGGCCGTGGCACGTCCTGGGGCCGGTCTCAGGCTCGGGCGCCGTCCCCGGCAACCTGCACCTGCACGGCTGGGTCCCGGACGTCGAGGCGCGGGTCGCTCGGGCGGCTTTGCTGGTGGGCGGCGGCGGCGACGGCGTGGTCGCCCTGGCGGCCGCGCAGCGGAAGCGCTTCGTCTGCCTCCCGGAGGAGCGTGCCTACGGGGAGCAGACCGAGAAGGCCGAGGCTCTGGCCCGGCTCGGGGGCGCGATCGTTCATCCCGGCTGGCCCTCGGCCGCGGCGTGGCCTGGCCTCATCGCGGCGGCCCGCGCCATCGATCCATCGGTGATCGGCGGCCTGCACGACCCGGACGCGGTCCGGACCTGCGCCGCGACGATCCAGACCCTGATCGCGGATCTCTGAACGGCCGGGCCGCGACGGAGCGGGCGGTCGCCGCGCCGGCGCGGGGTGCCTCAGTCCGCACTCATATCCGGACTCATGTCCGGACTCAGGAGATCAGGTCGAGCTTCGCGGCCTCGATCCCGTCGGCGCGGATCGTGTCCGGCAGGGACGAGAAGTCGCGATAGCCCGCCTCGCGCGCCATGGCGTCGAGGGCCGTCTGCTCGTCGTCGGCCGCCCCCGTCCAGAGCACCGCGCCGCTCTTCGTCTGCCTAATCTGGAAAATGCTCATCGACCCCTCCCCGGTCCCGAGAAGACCATCGGCCTATTAACGTCGCTATTCGTGGCTGGTTGCAGGTTGAGCGCCGTGAACGGCCGCGCTCCGGCCGCCCCGATCACCTGCGGCGCGAGGCCCGGCGACGGCCCCGCCGGATGGCGCTATGCTCGACCTCCGGTGGAGTGGCTCGCCATGAAAACGCCGACCTGCCCAGCGAGGGAGAGGCAATACCAGTCCAGCGCCGCTTGCGAGGCCCCCGTCGTGAACTCCGTCCGTTGGCGCGCGCCCCGCCTCACTCTCCTGTGCGGGCTCGCGATCCTCGCCGGGGCGCCGGCCAGGGCCGTCGAGACCGCCGCCGTTCCCGACGCGGCCGCCATCGCGCCCGCCGTCACCGTGGTCCCGGCCGAGAACCGCGAGATCGTCGAGCGGGCGGTCGTCACCGGCACGCTGGTCCCGCGCGACGAGATCCTCGTCTCCCCCGAGGTAGAGGGCCTGCGCATCACCGATCTCCTCGTCGAGGAGGGCGACCGCGTCACCAAGGGACAGGTTCTCGCCAAGCTGTCGCTGGAGATGATCGTCACCCAGGAGGCCTCGAACGCCGCGGCGATCGCCCGGGCCGAGGCGGCCATCGTCCAGGCCCAGAGCCAGATCGTCCAGGCGGAGGCGGCCAACGTCGAAGCCAAGCAGTCGCTGGAGCGGGCCCAGGCGCTCGCCAAGACCGGGAACGCAACCGCGGCCGTGCTGGAACAGCGCGTCTCGGCGGCGCAGGGAGCGGAAGGGCGCCTCGCCGCCGCCAGGGGCGGCCTGCAATCGGCCCAGGCCGACCTCGCCACCGCCCGGGCGGCCGGCGCCGAGATCGCCCTGCGGCGTGCCCGCACCGATATCCGGGCGCCGGAGGCCGGCATCGTCAATCGCCGCACCGCCCGGATCGGCGCCACAGCCACCGCGGTGGGCGAGCCGCTGTTCCGGCTGATCGCCCGGGGCGAGATCGAGTTGGAAGGCGAGGTGCCGGAGACGTCGCTGGCGCGCATCCACGTCGGCAACCCGGCGAGCCTCGACCTCGATGATGGCCGCCGCCTCGCCGGCAAGGTGCGCCGGGTCTACCCGGAGGTCGACCGGGCGACGCGGCTCGGCAAGGTGCGCATCCGCCTCGGCGACGATCCGGCCCTGCGCATCGGCGCCTTCGCGCGCGGCAACGTCGAGATCGCGCGCCGCACCGGCGTGGCCGTGCCGGTCTCCAGCCTGCTCTACGCGGCCGACGGCCGCGCCAGCGTCCTCGTGGTGAAGGACGGGCGCGTCGAGGCGCGGCCCGTGGCCGCGGGGCTCTCGGCCGACGGCTTCACCGAGCTCCGCTCCGGCGTCGCGGCCGGCGAGAGCGTCGTGGCCCGCGCGGGGAGCTTCCTGCGCGACGGCGACCGGGTGCGCCCCGTGCCGGCGCCCACCAGCACGCCGATCGCCGACGCGGCCCCGCGGTAGGACGAGACGAAGGATCCGGCCATGCGCCTCAACGTCTCCGCCTGGGCGATCCGCAAGCCCCTGCCCTCGGTGGTCCTGTTCCTGGTCCTGATGATCCTCGGGCTGGTGAGCTTCCGCGCGCTGCCGATCACCCGGTTCCCCAACATCGACATCCCGATCGTCTCGGTGACGATCACCCAATCGGGCGCCGCGCCCGCCGAACTCCAGACCCAGGTCACCAAGTGGGTCGAGGATTCGGTCGCCGGCGTGAAGGGCGTCAAGCACATCCTCTCGACGATCACGGAGGGCACCTCCACCACCACGATCGAGTTCCGCCTGGAGGTGAACCAGGATCGGGCGACAAACGACGTCAAGGACGCGATCGCCAAGATCCGCCAAAACCTGCCGCGGACGATCGACGAGCCGATCGTCTCGCGCGTGGAGATCGCCGGCCTGCCGATCATGGTCTACGGCGCCTCAGCGCCCGCCATGACGCCCGAGGACCTGTCGTGGTTCGTGGACGACGTCGTCGCCCGGGGCTTGCAGAGCGTGAAGGGCGTCGGCGGCGTCGAGCGCCTCGGCGGCGTCGCCCGCGAGATCCGCGTCACCCTGAAGCCCGACCGCCTGCTGGCGCTCGGCATCACCGCCGCGGACGTGAACCGGCAGCTGCGCCTGACCTCGGCCGACATGGCCGGCGGCCGGGCCGAGGTCGGCGGCCAGGAGCAGTCCATCCGGGCGCTGGCCGCCTCGGCGAGCCTCGAGACGCTGGCCAAGACCTCCATCGTGGTGCCGGGCAACCGCAAGGTCCGCCTCGACGAGCTCGCGACCCTGTCGGACACCGCCGAGGAGCCCCGCACCTTCGCGCGCTTCAACGGCGAGCCGGTGGTCGCCTTCGCGATCTCCCGCGCCAGCGGCGCCAGCGACGCCGACGTGTCGGTGGGCGTCGCCAAGAAGATCGCGGCGCTGCACGCGGCCAATCCGAACGTACGGTTCGACCTGATCGACACCAGCGTCGTCAACACGATCGGCAACTACCACTCGGCCATGATGGGCCTGATCGAGGGGGCCCTCCTCGCCGTCGTGGTGGTCCTACTGTTCCTGCGCGACTGGCGCGCGACGTTGATCGCCGCGGTGGCGCTGCCCCTCTCGGTGCTGCCGACCTTCTGGGTGATGAGCGCCCTGGGCTTCTCGCTCAACGCCGTCAGCCTGCTGGCGATCACGCTCGTCACCGGCATCCTGGTGGACGACGCGATCGTGGAGATCGAGAACATCGTCCGGCACATGCGGATGGGGAAGTCGCCCTACCGCGCGTCCCTCGAGGCCGCCGACGAGATCGGCCTCGCGGTCATCGCCATCACGGCGACGATCATCGCGATCTTCTCGCCGGTGTCGTTCATGGGCGGCATCGCCGGCCAGTACTTCAAGCAGTTCGGCCTGACCATCGCGGCCGCGGTGTTCATGTCGCTGCTCGTGGCGCGCCTGATCACGCCGCTGCTCGCCGCCTACTTCCTGCGCGACCACGGGCCGGACCACGAGCGGGACGGCGTCGTCATGCGCGGCTACACCCGCCTCGTGGCGTGGTCGGTCCGGCACAAGTTCATCACGCTGGTGCTCGGCCTCGCGTGCTTCGCCGGCTCCATCGCCTCCACGGGCCTGCTGCCCGCGGGCTTCCTGCCGGCCGAGGACCAGGCCCGCACCCTGTTCGTGGTGGAGCTGCCGCCGGGCGCCCGGCTCCAGGACACGGTCCGGGTCACCGACCGCATCGAGGAGAAGATCCGCGCGCTGCCCGAGGTGAAGAGCGTGTTCGTGGACGGCGGCCGTCAGCTGCCGGCCAAGAAGGAGGTGCGGCTCGCGAGTCTCACCATCAACCTCACGCCGAAGAACAGCCGCGACAAGACGCAGAAGCAGATCGACGCCGAGGTCGCGGCGATCCTCCGGGAGGAGCCGGACCTGCGCTTCTGGGCCCTGCGCGAGGGCGGCCAGCGCGACCTCGCGCTGATCATCGCCGGCCCCGACAAGGCCGTGGTGGCCGAGACGGCGGCCAAGCTCCAGCGCGAGGCCCAGCAGGTCCCGCACCTCGTCAACGTCATGTCGACGGCCCCCCTCGACCGGACCGAGGTCCGGATCCGGCCGAAGCCCGCCGTGGCGGCCGATCTCGGCGTCAGCACCGACACCATCGCCGAGACCGTGCGGGTCGGGACGATCGGCGACATCGGCATGAACCTCGCCAAGTTCAACGCCACCGACCGGCAGATCCCGATCCGCGTGCAGCTCCCCGAGAGCGTGCGCGGCCGGCTCTCCGACCTCGAGACCCTGAAGGTGCCGGTGAAGGGCGGGACGGCCGTCCCGCTCGCGACCGTGGCCGACATCAGCCTCGGCCAGGGCCCGACCGGCATCGACCGCTACGACCGCGCCGTGCGCGTCGCGCTCGAGGGCGACATGCAGGGCACCGACGCGCTCGCCGCGCTGATCAGCCAGGTCATGAACCTGCCCACCGCCAAGAACCTGCCCCCCGGGGTGACGATCAGCCAGACCGGCGACGCCGAGGTGATGGGCGAGGTCTTCGAGGGCTTCGCGCTGGCCATGGGCGCCGGCCTGATGATGGTCTTCGGCGTGCTGATCCTGCTGTTCGGCAACTTCCTGCAGCCGCTGACCATCCTGTTCTCGCTGCCGCTCTCCATCGGTGGCGCGATCCTGGCGCTCCTGATCTGCCACATGCCGATCTCGATGCCGGTGGTGATCGGTATCCTGATGCTGATGGGCGTCGTGACCAAGAACGCCATCATGCTGGTGGATTTCGCCGTCGAGCAGATCCGCGCCGGCGTCGACCGGAACGTCGCGATCGTCGATGCCGGCCGCAAGCGCGCCCGGCCGATCGTCATGACCACCATCGCCATGGCAGCCGGCATGGTCCCCTCCGCGATGGCCTACGGAATCGGCGGCGAGTTCCGCTCGCCCATGGCGGTGGCGGTGATCGGCGGCCTGATCGTCTCGACGGTGCTGTCGCTCGTCTTCGTGCCGGCAATCTTCGTGCTGATGGACGACCTGTCCCGCCTGCTGACGCGGCTGTTCGGCCGCTTCATCGGCGAGCGCGACGATCCGGAGGATGCCCCCGTCTTCGATCCGGCCCATCCGGCCAATGACGGGCACCCGCCGCCGCCGCGGATCGCCGCGGAGTAGAGCGGGTCGGCGCGGAGAGCGGGTCGGCGCGGAGAGCAGGTCGGCGCGGAGAGCGGGTGCCGGATCGGTGTCGCGGATTGCGTCGCGCGCCGCGATGGGCTGTGACTCGGCCCCGCCGAATCAACGGAGACGAGCGAGACGATGTCGGGTGGTCACGGGGCGGTCGAGGGGTCGAACAAGCGCGTGGCGCTGCTGATCTCGGTGCTGGCGCTGTTCCTCGCGTTCAGCGAGACACTGGGCAAGGCGTCCCAGACGGATTCGATCGGCGCCAACGTCGAGGCCGCGAACCAGTGGGCCTATTTCCAGGCCCGCACGATCCGCGCGACGGTGCTCAAGACCGCCGACGAGGCCCTGGCGCTGGTGCCCCCGGGACCGAACCAGGACGCGATCGCCGCCAAGCGCGCCGAGTGGTCGAAGACGCTGGCGCGCTGGGATTCGGAGCCGGCGACCGGCGAGGGCCGCAAGGAGCTGTCCGAGAAGGCCCGCGCCTCGGAGGGCCGGCGCGACCTCGCGCTGCTGCGCTACCACCACTACGAGCTGGCCTCGGCGGCCTTCCAGATCGGGATCGTGCTGGCCTCGGCCGAGGTCATCACCGGGATCAGCCTGCTGGTCTTCGCCGGCGGCTTCCTGGGCCTCGCCGGGGCGGCGCTGCTCGGCTTCGGCTACCTCGCGCCGCACGCCCTGCCGTTCTTCCACTGAGCGGCCCCGGCCGCCGGCAGCGACGTAACGCCACCCCCGATCCCGATCGATCGAGCACAAGCGTCGCCGCACTGGACGCGCGGTCCGGAAGCTGATCGTCTCGGCGCATTCCAGGGGGGGAATGATGTCGGAACACTCAGAAGACCAGGGGCGCCTGACGAAGGTCGCCAGCGCGATCTTCCTGCACACCGAGCACGCGATCTACGCGGCGCTCGGCATCCTGCTGGCGCTCACCGCCCTCGTGGCGCTGATCGAGGCTGCCGGCATGACCTGGGAGGCGATGCGGGCGCTCGGCGGCGCTCAGCAGATCCTCGAGGTGATCGACCGGCTGCTGTTCCTGCTGATGCTGATCGAGATTTTGCACACGGTCCGGGTCTCGATGCGGTCGGGGACGCTGACCTGCGAGCCGTTCCTGATCGTCGGGCTGATCGCCTCGATCCGGCGGGTTCTGGTGATCACCCTGCAATCGTCGGAGATCATGCACGCCAAGGACTGGTCGCCGGAGAAGCAGGCGCTGTTCCAGGCCTCGATGATCGAGCTCGGCGTGCTGGCGGGTCTGATCCTCACGATGGTGTTCGCGATCTTCCTGCTGCACCGCGCCCGCGACGACGGCAAGCCGGCCGGCGAGGAGAAGCCCGAGCACGTGTCCTGAGATCCGCGCGCCTTCGCGGCGTTCACGAAGGACCTGCACTGATCCGTACGCCTGACGGCGTCCGGATTGCCCTGACCGTCCTTGCGAGCGCAGCGAAGCAATCCAGTTGCGCCACGCCGACCGAGGTAACGCTGCACTGGGTCGCTTCGCTCGCGATGACGGAAGGAAACCGAACCGGAATTGGAAATCAGTTCATCCGCAGGATCGCGGCGTTGAGGAGCGTCGCGAAGGCGACCCAGGCCGCGTAGGGGACGAGGAGCCACGCCGCGAGCCGGTCGAACCGCCAGGTCAGCCGGATCGTCCAGAGCACCATCACCAGCAGCATCGCGACGACGATCAGGCCGGCGCCGATCGCGTGGGCGGTGAAGAAGACCGGCGTCCAGGCGGCGTTGAGGGCGATCTGCACCAGGAATGCCGCGAGGGCGAGCCACCAGCCCTGGCGGCTCGGTCCCGTGCGCGGCATGGCGCCGAGCAGGCGCCAGAGCGAGACCGCGATCATCGTGTAGAGGATCGTCCAGGCGACCGGGAACACCCAGTTCGGCGGGTTGAAGGCCGGCTTGTTCAGGCTCGCGTACCAGCCCGGGATCTCCGCCTGGGTCGACACCGAGCCGACGGCGGCCGTGGCCGCGACGGGCAGGATCGCGGCGGCGAGGCGCAGCCAGCGCGGCAGGGGCGATCCCTCGGGGACCTGTGTGGCGGCGGTCATGATCGTCTGTCTCCACGGGGCGCGGCATGTGGCGCGGCATGTGGCCCGGCATGTGGCGCGGCTTGCCGGCACCCGCGCGCCGTGGCACGCGCCCGTCTCCATCCGCCGAGAATCGCCAGATGTCACAGCCTTACGCGCCGCGGGGTCCGTCGGATACCCGGAGCGACGCCGAGCCGGAATACACGCGCCGGAGCCTCGCCGCCCAGGCCATGGGCCGGATCGATCCGGAGACGCGGGCGGTCGTGATGCCGCTCCACGTCGCCACCACCTTCATCCGCGATCCCGACAACGGCTACAGCTCCGGCTACAGCTACGCGCGGCCCGACAACGCCACGGTGCGCGAGGCGGAGTCGGTCCTGGCGATGCTGGAGGGCGCCGCCGCCGGCGCGCTGCTGTTCGGCTCGGGGATGGCGGCGGCGACCGCGGTGTTCGGCGCGCTGGAGCCCGGCGACCACGTTGTCGCCGGCACGGTCATGTACTGGGCGCTGAAGCGCTGGCTGCGCGAGGAGGCGCCCCGGCGCGGCCTCACACTGAGTTTCGTGGACACGGACGACGCGGGTGCCCTGCGCGCCGCGATCGAGCCCGGCCGGACCAAGCTCGTCTGGATCGAGACCCCCGGCAACCCGCTCTGGACCGTCACCGACATCGCCGCGGCGGCCGAGATCGCCCACGCGGCGGGGGCGCGGCTCGCCGTCGATTCGACGGCCGCCTCACCGGTGCACACGCGCCCTCTGGAACTCGGCGCCGACATCGTGATGCACTCGGCCACCAAGATCCTGAACGGTCATTCCGACGTGGTTGCGGGCGTGCTGGCGGGGGCGCGGGCCGACGCGTTCTGGGAGCGGATCCGGGGGATCCGCGCCGGCAGCGGCGGGATCCTCGGGCCGTTCGAGGCCTACCTGCTGATGCGCTCGCTCCGGACCCTGCACCTGCGGGCGGCCGCGCAGGCGGCGGGCGCCCTGCGCCTCGCCGGGCGCCTGAGCGGGCACCCGCACGTGACCCGGGTCCTCTACCCGGGCCTTCCGGACGATCCCGGCCACGCGGTCGCCTGCCGGCAGATGCGGGACGGGTTCGGCTTCATGCTGTCGATCCGGGTCGCCGGCGGCGAGGCCGGCGCCATCGCCACGGCGGCGCGGGTGCGGCTCTGGAAGCGGGCGACCTCGCTCGGCGGCGTCGAGAGCCTCATCGAGCACCGCGCCTCGGTGGAAGGCCCGGGCAGCCCCTGCCCGCCGGACCTGCTGCGCCTGTCCACCGGCATCGAGGACACGGACGACCTGTACGGCGATCTCGACCAGGCCCTGCGCGGCGCCCACGCGGGCTGATCGTCGCGGGCGCTTGGTGCCGAACCGGCTCCTGGCGCGTTGTGCCGGCAGTTCCGGCGGCGCGAACCGCCACAGATCGCGAGTCTGACGACATGACGACCCGTTCCCGCACGATGGTCCCCGGCACCTTCGCGCTGCTCATCCTGGCGCTCGCGCCGGCCTCCGCCCGGGCCGACGCGGTTCCCGATCTCGACGTCGAGCGGACCTGCCGGTCGGCTCAGGTCGCCAACACGAGCATCAGCGACAAGGCGAATTACGACGGCTGCATCCGCTCCGAGCGCGACGCCAAGAAGGAGGCCGAGCGCCACTGGAGCAGTTACACGCCCGCCGCGAAGAGCCAGTGCCAGAACCAGTTCAAGGCGGGCGGCTTCCCCTCCTACGTCGAGATGGTGACCTGCCTGGAACTGGCGTCCGGCACGGTGCCGACCCAGAGCGCCGAGGGCGGCCGCGCGGTGGGCGGGCCGGGTGCGCCGAAGGACGTCAAGGTGCAGCGGGAGGGCGGCGCCAACCTGACCAAGGAACCGCCCGCGAGCCAGCGCACGGATCCGATCCAGGTGCTGGAGAACAAGTAGGCGGCGCGGGCGCCGTCACGCGCCGCTGTCGGCCGTGGTGACGAAGGGGAGGTCGACGGTCTCGCGGCCGGCGCGTTGCCGGGTGTCGGCATGAGGGCCCGCACCGCCGCGGCGACCCGGGCGCGCTCGGCGGCGCGGTGATTCTCCCTCCTCTCGTCCGGCATGCCAGCACAGCTTCCGACGGGGCGCGACGCGGCGCGCGGGCGTGCTATGGGCCGAGTCCTCCCCCCGCGCATCAGCCCCCGCTCCCGCCGGCACCGTGAACGCCCTCGCCATCATCGCCCCGATCTTCGGGATCGTCCTGATCGGCTGGGCCGCCGCCCTCGCGGGGCTCCTCTCCGACAAGGTCAGCGACGGGCTGTCGGAATACGTCTTCGCCGTCGCCGTCCCGGCGCTGATCATCGCCACGCTGACCAAGCCCGGGATGAGCGGGACCATCGCGTGGTCCTACTGGGTCGCGTATTTCGGCGGCGCGGCGATCTCGTGGTCCGTCGGCACGCTGATCGCCCGGCGGCGGGCCGGGATCGAGCGCCGGGGTGCGATCCTCCACGGCTTCGCGGCGAGCCAGTCGAACACGGTGTTCGTGGGCGTCCCGATGATCCTCCAGGCCTACGGCGAGGAGGGCGCCTTCCCGCTGTTCATGCTGCTGGCCGTCCACCTGCCCCTGATGATGGGCAGCGCCACTTTCCTGATCGAGTCCGATTCCGGCCTGCCGGTCCTGGCGCGGATCCGCGGGCTCGCCCTGGTGCTGCTGCGCAACCCGATCTTCGTGGCGCTGCTGATCGGCATGGCCATGAAGGCCCTCGGCCTCGCGCCGGTCGGCATCGCCCAGTCGCTGATCGACGCCTTCGCCGGCACGGCCTCCACCTGCGCCCTGGTGGCGCTGGGCGCCGGCCTGAAGCGCTACCGGGTGCTGTTCGACCTCAAGGGTGCGCTCGTGATCGCGCTCCTGAAGAACCTCCTGCACCCGCTGGCGGTCTGGGTCCTGGCCTTCCACGTCTTCGCGATGCCGGCCGCCTACGCGGGCGTCGCGACCCTGTTCGCCGCCATGCCGGTGGGGATCAACGCCTACCTGCTGGCGGCGCGCTACCGGACCGAGACCGGCATGGTCGCGGCCTCGGTCCTGGTCTCGACGCTGCTGGCGCCGCTCACCACGCTGCTCTGGCTCATGCTCCTCGGCCGGGCGTGACGGCGGCGCCCCGGCGTCACCGCGCGCGTTGGACCGGGCGGCGCGCGGGTCTAGGGTAGGGTCAAGCGCGCGGGCCGCGAAGACCCGCGCCACCCTGCAGGCGAGAAATCTCGATGAACGCTCCGATGCGCCCTCCGGGCAGCGCCTCCCCGTCGGCCCCGGCCTCGGCCCGCTTCGTCTGGGACGATCCCTTCCTGCTGGAGGATCAGCTCACCGAGGACGAGCGGGCGATCCGCGACGTCGCCCAGAGCTTCGCGCAGGAGCAGCTGCTGCCCGGGATCGTGGAGGCCTACGCCTCCGAGAAGACCGATCCCGGCCTGTTCCGCAAGATGGGCGAGCTCGGCCTGCTCGGCGTGACCCTCCCCGAGGAGTACGGCTGCGCGGGCGCCTCGTACGTGGCCTACGGGCTCGTGGCGCGGGCGGTCGAGGCGGTGGATTCCGGCTACCGCTCGATGATGAGCGTGCAATCCTCCCTCGTGATGTACCCGATCCACGCCTACGGCTCGGAGGAGCAGCGCGAGAAGTTTCTGCCGAAGCTCGCCTCGGGCGAGTGGATCGGCTGCTTCGGCCTCACCGAGCCGGATGCCGGCTCGGACCCGGCCGGCATGAAGACCAAGGCCGAGAAGATCGACGGCGGCTACCGGATCTCCGGCGCCAAGATGTGGATCTCGAACGCCCCCTTCGCGGACGTCTTCGTGGTCTGGGCGAAGTCAGAGGCCCACGAGGGCGCGATCCGCGGCTTCGTCCTCGAGAAGGGCATGAAGGGCCTGTCCGCCCCGACGCTGAAGGGCAAGCTGTCCCTGCGCGCCTCCACCACCGGCGAGATCGTCATGGAGGGCGTCGAGGTCGGGGAGGACGCGCTGCTGCCGAACGTCTCGGGGCTGAAGGGGCCGTTCGGCTGCCTCAACCGGGCGCGCTACGGCATCTCGTGGGGCGCGATGGGCGCCGCAGAGGATTGCTGGCACCGCGCCCGCACCTACACGCTGGAGCGCAAGCAGTTCGGCCGGCCCCTGGCGCAGACCCAGCTCGTCCAGAAGAAGCTCGCCGACATGCAGACCGAGATCGCGCTGGGCCTCCAGGCCTCGCTCCGCGTCGGGCGGCTGATGGACGAGGGCAAGATGGCGCCCGAGATGATCTCGCTGGTCAAGCGCAACAATTGCGGCAAGGCGCTGGACATCGCCCGCACCGCCCGCGACATGCACGGCGGCAACGGCATCATGGGCGAGTACCACGTGATGCGCCACGCCCAGAACCTCGAGACGGTGAACACCTACGAAGGCACCCACGACGTCCACGCCCTGATCCTGGGCCGGGCCCAGACGGGGCTGCAGGCGTTCTTCTGAGGCGCGGAGGACGCGCCTCCCACCGGGTCACCTCATCCTCAAGTGCGGCGCAGTCGCCTCGAAGAAGTCCCCCGGAACCGCGGCGATATCGGGAGGCTTCCTCGAGACCTCCGCTGCGCTTCGGCACCTCAGGATGAGGGCCCGGGCGGGGTCACTCCCCGCCCTCGTCCCCGGCGAGCGACCACTCGAGCACCCGGGCGAGGTGGTCGTAGGCGCCGTACCGGCTGGCATATTGCGGGTAGGGCCGCGCCGTGTAGGCCGCCTCGCCGGTCATGAACCGGGCCACCAGCCCCCGGAGCCGCGCGGCGTGCTCGGCCACGATCGCCTCCACGCCGCGCTCCTCGCCCCGGGGCGGCTTCACCGGGATCGGGACGAAGGGCTTCCGGCCGCCCGAGGCGTGGACGTAGAGCAGGTCCGGCGTCGTCGTCACGGCCGGCAGATCCGCGAAGGCGCCGTGCATCAGCATCGCCGCCTCCAGGGTGAGCTGCGGCGAGAACCCGGAGAAGATCATCTTGCCCGAGGGCGGCGTCCCGGTCTTGTAATCGACGATGCAGGCGGTGCCGTCCGGCCGCAGCTCGATCCGGTCGGCCCGGGCGCGCAGCGTGAAGGTCTCGCGCCCCATCGGGATCGCCCAACGCCCGGAGACCTCCGGGTAGACCCGGGTCAGGCCGGGCCGCCGCCGCGCCTCCCAGTCGAGATAGGCCGAGGCCATGCGCTCGTAGCGCGGCCACCACTCGGCGTAGAGGTTGGGGTACTCCGCCTCGATGTCGCCGAAGGCGTTCACCGCGAAGTTCAGCAGCCGCTCCGCGGAGTCCGGCGGCAGGTCCTTGGGATGGCGACTGGCGAATTCCGCGAAGACGTCGTGCACCAGGGAGCCGCGGGTGGCGACGCCCGGCGCCGCCGCCAGCGGATCGAGCGGGTCGAGCCCGAGCACGTGGCGGGCGAAGATGCTGTAGGGATCGCGCACCAGCGTCTCGATCTCGGTGACGCTGAGCGAGCGCGGGAACAGGGCCGGGTCCGGCTTCGGCGCGGGGCGCTTCAGCCGCGGCTCCGGCGGCGCCGCGTCGAGCCGCGCGGCGAGGCCCGCGAGCCGGCGCCCCGCGTGCAGGACGACGTCCCAGCGGGCGTCGCCCGAGAGGGCGCGCAGGCGCTGGATCAGGCGCGACGGCACGGTCGGCGCGCCCTCCCGCTTCAGCGCGCGGGTGATCACCGCGTCGCGGCAGCCGAGCGCCTGCACGAAGTCGTGGGCCATCTGCCCGATCCGCCGCTCGGGCGGGTTGAGGCCGACCCGCTCGCGCATCGGCCGGTTGAGGAACGAGTCGGTCAGCGTGCGCACCGGCCAGACGCCCTCGTCCAGCCCGCCGAGCACCACGCGATCCACCGAGAGCAGGCGCGCCTCCAGCAGCCCGAGGATGCGCAGGCGCGGATGCGGCGCCTCGCCCGAGCAGGCGACTTTGCGCTCCCGGGCGAGCGACGTGAAGAAAGTGGCGTAATCGTCGAACCGCCCCGGCATCAGGCCGGGCTCGGCCATCTCCAGGTCGTCGAACAGGGCGTCGAGGCAGGACAGGGATCCGTCCGTCTCGACCGGGGGACCGTCCTCCGGCCCGGCGATCAGCCGGTCGCACGCCTCACGGTGACCCGCGGCGGTGGTGACGAGGTCGCATTCCCCCGCCCCGTCCGGGCCCGGGAAATCCCGGAACACCAGATCGAGCCGGTCCAGCAGGTCCGCGGCCAGCTCCCAGTCGACGTCCTTCAGGCGGCGCTTGGCCCGGGGCCGGTGCTCGGGCGGCCCGGCGCGCTCGGCGGCGAGGGCCTTGCGCAGGCCGTCGAAGCCCGGGGCCGGAACGGGGCCGCGCAGCAATCCGATCTCCAGGGCGGCCGCGCCCCGGACCACGTCGGGACGCGGCAGGCCGAGATGGACCATCGGATGGGAGAGCAGCGCGATCAGCCGGGCCGGGATCGCGTCGGCCTGATCGCGGGCGAGGTCGGCGGCGAGTTCCGCCGCGAGCCGGGCGAGCCGCCCGGCCGGGCTCACGGCCAGGGACAGCCCGGCGGAATCCTCGGCCACGATGCCCCAGCGCAGCAGCTCGACGGCGACCCGGCCGGCGAGCCCGCGGTCGGGCGTGATGAGCGCCGCAGTGGCGCCGGGGGTCTGCAGGGTCTCGCGCAGCGCCAGCGCTGCGACCAGCGCCTCCTCGCGCTCGTCGGCCGCTTCGGCGAGCGCGAGC
Organism: Methylobacterium sp. yr668; assembly: GCF_900116245.1. Lineage (NCBI taxonomy): Bacteria > Pseudomonadati > Pseudomonadota > Alphaproteobacteria > Hyphomicrobiales > Methylobacteriaceae > Methylobacterium > Methylobacterium sp. yr668. The sequence goes on along the minus strand of NZ_FOZY01000007.1, from coordinate 218,602 downwards.
CCCTCGAGGCCGAGGCGGGCGACGGTGTCGCGCTCGGCCGGGTCGAGGGCGGCCCACGCGTCGGTGGTATCGGCCGGCCGCAGGGCCTGCGACAGGAGCGCGGCTCGCGCCGCCTGGCCGGGGTCGGGCTCGCCGAGGGCGACGACCTCGGCGCGGTCGAGGTTGAGGTTCTCCGGTCCGAGCAACCGGTGCAGCACCGCCTGCGGATGGCCGTGCGCGATCACGCGGGAAAAACCCTCGCCGGTGTCGATGCCGTCCCAGCCGGCCCCGTCGAGGTCGAGATCGAGCCCGGGCAGGACCACGGCGCCGTGGGGCAGCTTGGCCACGGCGGCGATGAGCCGGGCCGTGGCGGGGACGGAGCCCAGCGAGCCGGCGACGATCACCGGGTCCGGCGTCGCGCCGCGCGACAGGCGCCTCTCCTCGGCGAGCACGAGCCCGCGGGCGCGGGCGACGGGATCGGCGAGGCCCCGCTCGGCCAGGAGCTTCGGCCAGTTCTCGGCGGCGATCTTCACGAAGTCGAGGGTCAGGCCGAAGTAGCGGGAATACTCGGCCTCGACGGCCGCGCCGATCTCTGACCAGGGAAGGCCCTCGACGGTGAGCGCGTCCATCAGGCGCTCGAGATCGCCGGCGAGCCCGACCGCGTCGGCGGGGGAGGACGGCACCAGGAACGGCACCTCGGCGTCCAGCGGCAGCAGCGTCCGGTCAACGGTCCTGGCCCAGGCCTGGACGAGGCGGGCCAGGATCAGCCGGCGCTCCAGCGGCGGCATCGGGATGCTCAGGGGGTCGGCGTTCTCCTCCAGCAGCGGCTCGGCGGCGAGGTCGAGCTCGGCCTCGTCGGCCTCGCCGAGCGGCACCATCCGCGGCAGCAGCGTCGCCTGGCCGGGCGCGTCCCGGCCGAGCCTCTCGGCCAGGATCGCGCCGAGCGCCCGGGCCGCGCGGCGGGTCGGCAGGTAGATCGTGACGGAGGCGAGCGCCAGCGGATCGTCCGCCACCGGCCCGACCAGGCGGCCGGAGAGCAGCGCCTCGGCGAGCGTCGGCAGGAACGGGACGCCGCGGGAGATGGTGAAAACGGCCTGTCGGGCGGGCATGGCTGGGCTTCTACGCCCGCGCCGGGGCGGCGGACAGGGGACGATGGGCCGCTGGGGAACGATCGCGCGGCTTCCCTCCCCGCATCGGAGGAGTTCGGTCGCGCTCCGCCGCTGACCTCAGCCCTTCGCCCTCGCGGCGGCGCCGTAGCCGGCGCGGCGGCCGAACACGACGCCGGAGGTCAGCCCCGAGCCGCCGGGATAGCCGTTGAAGAACACGCCACCGACCATCTCGCCGCAGGCGTAGAGGCCGGGAATCGCGCCGCCGTCCGCGCGCTTCACGCCGCCGTCGTCGCCGACCTCGACGCCGCCGTAGGTGAAGGTGATGCCGCCCGTGACCGGGTAGGCCTTGAACGGCCCGGTCTCGATCCTCTGCGCCCAGTTCGACTTCGGCAGGGCGAGCCCCTTCGTGCCGCGCCCGTCCTTCACGGTCGGGTCGAAGGGCACGCTCTCGTCCACGGCGGCGTTGAACGCCGCGATGGTCCGCCGCGCCGCCGCGCGGTCGATGCCCTCGAGCTTGTCGAGGAGCCCGTCCAGGGTGTCGGCCTCGACGAAGTGCGCGTCGTGGAACCGGTATTCGCTGTAGAGCAGGTGATCGACCTTGGCGTCGAAGATCTGCCACGCCACGTGCCCGGGCTGCTCCATGATCGAGCGGCCGAACTGGGCGTAGGTGTAGTTGCGGAAATTCTTGCCCTCGTCGACGAACCGCTCGCCGTCCGCGTTCAGCATGAGGCCCAGGAAGTAGCAGATCTTCCGGTAGTGCTTGCGCTCGCCGTGCGGCAGCTCGAGGTTGCCGTAATCGGGGGTGTGCAGGTCCATCGGCGTGGCGTGGCAGCCACCGTAGAAGCCGTGGGCCTTCGCACCGAGGTCGAGCGCCATCTGCAGCCCGTCGCCCTGGTTGTGGGGTGTGCCGCGCACCCGGGCCTTGTTCCAGCCCTCGCCGATGAAGCGTGTCCGGAGGGCAGCGTTCGCCTCGAAGCCGCCGCAGGCCAGCACCACGGACGTCGCCCGGACCGGACCCTGCGGCGTCTCCACGCCGACGACGCGCCCGTCCTCCACGATCAGGCCCCGGGCCGGGCAGCCGTAGCGGATCTCGCCGCCGGCCCGGGTGAAGGCCTCCAGCTCGGCCCGGGCGAGGCCGAAGCCCTCGTCGTGGGTGGCGAGCGTCAGGCCGCCCCAGAACACGAAGCGCCCGTCCTTCTCGAACGATTGACGGGAGTAGATCGGCTCGAACTTCACCCCCTGCGTCGCCAGCCAGCGCAGGGCCGCGCCGCTCTCGTCGATCAGGATGCGCTGCTCGCGCGAGAGCGGCCGCCCGTCGTTGAAGCCGAGCAGGTCCGCCTCGAATTTCTGTGCCGTGTAGGCACCGAAATCGGTCCGCGGCAGGCGCGGGTCCTCAGGATCGACCAGCAGCGGGATCAGGTCGTCGTTGCCCGCGTAGACGAAGCGCATGGCCCCGGCCGTGTAGGCGGTGTTGCCGCCGGCGAGGTCCCGCTCGGCCTTCTCGATTATCAGCACCGAGGCGCCGCGCTCCAGGGCGGCGAGACCGGCGCTCATGGCGGCGTTGCCCGAGCCGACCACCACCACATCCCACGGCGCATCGTCGGGACGCTGCATGCCTGCCTCCTCTCCAGTGGCTGATCTCAGCGCATTGTATACGTCTGCATGCAATTTCTCGCAAGCGTTTCAGGCGTCACGGTTTCGCGCTATGGCCGAGCCGAGGAGAGCCGGACATGAAGGCCAGCGAAGCGGAGCGCTCCAGCGGCGCCGGCGCCTACGAGCGGCTGCTGCGGGCGATCGAGGAGGGCGAGCTCGCCCCTGGCAGCCGCCTGCGCGAGGCGGAGCTCGCCGAGCGGTTCCAGATCAGCCGCACGCCGGTCCGCGAGGCGCTCGGCCGGCTGGAGGCGCAGGGACTCGTCGCCCACGAGCCGCACCGGGGCGCCAGCGTGGCGCAGCTCGATTACGGGCAGGTGAGCGAGCTCTACGACCTGCGCGAGGTGCTGGAGGGGACGGCCGCGCGCCTCGCGGCGATCCACGCCAGCACGGTCGAGACCGAGATCCTGGAGGAGATGGTCGCCCGGGACCGGACGCTGCTCGGCGACGCGCCCGCGCTGGCACGGACCAACCGGCTGTTCCACCGCCAGATCCACGGGGCGGCGCGCAACCGCTTCCTGCAGGCCACGCTGGAGACGATGCGCCTGTCCCTGGTGCTGCTCCCGGGCGCCACCACGCTGGCGGCACCCGACCGCGCCGCGGAATCGCTCGCCGAGCACGCGGCGATCGTGGCGGCGATCCGGGCCCACGACGGGGATGCCGCCGAGGCCGCGGCCCGGGCCCATATCCGCGCTGCCTTCAAGGCGCGGATCCGGATCTGGCAGGAGAGCTGAGGGCCCCCCGACCCTCAGGCGTGAGCCGGCACGCGCTCCAGACTGGGCCGGCCGCGGAACAGGGCGAGCGTCGCGACGATGCCGCAGGCGGCTGCCGCCATCAGCCAGTAGCTCGGCGCCGCCCGGTCGCCGGTCTTCTCGATCAGGAAGGTCGAGACCATGGGCGTCGCCGTGCCGAACAGCGCGGTGGCGAGGCTGTAGGCCAGCGAGAAGCCGCTGGCGCGGACATGGGCCGGCACGACCTCCGAGAGCGAGACCACCATCGCGCCGTTGTAGACGCCGAAGAAGAACGAGAACCACAGCTCGACAGCGAGCATCTTGCCGAAGGTCGGATCGGCCACGAGCCAGTGCAGCGCCGGGTAGGTCGTCAGCAGCGACAGGGTCGAGATCGTCAGCAGCACCGGCTTGCGGCCGATGGCGTCCGACAGCGCTCCGCCCACGGGCAGCCAGACGAAGTTGGTGATCGCCACGAACAGCGTCACGATCAGGCTGTCGGTCTCGGTGAGCTTGAGGACGTTCTTGCCGAAGGTCGGGGTGTAGACGGTGATCATGTAGAACGTCACCGTCGTCATCGTGGTCAGCATCATGCCGAGCAGCACGATCCGCCAGTTGGCGGCCACCGTGGTCAGGATCTCGCGGGTGGTCGGGTGGCGGGTCCGCTTGGCGAATTCCTGCGTCTCCTGGAGCGACCGCCTGATGAAGAAGATGAACGGCACGATCAGGCAGCCGATGAAGAACGGGATGCGCCAGCCGAAATCGCCGAGCTGCTGCTTGGTCAGGAACGCGTTCAGCCCGTAGCCGATCAGGGCGGCGAACATGATCGCCACCTGCTGACTCGCCGATTGGAACGACGTGTAGAAGCCCCGCCGGCCCGGCGTGGCGATCTCGAATAGGTAGATGGAGACGCCGCCGATCTCGACGCCCGCCGAGAAGCCCTGCAGCAGGCGCCCGGCCAGCACGATCAGCGGGGCCGCGACCCCGATCGTGTCGTAGCCCGGGCAGAAGGCGATGAGCACCGTTCCACTCGCCATGATGGCGAGGGTGATGATCAGGCCCTTCCGGCGGCCGATCCGGTCGATATAGGCGCCGAGCACGATCGCCCCGAGCGGCCGCATCAGCGCCCCGAGCCAGAAGGTGCCGAAGGTCAGGAGCAGCTCGGTGGTCTCGTTGCCCGAGGGGAAGAACGCCCGCGCGATGTAGGTGGCGTAGAACCCGAACAGGAAGAAGTCGAACATCTCCAGGAAGTTGCCGCTCGTCGAGCGGAGGATCGCGCCGATCCGCGACTTGAGCGTGGCCCCGACGGCCCCGGGATCACCGGCCATGACAACGTCCTTTCCGGGTGCCCGTCAGGCACCGATCCACTTCATGGCGACGATCGTGCCGGTCACCGTCAGCGCGCCGCCGATGCGGGTGGCGATCTGCGCGAAGGGCATCAGGGCCATGCGGTTCGCCGCCGTGAGGATCGCCACGTCGCCGGTGCCGCCCTGGCCGCTGTGGCAGGCGTTCACGATGGCGGTCTCGATCGGATACATGCCGAGCCAGCGGCCGACGAAGAAGCCGACCGTCATCAGGGTCACGACGGTCGACACGATCGTGATCAGGTTCACCAGAGTGAAGGCCGCCATCAGCTCGTGCCAGGGCGTCAGCGCGACGCCGATGGCGAAGAGCAGCGGGTAGGTCATCGAGATCTGGACGAACTTGTAGACCACGAAGCCGCCGGCCTGGAGATGGGGCGACACCGCGCTGGCGAGCTTCGCCAGGACCGCGAGGAACAGCATCGCCACCGGCGCCGGCAGGCCGACGAGGTGGTGGGCCATGACGCCGAGCAGGTAGAGGGTGATCGCCGTGAGCCCGGCCGCACCGATCGTGGCGGGATCGATCTGGCCCTTGGCCGCCTCGGCCTTGGCCTGGGCGTCGCTCGACTTGATGCCGTCCGAATCGGGCTGGAGGCGGCCCTCGCCGGTGAGGTGCGGGTAGCGCTTGCCGACGGAGTTGAGCGTGCCCGACAGGATGATCGCGGTCAGGGAGCCCAGCATCACCGGCGGCAGCACCTGGGCGAAGACCACGCCCTGCTGCATCCCCAGGATCGCCGCGTAGCCGATGGAGAGCGGGATCGCCCCCTCGCCGACGCCGCCCGCCATGATCGGCACGACGATGAAGAAAAAGGTCTTGTAGGGGCCGAGGCCGAGGAGCGTGCCGACCAGCGTCCCGACCAGGGCCGCCGCCACCGAGCCGAGGGCGAGCGGCGCGAAGATCTTGAGGAAGCCCTTGATCAGGACCTCGCGGTCCATCCCGAGGATGGAGCCGACGATGATCGTGGCGATGTAGATGTAGAGGAAGTTGGTGAACTTGGTGAAATCGGTGATCGCCTTGACCATCTGCGGCGGCACCAGGGCGTAGTAGACCAGCGCCGAGGGGATGAAGGTCGCGAAGATCGCCCCGGCGCCGATGTTCTTCAGGATCGGGATCCGCTTGCCGATCTCCGCGCAGGTGAAGCCGCCCATCACCAGCACGGCGATCATGGTCGGCCCGTCGGGCTTGATCTCGCCCTCCTGGACCAAGACGGTGAGCAGGATCGCCAGCACGACGAAGATCGGGAGCGGTATGATGCCGATCTTGAAGTCGATCAGCCGCCACCAGACGTCCGGCCAGAACCGGGCCGCGCGCCCGTCCTCAGCCCGGCCCTCCGCCGGCGACGGGATCGGGCTCGGTGAAACGGTGCTGGTCATGGCGTCCCCCCGGATCTCTGACCGCTCGCGGGCCGCTTCGCCGCGCCCTCGCGACCGCGCGCCGGGCCGCGATCCATCGGGTCGCGCACGATCGGCGGCGATAAAGTGACATCCGGCGTATCAGCGCGGATGAAGGGCGGCAACGCGATCCAGGGAACAAAGGACGCGACCTGTCCCGTCGGCCGGGATTAAGATCCCGTCTCCGTCGTGATCACAGCTCAGAGAATTGGCCAAGCGGCCGACCGGGCCATGACGGCATCGGACGGGGACAGGCGACGGGACTGAGGCCCCGCCGCCGGGATCGTCGATCAGAAGTCGCGCTGGACGCGGAAGCGGACCTGCGAGACCGAGTCCTGCGTCACGGTGCGCGGGACGAACGTGCCGCTGTTGATGCCGGCGACGTTGGCGTAGGCGGTGGGACTCTTGTCGGAGTCGATCGCGCGACCGTGCTTCACGCCGATCTGGGTGTAGAAGGCCTCGACGCCGATATCGAGGTCGCGCACGGGCGACCAGATGATGCTGCCGCCCGCGACGAACTGATAGGTGTCGCGCAGCGCTTGGCTCAACTGGTAGAAGCGGGTTCCGGGCGCGCCGACCGCGTTGGAGCCGAGATTGGCGGCGCCGTTGAAGCTCAGGACATTGTAGAGCGCGCCCTGTGCGAGGCGCGCGTTGCGGGAGAAGTCCTGCTCTCCGTAGGCGCCGAAGACCGCCGAGCGCCATTCCGGCGTCCAGTAATGCAGGAACGACGCGACCGCCGAGAAGGATTGCGATGTCTGCAGCCGTCCGGTGAAGGGGTTGACCGTCGCGTCCGAGAAGCTCTGGTAGATCTTCTGGCCCTGGAAGCCGTTGTTGAGCTGCGTGTAGCAGCCGGTGAAGGCGCAGTATCCCGTATACATCTGCGCGCCGTCGGCGTAGGCGCTCTGGAGATAGAGGGCGTCCCCCGGCGCGACGAAGGGTGCGTTGATCTTCAGGCCGCCCTGCACGGCCCAGCCCTCGACGCTCCTGGTGTGCGCGACGCTGACATTGGCGCCCGCCGCGGGCGTCGCCGCGATGTTGCCGACGTTCAGCTCGTGAACCGCGGCGGAGAGCTGCGCCGAGCCCCAGCCCTGATCGACGCGCAGGACGCCGACGACATCGGGCAGCCGCTCGCGCTGAATGCTGTCGACACCGCTGACCCCGATCGGTGCGCCTCTGAAGTAGCCGACGAAGACCGGGCTGACCGGCGACGCGGTGCCGGCCGGCGCGTAGATCGGGCTGCGCCGGAAGACCGGGTCCTCGACCGACAGCGTGGCCGACAGCCCGGCGCCGGCCGTCACCGTGTAGGCGAGGAGGTTGGTGGAGGAGACGTCCGAGCCCGCGGTCGCGCCGTAGATCTCGAAGTCGTGGGCGTAGAAGTCGAAGAACGACGCCGCGCGACCGGCGGTCAGGCCGGCGAACTGGATGAACGCCTTGTCGACGTTCATGAACTGCTGCGCATGCCCGGCCTGGTCGACGCCGGTGGCGTCGTAGGCCTGCCCGATGCGCGCCTGCGTCCCCGAGCGCGCGTAGCCGGTGCGGGATCCCGCATCGAGGCGGACGAAGGCGCGCAGGGTGCCGTAAGCGGTCTGCGTGCGGGCATCGAGGTTGATGCGCAGACGCGCCTGATAGCCCGCGCTGTCGCCGGCGTTGGTGCCGGCCTGCCGCGTCGACGCCGTCATGTACCCGCCCTCGTACCGGGCGCGGCCCGAGATGCGCAGGCAGGTGTCGATGCCGGGGATGTAGAAGAAGCCGGCGCCGTACGCGCCGCAGACGCGGACGTACTCGACCGGGACAGCCTTCTTGACCGGCAGGTCGGCGGCGTGCGCTGCGCCCATTGTCGCGAACGCGGCGGCAGTCGCCAGCAGCGATAATCTCAGTAATGTCATCGATGTCTCCGGAATTTGAAGCTCAATTCTCGCAAACGGATGAGCAAGACCTGACACACCAAATATAATCCACGATTTATTCGCAGATCGTTGGCATGTTCTCGCTCGCCACGGCGGTTTTGAGGCCCATTTGCCCGGCGACGATGTGCAGCGGCACCACCGCATGCAACAAAGATTCGGATTTATCTTCAATCCTGCAGATTAACGTTGCGCGTACGCAACAAACTGTTATCCAATAATACAAAATCTGAGATAATTACTCAGTATATCTATATATTATCAGGTTAGCCGAACGGATGAAATATTGATAAAACCGGCTCGTTCGAACGACCAGCACCAATCGAGAGGCAATGGCCCGGAAGTCGACTCGGAGCTGTCGTGCGGGCCGTCTCTGACCGGACAGGCGTGGCGGATGCAGTCAGAACCGCCTGGGTGCCCCGCGAACGGCACGCGGTCGCCGGCGAGCGATTCGACGCGCGGGTCCTGCCCGTCCGACGCGTCGGCCGGAGGCTCGGCTCATTTGCGGGATGGCACGTGTCGCACGGCGCGGCGGCGTTTGCCCGGCTCGATGGACGCGGCGCGCGCCCGGAAAGCGGGTCCGAACGAACGATGGCGCGCACCGGCGGCGCCCTGCGCGCGGGGCGGCGCATCGCCGGACCCTATCATGGGTCGGTCAACGGACCGGCCGGGAGCGGGCGGGATCGCGGCGCGGAACGCACCGGGTCGCGTGGCCGACCGCGCGCTGGCGGCCGGAGGCGTTACGGATCCAGGGCGGCCCGGCACAACGAAAAAGGCCCGGCCGAAGCCGAGCCTTGAGGTTCCTGAAGCACGGGGACCGGCGCGGAGGCCGAGGCCCCGGCGCCGGTGGAGTGGCTTAGAAGTCGCGCTGGACGCGGAAGCGGAGGGTGGAAACGCTGTCCGTCGTCGTGGTCCGCGGCACGAAGGTACCGGCGTTGATGCCGGCGACGTTCGCGTAGGCCGTCGGGCTCTTGTCGCGGTCGATCACGCGGCCGTTCTTGAGGCCGATCTGGGTGTAGTAGGCCTCGACACCGATATCGAGGTCCTTCACCGGCGACCAGATCACGCTGCCGCCCGCCACGAACTGGTAGGTGTCGCGCAGCGCCTCGCTGAGCTGGTAGAACCGGGAGCCCGGCACGCCGACGGCGTTCACGCCGAACGAGTTGGTACCGCCCGGGTTGGCGAGCGAGAACGCCGCGCCTTGGGCGAGACGAGCGCCGCTGCTGTAGCTCATTTCACCGTACGAGCCGAAGAAGGCCGAGCGCCACTCCGGCGACCAGTAGTGAAGGTACGAGGCCGTCGCGGTGAAGCTCGTCGACTGCTCGAGTCGGCCCGAGAACGGGTTGATCGTCGCGTCAACCATGTACTGCGCGAACTTCTGGCCCTGGATGGTGGCCGGGTTCTGCGCGTAGCAGCCGCTGAACGCGCAGTAGCCGGTGTACATCTGGGCACCGGAGCCGTAGGCGCCCTGCAGGTAGAGGGCGTCGCCCGGCGCGATGAACGGCGTGTTGATCTTCAGGCCGCCCTGCACCGCCCAGCCGTACGAGTTGCTGGTGTGCGGGATGCTGATGTTCGAGCCGGTGCCGGTGCCGGCGCCGTTGGCCACGTTGCCGACGTTCAGCTCGTGGACGGCCGCCGACAGCTGCGCCGAACCCCAGGCCTGGTCGAGGCGCAGGGCGCCGACGAAGTCGGGCATGCGCGAGCGCTGGATGGCGTCGACGAAGCTGAAGCGGGTCGGCACGCCGCCGGTGTAGCCGATGAACACCTCAGCCGGGGCACTCGTCTGCGCGAAGTTCTGGATCGTTCCGTTGACCGTGGCGCCGGAGGGGTTGTTCGTCTGCGAGAAGATCGGGCTGCGACGGAAGACCGGGTCTTCGAGCGAGATCGTGGCGGACAGGCCGTTGCCGAGCGTGGCCGTGTAGGCGAGCAGGTTGGTCGAGGCGACGTCCGAGCCAAGCGTGCTGCCCATGATTTCGAAGTCGTGGGCGTAGAAGTCGAAGAACGACGAGGCGCGACCGGCAGTCATGCCGGCGAACTGGATGAACGCCTTGTCGACGTTCACGAACTGCTGGGCGCGACCGAACTGGTCGATGCCGAGGCCCGGGAAGGCCTGGGCGATGCGCTGCTGGGTGCCGGAGGTGCCGACACCGGAGTAGCCGGTGCGGGAGCCGGCATCGAGGCGGACGAAGGCGCGCAGCGTGCCGTAGGCGGTCTGCGTGCGGGCATCGAGGTTGATGCGCAGGCGACCCTGGTAGCCCGACGTGTCGCCGTTGGTGCCCTGACGCGAGTAGCTGGTCATGTAGCCGCCCTCGAACCGGGCGCGGCCCGAGATGCGCAGGCAGGTGTCGGTGCCGGGGATGTAGAAGAAGCCGGCGCCGTAGGCGCCGCAGACGCGGACGTACTCGATCGGGACCGCCTTCTTGACCGGCAGGTCGGCGGCGTGGGCTGCGCCTACCGCCGCGAACGCAGCAGCAGACCCGAGCAATGAGCTCTTCAAGAGCTTCATAGACATCTCCAAAGCTTCGAGACCCAATGATGCGGACCTGCCCGGTTATCCGGGTCTAGCCGCACGTTCTGTAGGTTTGGCCTGCGTCTTAGGTGGCAGGCTCCTGCGGGCTCTCGCTTGGCGATGCCCCCGTGCACGATCACCATGTGCGAACGGGTTTCCGCGAGCAACGAGGATTCGCGGCTGCCTTGGCAGTTCCAGCGCGATGTTGCGGCCTGGCAACATTCTCGGGGCGCTTTAGTCGGCAACGGTCCGCCGAATGTGCACGAATGCTGTCCTGAGCGGCTGAGCTGCCGCGCCGACGGGCAGCCTTTCGCCCGGCCCCGACCCGGGACCGGGCGGCTCACGCCGTCCCAGCCGATTCGCCAGCGCCGGACGGGCGCCTTACATGGGCGGCGTCAGCCCGTCCTTTCCGACGGCGACGCGCCGCGCCGTGATGCGGCCGTCGTCCCCGCGCGCGGCGATCACGAAGACCTTGGCGCCGGGCGCTACGGCCGCGGCGCTGGCGGGCTCGAAGCTGACGACCGGCGCCTGTGGCGGTACCAGGATCTGCAGCGACTGGCCCTGACCGTAATCGACCGTGAGGGTCCGCTCCGCCCCGCCGCGGCTCGCCTTGACCGTCCCGTTGGTCATCGCGCTCTTCACACGGGGCGCGTCGGGAGCGGTCGAGCGCACGTCCGCCTTCACGGTTCCGTTGGTCATGGCGCTCCGCACCGGCGCCCCGCCCGCGGTGTGGTCGGGGATCATGTCCCAGTCGTAGTGTCCCTCGCCGGTGCCGCGCATCGCCTCGGGGAACAGCACCACCTCCAGGGCCACCGGCGGCTCGCCCTTCGTGGCCGTGCCGATGAAGACCCCGTCCCTGATCGCGTCGAGACTCGACGGGACCACCCAGGAAACCTTGGCGTCGGGGGCGAGCGCCACGGTCTCCGACGCGCCGTCCCGTGTCTTCAGCGTGAAGCCGCCGCCCGCGACCGCCTCGACGGTCCCGCGCAGGCGCTCGACCTTCGGCGCCGCCTGCGCACCGGTGGTGACGGCCAGCAGCCCCATCAGGGCGAGCGTCGTGAGTTTTGCCATGGGGGTTCTCTTCCTGGTGCCGGGATTGTCGCGACCGGCTGGACGTGGGGCGGGATGATGGGATGTCAGCCCACGAGGGCCTGTGACATCGCATCCGGGTTCGCGCCCGTGCCCGGCCCGGTTACGCGTCCCCGGCCTGTCCCAGACAGATCAGGAACGGCGCGGCCGCCGCCTCCGCGGCCGCCTCCACGGCCCGGTAGCGCCGCACCACGTCGGCGCCGAAGGCCGAGAGGCGCGCGCCCCCGCCGGCCCGGCCACCGGTCTGCGCCTCGACCACGGGGCGACCGAAGCCGGTGTTCATCGCCTCGACCAGCAGCCAGGCCCGGCGGTACGACATGCCCAGCGCGCGGCCGGCGCCCGCGATGGAACCGTGCTCGGCGATCATCTCCAGGAGCCGCACCTTGCCGGGGCCGAGGCGGTGCCCCGGCCCGAGATCGATGCGGATGCTCAGCCGGGGCGCCGCGCCCGCGGCCCGGGCGGGGCTCCGGAGCGGGTCGGGTACGGCGCTCAGGCGGGGAGCGCCAGCAGCGCGAGACCGGCCGCGGCGAGGCCGGCACCGAGGGCCGGGGCGGCCAGCGTCGCTCCGATCCGCGACGCTGCGGCGCCGAGTCCGATCCCCGCGGCGTGCAGGAGCGCGGTGGCCGCGAGGAACCCGAGGCCGAAGGACAGGCCGGAGGCGGTCTCGGGCATCTCGGCGCCGTGGGCGTAGCCGTGGAACACCGCGAAGACCCCGACCAGGGCAGCCAGCAGGGCCACCGGCGCGCGCAGGCCGACGATGGCGGCGAGGCCGAACACGACGATGGACAGCGCGATCCCGAGCTCGACATGCGGCAGCACCGCGCCGGCCATGCCCAGCCCCGCCCCCACGCTCATCAACGCCAGGAACGACAGGGGCAGCGCCCAGAGCGCCCGTCCGCCGCGCAGGCTGGCGAGGAGGCCGACCGCGACCATCGCGAGAACATGGTCGGCGCCCAGGAGCGGATGGAGGAACCCCGCCTCCGCGCCCGTCGCGGTGCCGTGCCCCGGATGGGCGAAGGCCGCCTGGGGCAGCAGGACGAGTGCGGCCGGCAGGAGCGCCAGGGATGTGGCGGAACGGGCGGAGAGCGGTCGCTTCATCGGTGATCCTTCGCTGGACCCGCGAAGTTGTAGCGCCCTTCCGCCGCCTCTGCGAGGGGCCGGTGGCCAACGATCGACGCTCCGCGGCGGCGCCCGGATCCGCGGGCGGCCCTCAGAGCGACATCGCCTCGTGGACCGCGGACGGCGCGAACGGCTCCGAGAAGGCGGCCCCGACACCGTGGGTGAAGTGGCGCATCACGGTGGCGGTCTTTCGCCCGACGCGGATCATCGCCCCGATCTCCAGCGCGTGATCGACGAGCAGGGCGACGCCGGAGGCCGAAACGTTGAGGACGTGTCCCTGGAGGGCCTCGCCCGATGAAGTGGTGATCTGGACGATCTTCTGCTTCGGCACGATCCGACGGTGCGCGCGGATCGGTTCGGGTTGCAGGTCCTGGGCCTTTGCCAACGTCACGAACTGACGGGCAACGTCAGTGAGAGTTGCGCGCCCGCCACGGACACAGACAACGAACTCCTGACCGGCCACGCGGGCGATGCGGGCCTCGAGCGTGCCGATATGGCGGATGCTGCAGGTGAGATGCTCACCCGGCACCAGGAGCGACGAGGAGCGGAACCGGATGCCCTCGGTCGAGACGTCGGCGGTCACGGCGTAGAAATCGCGACGCCGCTGGTTCCAGCACAACGCGGGCAACATGACGATGTGCCGCCGGACCATCACACCCGCATCATCATAAAGAATACATCGGCGACCTTCTGGGGCCGGAGTTTCTTCTGGCCTGTTCAAGCAATGCGTAAAATTGGACTTATCCCGATCTAAGTCGCACCTCAGATCCGGCGCTCACGGAGCTGTCGAAGGCCGATCTCGACGCTGGGCGCGGTCGCGCCGTCATCGAAGGCCGCCGGCCGGCTCGAAACGGCGGCCTCAGAGGCTCGCGGCGCGGATTGAATAAAAGATGCATCCTGATTGTATGGCATGGATGCTGCCTGGGATTGTGCATGCCAAACGGCCGCGCAACACTGCCGGCCGCCTCCGGAACGGACCGGCCGGTCCGCTCCGCTTCTCCCGCCTCCACCCGGATCGGTCTCATGTTGCGTTACGCCGCCTGTCTCCTCGCCGGGCTCGCCCTCACCGGGCCCGCCGCCGCGCAGACCCTGCGCTACGGCATGATGGAGGATCCGGACGCCCTCGACCCGACGCTCGCCCGGACCTTCGCGAGCCGGATGGTGTTCGCCGCGCTCTGCGACAAGCTCGTGGATATCGGCCCGGACCTGAAACCGGTGCCGCAGCTCGCCACCTCCTGGGAGCTGTCGCCCGACGAGAAGGCGCTGACCATGCACCTGCGTCCGGGCGTGCTGTTCCACGACGGCGAGAAGCTCGACGCCGCCGCCGCCAAGTTCTCGATCGAGCGGCACATGAAGATGCCGGGCTCGCAGCGCCGCTCGGAGATCGCGCCGATCGACTCCGTGGACGTGGTCGACGACCTGACCTTCCGCATCAACCTGAAGCAGCCGTTCGCGCCGCTGCTGGCGCAGTTCACCGACCGGGCCGGCATGATGGTCTCGCCCAAGGCCGCCGAGCGGCTCGGCGACAAGTTCGCCTCCGCGCCGGTCTGCGCCGGTCCGTACAAGTTCGTCGAGCGGGTGCCGCAGGACCGGATCGTGGTCGAGCGCTTCCCCGACTACTGGAACAAGGACGCGATCCACATCCAGCGGATCGAGTTCCGGCCGATCCCCGACGCCACCGTGCGGCTCACCAACCTGCGCGCCGGACAGCTCGACCTCTTGGAGCGCCTCGCTCCCACCGACGTGCCCCAGGTGAAGCGCGACGCCAAGCTCAAGCTCGACTCGACCACCGAACTCGGCTTCCAGGAGATCCTGTTCAATCCCCACAAGGCCGGCTCGCCGGTCTCCGACCCGAAGGTGCGCGAGGCCTTCGAGGCCGCCATCGACCGCAACGCCATCAATCAGGTCGTCTACAACGGCGAGTTCCTGGCCGGGAACCAGTGGGTCAACCCGAAGAACCCGAACTACGTGGCCGAGTACCCGATCCCGAAGCGGGACGTCGCCAAGGCCAAGGCGCTGCTCGCCGAGGCCGGCAAGCCGAACCCGCAGATCACGCTGACCGTCTACGCCAACAGCGAGTCGCCCCAGGTGGGTCAGGTGATCCAGGCGATGACCAAGGAGGCCGGCTTCGACGTGAAGATCCAGGCCGTGGACTTCACCACGGCGCTCGATGCCGCCGACAAGGGTAATTACGAGGCGCAGCTCTATTCCTGGAGCGGCCGCTCGGACCCGGACGGCAACACGTTCAGCTTCCTGGCCTGCAAGGCGGCGCTGAACTATCCCAAGTACTGCAGCCCGGAAGCCGACGCGGCCCTCCAGGCGGAGCGCGGGACGGTGGATCCGGCCAAGCGCAAGGCCGCCTGGAAGGCCCTGGCCGATCAGGTCCTGAAGGACCGGCCGGGCATCTACATCCTGCACCGCAAGCTGCTCTGGGCCTACAGCCAGAAGATCACGGGTTTCGTGCCCTACCCGGACGGGCTCGTGCGTTTCACCGGGCTGAAGCTGAACTGATGCTGCGGTTTCTGGCACGGCGCCTTGCCCTGGCGGTCCCGACCCTGATCCTCGCCTCGATGATCATCTTCGCCCTGCAGCAATTGCTGCCGGGCGACGTCGCCACGGCGCTCACCGGCGAGGAGCGTGATCCGCAGGTGATCGCGTTCATCCGGGAAAAATACCACCTCGATGAGCCCCTGCCGGTGCGCTACGCCTACTGGGCCGGCGGCGTGCTGCGGGGGGATCTCGGCGAGTCGATCCGGCTGCAGAAGCCGGTCTCCGAGCTGATCGTCGAGAAGCTGCCGGTGACGCTCGAACTCGCCTGCCTCGCCATGCTGGTGGCGCTGGCCATCGGCGTGCCGATGGGCGTGCTCTCGGCGGTCAAGCGCGGGCAGGCCGCCGACACGATCGCGAACGGCGTGGCCCTCTGGGGCCTGTCGGTGCCGAATTTCTGGCTCGGGATCCTGCTGATCCTGCTGTTCTCGGTGGAGCTCGGCTGGCTGCCGGCCTCGGGCTACGTCTCGCCCTTCGAGAGCCTGTCGGAGAACCTCGCCGCCATGGCGATGCCGGCCTTCGTGCTCGGCAACGCCATCGCGGCGGTGATGATGCGCCACACCCGCGCGGCGATGCTCGGCGTGCTCGGCTCCGACTACGTCCGCACCGCGCGCGCCAAGGGCGTCTCGCCGCTGCGGGTCACCCTGCGGCACGCGCTGCCCAACGCCGCGATCCCGATCATCACCCTCGGCGCGCTGGAATTCGGCCAGCTCCTCTCCGGAGCGGTGCTCACCGAGCAGGTCTTCTCCGTGCCGGGCTTCGGCAAGCTGATGGTCGATGCGGTGTTCAACCGGGACTTCGCCACCGTGCAGGGCGTCGTGATCTGCACGGCCGCCACCTACATCGCCCTGAACCTCGCCGCCGACCTGCTCGCGGCGGCCGTGAACCCGAAGCTGAGGCGGGCATGAGCACCGGCAGCGAGATCGCCCGCGCCGAGGCGGTCGGCCTGGAGGCCGCCCCGTCCGGCACCCCCGCCCACGCCATCCTCCAAGAGCCCGGCACCCTCGCGGCCTTCTGGCGACGCCTGCGCGCGCGCCGGAGCGCGGTCGTGGGCCTCGTCATCGTCGGCCTGCTGGTGCTGATGGCGGTGTTCGCGCCCTGGATCGCTCCCTACGACCCGACAGCCACCGACTGGGGCAACGTCCGCGGGCCCCCGAGCCTCGCGCACCCGTTCGGCGGCGACGAGGTCGGGCGCGACGTGCTCTCGCGGATCATCTTCGGCACCCGGGCCTCGCTCGGCGCCGGCCTCGTCTCAGTGGCGCTGGCGGTGTCCCTCGGCCTGCCCCTGGGATTGCTCGCCGGCTACGCGGGTGGCTGGATCGACGGCGCGATCTCCCGGCTTACCGACGCGCTGCTGGCGATCCCGTTCCTGATCCTGGCGATCGCGCTCGCCGCCTTCCTGGGCCCGAGCCTCGTCAACGCGATGATCGCGATCGGCCTCTCGGCGACCTCGACCTTCATCCGGCTGACCCGGGCGCAGGTGCGCGCCGTGGCGGCGGAGGAGTTCGTCGAGGCCGCGCGCGCCATGGGCAACCCGCCCTGGCGGATCGCCCGGGTCCACATCCTGCCCAACATCGTCCCGGCGATCCTCGTGCAGGCGACGCTGACCATCGCGGCCGCGATCATCGCGGAGGCGAGCCTGTCGTTCCTCGGCCTCGGTCAGCAGCCGCCCGAGCCGTCCTGGGGGGCGATGCTCAACACCGCCAAGAACTTCATGGACGAGGCGCCCTGGATGGCGATCTGGCCCGGCCTGTCGATCTTCCTCGCGGTGCTCGCCTTCAACCTGTTCGGCGACGGCCTGCGGGACGCCCTCGATCCGAGGCAGCGCACATGACGGCCGCGATGACGAAGCCCCTCCTCGACGTCCGCGACCTCGCGGTCGCCTTCGACACCGACGGCGGCGCGGTCCACGCGGTCAACGGCGTGTCCTACACCCTGCACGAGGGCGAGACGCTGGGGATCGTCGGCGAGTCCGGCTCCGGCAAGAGCGTGCACGTGCTGGCCATGCTGGGCCTGATCCCGCGCCCGCCCGGCCGCATCACCGGCGGGCAGGTGCTGTTCGAGGGACGTGACCTCCTCGCCCTGAAGGAGCGGGACCTGCGCAAGATCCGCGGCGGCGCGATCGGCTTCGTGTTCCAGGACCCGATGAGCTCGCTCAACCCCGGCATGACCGTGGCGGCGCAGATCGTCGAGCCGCTGCGCATCCATCTCGGCCTCGACGCCCGCGCGGCCCGCGCCCGGGCCCGGGAGCTGCTCGACCTCGTGCGCATCCCGAACGCGGCCGCGCGCCTCGACCAGTACCCGCACGAGTTCTCCGGCGGCCAGCGCCAGCGCGTGATGATCGCGATCGGCCTGAGCTGCCGGCCGAAGCTGCTGATCGCCGACGAGGCGACCACGGCGCTCGACGTCACCGTCCAGGCCGAGATCGTCGCCCTGGTGCAGGAGCTGAAGCGTGAGCTCGGCATGGCGATCATCTGGATCACCCACGATCTCGGTGTGGTGGCGGGCATCAGCGACACCGTGCAGGTGATGTATGCCGGCCGGATCCTGGAGCGCGGCCCGGTCGACGACATCTTCGCCGATCCCCGCAACGCCTACACGCTCGGCCTGCTGCGGTCCCTGCCGGATCTCTCCGGCGGCCGCGCCGGGCGGCGGCGCCTCCACCAGATCGAGGGCGCGCCGCCGGACATGCGCCATCTCCCGCCGGGCGACCCGTTCGCGCCGCGCAACGCCTACGCGACGCCGCGCTGCCGGGCCGAGATGCCGCCCCTGGCGCAGGCGCCCGGCGCCGCTCCGGGCCACCTCGTCGCCGCCTGGTACGATTTGCCAAAACTCCTGGGTGAGGAGGCCGCGCGATGAACGCGTCGCAGCAGCCGGTCGTCTCGGTGCGCGACCTGTCCAAGCATTATCCCCTCCGCTCCTGGTGGGGCGGCAAGGGCGCGGTGTTCCGCGCCGTCGAGGGCGTGAGCTTCGACATCCGCCCCGGCGAGACCCTGGGCCTCGTGGGCGAGTCCGGCTCCGGCAAATCCACCATCGGCCGGGCCGTGACCATGCTCAACCCGCCGACCTCGGGCACGATCGCCTTCGAGGGCACCGACCTCGCCAAGCTCTCGGCGGGCGCCATGCGCAAGATGCGCGCGCGGATCCAGACCGTGTTCCAGGATCCCTACGCGGCCCTCAACCCGCGGATGAGCGCCGGCGAGTACGTCGCGGAGGCGTTCAAGCTGCATCGGCGGGATATGCGCGGCCCGGAGCGGCGGGAGGCGGTGGCGGCCCTGTTCCAGCGGGTCGGGCTCGATCCACGCTTCATGGGCCGCTACCCGCATCAGTTCTCGGGCGGCCAGCGGCAGCGCATCTGCATCGCCCGGGCGATCGCCCTGAAGCCCAGCTTCATCGTCGCCGACGAGCCGATCGCGGCGCTCGACGTCTCGATCCAGGCGCAGGTGGTGAACCTGCTGCAGGACCTGCAGGACGAGATGGGCCTGTCCTACCTGTTCATCTCGCACGACCTGCGGATGGTGCGCTACCTCTGCCACCGGGTCGCGGTGCTCTGGCGCGGGCGGATCGTCGAGCTGGCCGAGGCCGACGCGCTCTACGAGGATCCGCGCCACCCCTACACGCGCCGCCTGCTCGCCGCGGTGCCGGTGCCGCACCCGGCCGAGGAGCGCGCCCGCCTCGCCGCGCGGGACCTCGCCGGCCACGACCAGCCGCCCGACGGGCCGCTCACCGAGGTGGCGCCTGGGCACTGGGTGGCGCTGCCGAGAGGGCAGCACGCGTGATCGTCCAGGCGATCCTCGATCGGAACAACCGGTCAGCCCGGCCTCCGCCGTCATCACGAGCGCAGCGAAGTGACCCAGGGCAGCGCGAGGTTGCTCAGCGTTGCGCCGACTGGATTGCTTCGCTGCGCTCGCAGAGACGAGGCGGCGAAGCCATCCGTCATGGACGAGGCCGCGCCTTCATCTCCATCACCGCCTCATCCCGAGGTGGCGATATGCATCGAGCGGTGATTCTTTAAGTCACCCAGCAGAGCAGGACATCCCGTGAGAGACTTCTCCGCCCCCGGCCGCTCCCCGGTCTACGCCGCCAACGCCGCGGTCGCGACCTCGCACCCGCTCTCGACGCTCGCCGCCATCGAGGTGCTGCGCGCGGGCGGAAATGCCGTCGATGCCGGTATCGCGGCGGTGGCCGTGCAGTGCGTGGTCGACCCGCTGATGACCGGGATCGGCGGCGACTGCTTCGCGCTCTACGCCCCCGCGGGCGCCACCAAGCCCATCGCCCTCGATGGCTCGGGCCGCGCGCCCGCCGCCGCGACGCCCGACTGGTACGCCGAGCACGGCGTCGCGATCACGCCCACCTCCCCCCACGCCGTGACGGTGCCGGGCGCGGTCGCGGCCTGGGACCTGCTGGTGCGCGAGCATGGCACCCGGTCGCTGGGCGAGCTGCTCCAGCCGGCGATCCGCTACGCGGAGGACGGGTTCGTCGTCCAGCAGCGGGTGGGATGGGACTGGCTGCGCGGCGCCGAGCGCGTCGCCGCGGATCCGCACGCCGCCGAGACCTACCTGCCCGGCGGGCAGGCGCCGGCGATCGGCAGCGTCGTCCGCTTGCCGAAGCTCGCCGCGACGCTCCGGAAGATCGCCGAGGCGGGCGCGCCCGCCTTCTACACGGGCCCCGTCGCCGAGGACATGGTTAGCCGGCTGAACGCCCTCGGCGGCCTGCACACGCTGGACGACTTCGCCGCCGCCCGGCCCGACGTGGTCGTGCCGGTCTCGACCCGCTACCGCGGCTACGACGTCTACGAGTGCCCGCCCGCCGGCCAGGGTCTGGCGGCGCTGATGATGCTGAACGTGCTGTCGCACTACGATGTCGGCGCGCTCTCCGACCTCGACCGGCTCCACCTCTTCGCCGAGGTCTGCAAGCAGGGCTACCATCACCGCGACGTGCTGTTCGGCGACGCGGCCCTCGCCAACGTGCCGGTCGAGCACCTGCTCTCCGACGCCTGGAAGGCCGCCGCCCACGGCGCGATCGACATGGGCCGGGCCCGCGAGCCGGAGATCTATCCCGAGATCGCCCGCGAGATGGCCGAGGGCCGCGCCCATAAGGACACGGTCTACCTCTGCGTGGTCGACCGGGACGGCAACGCGCTGTCGCTGATCAACTCGATCTTCCAGGGCTTCGGCTCCGGCATCCTGGCGCCCGAGAGCGGCGTGCTGCTGCACAATCGCGGCCTGTCGTTCCGCACGGAGGGCGGCCACCCGAACAGCGTCGGGCCGGGCAAGCGGCCGATGCACACGATCATCCCCGGCATGCTGATGAAGGACGGGCAGGCCGTCGCGCCGTTCGGCGTCATGGGCGGCCATTACCAAGCCATGGGCCATGTCGAGCTGCTCTCCGGTCTCCTCGACCGGGGCCTCGACGTGCAGGAGGCCCTCGATGCCCCGCGCAGCTTCGCCTACGGCGGCAGCCTGGAGGTCGAGGGCGGGATCTCCGACGCCGTGATGACGGGGCTGGTCGAGCGCGGCCACCCGGCGATCCGCGCGCCGCTGCCGCTCGGCGGGGGGCAGGTCATCTGGATCGACCGCAAGGCCGGCACGCTGGCGGCCGGATCCGACCCGCGCAAGGACGGGGCGGCGCTGGGGTATTGAGAGGCGTGGGAGGATGGGCGCCCCCGGCGCTCATCCTTTGGCCTCAACGGCGCTCTCTGTCAGCACCGCCGTCATTGCGAGCGGAGCGAAGCGATCCAGGGTCGCGCCACGCTGATCGATCGCGCGCCGCCCTGGGTCACTTCGCTGCGCTCGTGATGACGGGGAGGCAGCTCACGCCGCCTCAGTCGATATCCTCGACCGCCTCAACGCCGCCGTAGACCCGCTGCGCGAGCGAGGCCTCCATGAACGGGTCGAGGTCGCCGTCGAGCACCTCGTCCGGATCGGTGGACTGGGTGCCGGTGCGCAGGTCCTTCACCAGCTGGTACGGCTGCAGCACGTAGGACCGGATCTGGTGGCCCCAGCCGATATCCGTCTTGGCGGCGGCCTCGGCGTTGGCCTTCTCCTCGCGCTTCTTCAGCTCCAGCTCGTACAGGCGGGCGCGCAGCATGTTCCAGGCGGTCGCCCGGTTCTTGTGCTGGGAGCGCTCCTGCTGGCACGCCACCACGATCCCGGTGGGGTTGTGGGTGATGCGCACCGCCGAGTCGGTGGTGTTGACGTGCTGGCCGCCGGCGCCGGACGACCGGTAGGTATCGATCCGGCAGTCGGATTCCTTGATCTCGATCTCGATCCGGTCGTCGATCACCGGGTAGACCCAGACGCTGGCGAAGCTGGTATGCCGCCGGGCGCTGGAATCGTAGGGCGAGATCCGCACCAGACGGTGCACGCCGGACTCGGTCTTGAGCCAGCCATAGGCGTTGTGACCCTTGATCAGGAGCGTGGCGCCCTTGATCCCGGCCTCCTCGCCGTCGGTCATCTCGACGACCTCGACCTTGTACTTCCGGCGCTCGGCCCAGCGGGCATACATGCGCTGGAGCATGTTGGCCCAGTCCTGGCTCTCGGTGCCGCCGGCCCCGGCATGGACCTCGAGATAGGTGTCGAAGCCGTCGGCCTCGCCCGACAGAAGCGTCTCGACCTGCCGGCTCGCGGCCTCCTTCTCGACGGCCAGGATCGCCGCCTCGCCCTCGCGGATCGAGGATTCGTCACCCTCCATCTCGCCGAGCTCGATCAGCGTGGCGCCGTCCTCGAGGTCGCGCTCGAGCTTCTTGATCGCCGTGACGGCCTCGTCGAGCTGCTGGCGCTCGCGCATGACCTTCTGGGCGGCCTCGGCGTCGTTCCAGAGGTCGGGGTCCTCGGAAGCCGCGTTCAGCTCCGCGAGGCGTTTATCGACTGTATCCCAGTCAAAGATGCCTCCTCAGCAGCCCTATAGACTGCTTGGCGGCATCCGAGGCTTGCTCGATCTCGGCGCGCATCTGGCTTTTCGGGAATGGGGTGTGGGGAGAGAATGGAAGCTCGTCGGGTCGGGGTGATACCCCCCGGGACCCGGCCTGTAAACGCTTCCCCGCCACGTCGCCCGCCACGTCGCCCGCCGCGTCGCCCGTTGCCCGTGCGGCGCCCGACCGCAGGGATGGCGGCGAGCCGGCGAGCCTCGGGCGCGTTGTCGGGGACGAGCGACACGGCCCGGGAGGCAGGCGGATGGCGGACGATCACGCGGCGACGTGGAAGGACTTCAACGAGGCCGTCAACATGACGCCGGCGGCGCTGAAGAAGCACCTCGACAGCGCGGCGAGCCGGGAGGTCGGCCAGAAGAAGGACGGCGGCGAGTCGACCGGGCACGAGATGGGCCGGCGGATCCTGGCGATCAAGGACACCAAGAAGGCCGACCTGACGGACGACGACTACGCCGCCATGCGCAAGGTCGTGGGCTACGTCCACCGCCATCTCAAGCAGGGCGGCGAGGCCCGGAAGGACCCCGACTCCCCGTGGCGGATGTCGCTGATGAACTGGGGCCACGAGCCGCAGAAGGATTGAGGCCCCGGAACGCCCGGCGGCTCAGTAGCGCGGCGGCACGATGTAGGACGGAGCGATCACGTACTCCCGCGGCCGCTTGCGCGCGCCGAACCGCCCCTCGGTGATCTGGTCGTTGTAGTAGTCGAACCCGGTGTAGCCGAAGCCGCCGCCGTTCATCACCTCGGCCACCGGCACGGCGGGCTGGGCGAGATCGGGCCGGCCCGGCGGCACCACCACCTGGCAGCAGCCCTCGGTCTGCAGGACCGTCGGGCCGTTCGGGGCGGTGAACACGAAGGCTCGGGGCTGGTAGGGCGCCGGCGGGTATGCGGCGTCGGAGGCCGAGGCGCCCTGCCCCGCCAGGAGGGCGAGCAATCCGGCGGCGATCAGGGTCTTGGTGCTCACGCGATGCTCCGTCAGGGGGCCGGGCGGGCCGGCATCTGGCCTACAGTCTAGCTGATCGCGGGCGGCTTGTCCGGCCCGTCCGAATCGACCGGTTACCGAAATTCCGGGCGGGTTCAGCCCCGCGCGCGCAGCACGACCTGCGGGCTCGCCGGGACGGGGCGGCAATCGGTCGTGAAGGCGTTGACCGGTAACGGCTTCGAGTCGCACGCGTACACGTCCGCCGGCCCTGGCGCAGGGATCGGGTCCCGGGCGATGATCGGGTTCGGCGCGCAGGCCGAGGCCGCGGCGGCGAGCAGCAGGGCGGCGATGAGGTTCAGGCGGCGCATGCGAGACTCGGGACGCGGGAAGACCCCCGCACCTGACCCTGGCCATCGCGCCCCGCGCTGACAAGCGCCGGCGCGGGGCGCCGACACCTTTGACGGCGTCTGTCGCCCCGCGGCAACAATTTGCGCGGGCCGGTCTAGCCGGTCCGGGCCATCGGCAGGACGTTGTGCAGCGTCTTGTCGGTGCCGTCGAAGAACCGGCGGATATTGCGCGCCGCCTGCCGGATGCGCTGCTCGTTCTCCACGAGCGCGATGCGGACGTACTCGTCACCGAACTCGCCGAAGCCGATGCCGGGCGCGACCGCCACGTCGGACTTCTCTAGGAGCAGCTTGGAGAATTCGAGGCTGCCCAGTTCCCGGTACCGCTCGGGGATCGGCACCCAGGCGAACATCGACGAGGCGGGCGACGGGATGGTCCAGCCGGCCTTGCCGAAGGACTCCACCAGCGCGTCGCGACGCTTCCTGTAGATGCTGCGCATCTCGTGGATGCAGTCGTCCGGGCCGTTGAGGGCGGCCGTCGCGGCGACCTGGATCGGCGTGAAGGCGCCGTAATCGAGGTAGGATTTCACCCGGGTGAGCGCCGCGAGCAGGCGCTCGTTGCCCACCGCGAAGCCCATCCGCCAGCCGGCCATCGAGTAGGTCTTCGACAGCGAGGTGAACTCCACCGTGCAGTCGATAGCGCCGGGCACCTGCAGCACCGACGGCGGCGGGTTGTTGTCGAAATAGACTTCCGCGTAGGCGAGGTCCGACAGCAGGATCAGCTCGTGCTGCTTCGCGAAGGCCACGAGGTCGCGGTAGAAGTCGAGGCTCGCCACGTAGGCGGTCGGGTTCGACGGGTAGCAGACGACCAGCGCCACCGGCTTCGGGATCGAGTGGCGCATGGCCCGCTCCAGGGCGGGGAACATCGCCGGCGTCGGCTCGGCCGGCACGGAGCGGATGACGCCGCCGGCCATCAGGAAGCCGAAGGCGTGGATCGGGTAGCTCGGGTTCGGCACCAGCACGACGTCGCCCGGCGCGGTGATCGCCTGGGCCATGTTGGCGAACCCTTCCTTGGACCCGAGAGTCGCCACCACCTGGGTGTCGGGGTTCAGGGTCACGCCGAAGCGCCGCTGGTAATAGCCCGCCTGGGCCTTGCGCAGGCCCGCGATGCCCTTGGAGGCCGAGTAGCGATCCGTGCGCGGCCGCCCGGCCGTCTCGCACAGCTTGGCGATGACGTGCTTCGGCGCGTCCAGATCCGGGTTGCCCATGCCGAGATCGATGATGTCGGCGCCCTGCGCGCGGGCGGCAGCCTTGATCCGGTTGACCTGCTCGAAGACGTAGGGCGGCAGTCGCTTGATGCGGTGGAAGTCGGTCATGGGCGTGTCCATCGGCGCGTCCCGGATCCGGCGTCTCTCGTCTGGGCCGGTCGGGCGAACCACGTGCTCTAGCAGAGTTGCGGGCCGCCGCCGACCCTGAAAAAGGGCCGCTACTGCGACGCCGCCGGAGCCGGCTTGACGGTGGCGGCCGCGCCCCGCCCGGCGCTCTCGGCGGCCCGCCCCCGGGCCTCGTTGCGGCCGCGGGCACCCTCCAGCTCCGCCTCCAGGGCCTTCTGGCCCGTGACCGACTTGGCCCGGACCGGCCGCTTCGGCGCGTCGACGCCCACCGGCATGAAGTCGGGCTGCGCCTTGCTGCGGGTGTCCGTGACGAAATCCGGGGCCGCGACGACCCGCGGCCCGTAGCCTGCATCGGAGGCCAGCGAGCGGACGACGTCGCCCGAGCAGGCCCCGAGCGCGCCGACCAGCACGCCCAGGCCGGCCGCGCGCGTCAGGCGGCGCAGCGGACCGGCGCGATGTGGGCGGATAGCGGGGTTCAAAATGGCACGATCCATCGTCACATGCGTATGAAAAGATCGGCCGGATGTTTCGGCGACGTCCTTAGCCGGGCTGGCGAAAACTCTGGCTCGCTCCTTATTTTGTCGGAAACGAGGCCCGCGCCATCGGGTCAACAGATGAAGCACAGGGAGGCACGTTTGACGAGCCCGCAGGCGCCGGATCGGACCGCCCCTCCGAAGTCGGTCTCGAACGGCGCGATGCCGGACGGCACGGTCGCCCCGATGCCGGATTTCGAGGCGATTTCCCGCAATGCCGGTCAGTTCGTCGAGGCGATGGGGCGCAACGTCGCCCGCCTCCTCGGGCCCGAGGGCCAGGCGGCCGCACCCGGCAGCGAGATGAACGAGGCGGCCAAGGTGCTCGGTCAGGTGGCCGAGACCTGGCTCGCCGATCCGAACCGCAGCGCCGAGGCGCAGGCGCGCCTGTCGCAGGCGTTCCTGTCGCTCTGGGGCTCGACCTACCTGCGCCTGCAGGGCCAGCCCGCCGATCCGGTGGCGCTGCCCGAGCCCCGGGACGCGCGCTTCGCCCACGCCGAGTGGACGACCAACCCGTATTTCGACTTCCTCAAGCAGGCCTACCTGCTCGCCACCCGCTGGGCGGAGAGCCTCGTCGACGAGGCCGAGGGGCTCGACGCGCACACGCGTCACAAGGCGCAGTTCTACCTGCGCCAAGTCACCAGCATGCTGTCGCCCTCGAACTTCCTGCCGACCAACCCGGAGCTGATCCGCCACACCCTGCAGGAGAACGGCGCCAATCTCGTCCGCGGCCTCAAGATGTACGAGGAGGATCTGGCGGCCGGCGGCGGGCAGCTGCGCGTGCGCCAGACCGACCCGAGCGGGTTCGAGGTCGGGCGCAACATGGCGGTCACCCCCGGCGAGGTGGTATTCCGCAACGACCTGATCGAGCTGATCCAGTACGCGCCCACCACCGAGACCGTGCTGCGGCGCCCGTTCCTGATGGTCCCGCCCTGGATCAACAAGTTCTACATCCTCGACCTCAATCCGCAGAAGAGCTTCCTGAAGTGGATGGTCGACCAGGGCCTGACGGTCTTCTGCATCTCCTGGGTCAATCCCGATTCCCGCCACGCCGACAAGGACTTCGAGTCCTACATGCGCGAGGGGATCGAGGCGGCCATCGACGCGATCGGCGTCGCCACCGGTGAGAGCGAGGTCACGGCGGCGGGCTACTGCGTCGGCGGCACGCTGCTCGCGGTGACGCTCGCCATGCAGGCGGCCACCGGCAACCGGCGGATCAAGAGCGCGACGCTGCTCACCACGCAGGTCGACTTCACCCACGCGGGCGACCTGAAGGTCTTCGCCGACGAGGAGCAGATCCGCCAGGTCGAGGCGCGCATGGCCGAGCAGGGCTACCTGGAGGGCGCCCGCATGGCGAACGCCTTCAACATGCTCCGGCCGAACGACCTGATCTGGCCCTACGTCGTGAACAACTACATCAAGGGCAAGGCACCCTCGGCCTTCGATCTGCTGTACTGGAACTCCGACGCCACCCGGATGCCAGCGGCCAACCACTCATTCTACCTGCGCAACTGCTACCTCGACAACACGCTGGCGCAGGGGCGGATGGTGCTCGGCAACGTCCGCCTCGACCTCAGGAAGGTCCAGGTGCCGATCTTCAACCTCGCGACCCGCGAGGACCACATCGCGCCGGCGCTGTCGGTCTTCGAGGGTTCGAAGGTCTTCGGCGGGAAGGTCGATTTTGTCCTCGCCGGCTCCGGCCACATCGCCGGCGTGATCAACCCGCCGTCCAAGCCGAAATACGGCTACTGGACCGGCGGCCCCGTGAAGGGGACGCTCGAGGAGTGGATCAGGGCCGCGGTCGAGACCAAGGGCTCGTGGTGGCCCTACTGGTTCCAGTGGATCGAGGCGCAGGCCCCGGAGCGGGTGCCGGCCCGGCAGCCGGGCGGCGACGCGCTGCAATCCTTAGGGCCGGCGCCCGGCACATACGTGCGGATGCGCGCCTGAGGCGCGCGACGCACGCGGATCGATGGGTGAACGGCCGCGACGATCACGGAGCCGCCCGGTCATCACGAGCGGAGCGACGTGACCCGGGGCAGCGCGACACCTGTCGGCGTGGCGCTGCCCTGGATCGCCTCATTCCGCTCGCGAAGACAGCGGCAGCGACGGACGCGACCGGAGCTGCCCGTCAGTACTTCCGCACGAGCGGCGCCGGGGCCGGGGCGGGCGGCGCGCCGAAGACGTAGCGGAAGCCCACCGAGACGATGTCGGCGCTGGAATCCACCACGCCCGCGAAGGCGATGTTGCTGATGTTGTAGTCGCGGCCGATGCCCGCGAGGATCCGCGAGCGGTCCAGGAAGAAGTGCGAGTAGGCGAGGTTCAGCGTCAGCTGCTGGCTCCAGCGGTAGCTGGCGCCGACCGAGACGTTGTACCGGTCGCCGTCCGGCAGGCGCACCGAGCGGTTCCGGAAGTCGATGGGCGAGGTCTCGTAGGCGAAGCCGGTCCGCAGCGTCAGGTTCGGCGACGCGTCGTACTCGGCGCCGACCGCGTAGGTGAACCCGTCCTTGTAGTTGAGCGGCAGGTTGTTCACCGGCAGGCCGATCGTCTTCGACACGATGCCGATGGTGCCGAGCCTCGACCAGTTGTCCCACTCGAAGCCGAGATTCACCCGCGCCACCGGCGAGACCGCCTGGGTCAGGCCGACGCTCAGCTTCTCGGGCGTGTTCAGCTTGGCGCGGACCTGTCCGGCCAGCGGCGCCAGGGCGACGAGCGGGACGCCGATCGAGCCGTCGATGTCGTGGTGCACCGAGGAGCGGTAGCCGATGCCCAGCACGGTCCCGTCGCGGGGCGTGAGCGTGGCGCCGGCGGTGAAGCCCGCGCCCCAGGACTCACCCTTGAGGAAGGAGCTCGGATACGAGGTCGGCAGGATGCCGGGGATCGGCAGCGCCTGCCGCAGGGTCAGGCGGAAATACTCGATGTTCGGGCCGGCCGCGATCGAGAGCCACTCGTTGACCTTGAAGCCGATGACCGGGTTGATCGCCAGCGAGAAGATCCGCGACGAGCGACCGTAGACCTCGCCGGCCCACACGTCCCGCGGCTTGGTGACGAGGCCGAAGGGGGCGCCGGTCGAGAGGCCGAGCCACAGGCGGTCGTTCAGCTGGTACGAGGTCGCGCCCGCCGGCACGACGGCGCCCTGGCCGATATCGCCGGAGCCGCCCAGCCGCGCGAAGCCCGGATTGGTGCCGGCATCCGGACGGATCGTCGAGGAGAGGCCGATATAGGTGAAGTTCTGCTCCGCGACGAAGCCCGGGTTCATCGTGATCGTCGCGGGGTTCCAGAACATCGACGAGACGCCGCCCGACCCCGACGCCGCGCCCGCGAAGGCCAGCCCCTGGGCCTCGGTGCTCTGCTCCCGGATCCCGAACGCCCCCGCCTGCACCTGCCCGGCGCCGAGGACCACCGCCGTCGCCGCCAGCATCGCAGCGCGAACCGTCCCGCCCATCTCTTCCCCCAAGCCTTCGTTCTGCTGGGCGCCGTCGATTGTTCGAGACCCGTTATGCGGCGACCTTCCATGCATGGTGCCGGTTTCGGGTGCGGAACCGCAATGACCCCGACCATTTTCGGCACCGAGAGGAATAGTAGTAGATAAAGAGCGGTAAACGGCACCTTCACGAGCGAAAGCCCGTGATGATCGAGATTTTTCAGTCTTGATCCGAGCTGTCACACCGAGATGGCGACAGGAACAATATATCCGAACGTCGCCGACCCTGCACTTTTCCGCCGTCCTGTTGCCCTGCGGCGACACCCGGCGGACCGACACGCCGACGCGGCCGGCCTTGCACCCGGGTCGAGGCCCGGCCATGGTCCCGGCGTCCGGCGCAGACCGGTTCAGGGAAGGATGAGGAGTGCGGCCATGAAGCTCTTCCGG
Organism: Methylobacterium sp. yr668; assembly: GCF_900116245.1. Taxonomy (NCBI): domain Bacteria; kingdom Pseudomonadati; phylum Pseudomonadota; class Alphaproteobacteria; order Hyphomicrobiales; family Methylobacteriaceae; genus Methylobacterium; species Methylobacterium sp. yr668. The sequence continues at coordinate 189,229 of NZ_FOZY01000007.1, read as the reverse complement.
CACGGCCCGAGCGGCGACGAGAAGCCCGGCCTCGTGGATGCCAGCGGGGGGCTGCGCGACCTGTCGGGCATCGTGCGCGACATCGCCGGGCCGGCCCTCGCGCCCGACTCGCTGGCGCGGCTGCGCGCCCTGGATCCCGAGACCCTGCCGAAGCTGCCCCCGGACGTGCGCCTCGGCCCCTGCGTCGGCGGCACCCGGAACGTCGTCGCCATCGGCCTGAACTTCGCCGACCACGCCGAAGAGACCGGCTCGCCGATCCCCGCGGAGCCGATCATCTTCAACAAGGCTCCGTCCAGCCTGTGCGGGCCGAACGACACGGTCATCATCCCCAAGGGATCGCACAGCACCGACTGGGAGGTGGAGCTCGCCGTGGTGATCGGGCGGCGCGCCAGCTACGTCCACGCCAACGAGGCGCTGAGCTACGTTGCGGGCGCCTGCATCTGCAACGACGTCTCCGAGCGCGAGTGGCAGATGAACCGCGGTCCGACCTGGACCAAGGGCAAGAGCGCGCCGACCTTCGGCCCCCTCGGCCCCTGGCTGGTGACCCTCGACGAGATTCCGGACCTGAAGAACCTCGCCATGAGCCTCGACGTGAACGGCGAGCGCCGTCAGACCGGCTCGACAGCCACGATGATCTTCGACGTTCCCCAACTCGTCGCCTACGCGTCGCACTTCATGCTGCTGGAGCCGGGCGACGTGATCACCACCGGCACGCCGCCGGGCGTCGGCCTCGGCATGAAGCCGCCGCGCTACCTCAAGGCCGGAGACGAGATGGTCCTGCGCATCGACCGGCTCGGCGAGCAGCGGCAGAAGGTCATCGCCTTCGACGACTGGACCGCCAAGGTCTCGGCCGGCGAGCCGACGCACTGACAGTCGGGGCCGCCGCCCGAGCCCGGGCGGCGGCCCCGCGTCCAAGCAAGATCACCGCTATTGGCGAGCGCCCGGCACCCGCGACCGGCGGGTCCTATATACTTTCGATTGAATTATGAATTGATTTTAGTATTGTAAGTTATATCGCCGGTCTTAATCGGTTAAGACTGTATTATATTCTAGCTGTAAAATGCCCGCCTCGTCGATCGGGCCCGGCATGACTGCGAAAACTGATTTCCCCAATGACCGGACCTCCGGATCGGAGTCCGAGCCGCCGACGCTCAGGTCGATCGAGATCCTGGCCGATGCCGTCAAGCAAGCAGCGCAGGAGAAGACCGGCCGGATCCGGCGGATCACGGCGCAGACCAAGATCCTCGCCCTCAACGCGCTCATCGAGGCCGCGCGGGCCGGAGATGAGGGACGCGGCTTCGCGGTCGTCGCCCAGGAAGTGCGCGCCCTCGGCGAATCCGTGGACGTCATCGCCGGCGAGCTGGAGCTTCACCTGTCCGGCCGCATCGTCGAGCTGCAGCGCACCGTCGAGACGATGGCGGGCCGCGTCCAGGGAGAACGCCTGGTCGATCTCGCGCTCAACGCGGTCGAACTGATCGATCGCAACCTCTACGAGCGGACCTGCGACGTGCGCTGGTGGGCGACCGACGCCGCCGTCGTCGCCTGCGCGGCCGATTCCGGCCCGGCCGCGGCGGCCTTCGCGGGCGACCGCCTCGGCATCATCCTCTCGGCCTACACGGTCTATCTCGATCTCTGGATCTGCGGCCTGGACGGCCGCATCCTCGCGACCGGCCGCGCCGACCGCTACCTGGGACTGCAGGGCCGGAGCGTCGCGGGCGAAGCGTGGTTCCGGGAGGCGCTCGCCCTGGAGAGCGGCGACGCCTTCGTCTGCGCCGACGTGCGGCAGGAGGATGTGCTGGGCGGCGCGCAGGTCGCCACCTACGCGGCGAGCGTGCGGGCGGGCGGTCAGGCGACCGGCGCACCGCTCGGCGTCCTGGCGATCCACTTCGACTGGGCACCGCAGGCCCACGCCATCGTTTCGGGGATCCGGGTCGCGCCGGAAGATCGAGGGCGCACCCGCGCCCTGCTGGTCGATGCCGGCGGCCGGGTGCTGGCCGCCTCGGATCAGGTCGGCCTCCTGACCGAGCGGGTCTCCTGCCGGATGGACGGCGAGACGAGCGGAGTCGTGCGGGATCCGCGGTCGGGCACGGTCACGGCCTTCCATCGGACACCGGGATACGAGACCTATCGCGGGCTGGGCTGGTACGGCATGATCGTCCAGACCGACCCCTCGATGGGAGGTTCGGGCGCGAGGCCCGCTTGATTTCTGTCCGCCGATCCGGCTCAAACACCGCATGAGCGCGACTTCCCTCCCCGGTTCCCAGCAGCCCGACCTCGGCGACATCCGCCACGACTGGAGCGTGGCGGAGATCCGCGCGATCCACGACCTGCCGCTGATGGACCTCGTGTTCCGGGCCGCGCAGGTGCACCGCCGGCACAACGACCCCGCCGACATCCAGCGGGCCTCGCTCCTGTCGATCAAGACCGGCGGCTGCCCGGAGGATTGCGCCTACTGCCCGCAATCGGCCCATCACAAGGGCGCGGGCGTCGCGCGCGAGCGGCTGATGCCCGTGGAGACGGTGCTGACCGAGGCGGCCGCCGCCAAGGCCGCCGGCGCCCAGCGCTTCTGCATGGGCGCCGCGTGGCGCCAGCCGAAGGACGGCCCCGAATTCGACGCGGTGCTCGCCATGGTGCGCGGCGTGCGCGGCCTCGGCATGGAGGCCTGCGTGACGCTCGGCATGCTCACGCCCTCGCAGGCCGGACGCCTCGCCGAGGCCGGGCTGACCTCCTACAACCACAACCTCGATACCGGGCCGGATTTCTACGAGGACATCATCTCCACCCGCACCTACGATGAGCGCCTGCAGACCCTCGCGAACGTCCGCGAGGCCGGGATCGGCGTGTGCTGCGGCGGTATCGTCGGGATGGGCGAAGGTGTCACCGATCGCGCCGCGATGCTCCAGGTTCTGTCCAACCACGCCCCCCATCCGGAAAGCGTGCCGATCAACGCCCTCGTGGCGGTGCCCGGCACCCCGCTGGAGGACCAGCCGGCGGTCGACCCGTTCGATCTGGTGCGCATGTGCGCCACGGCGCGGATCGTGATGCCGCGCTCCCGCGTGCGGCTCAGCGCCGGCCGCAAGAGCCTCACCCGCGAGGCCCAGGTGCTGTGCTTCCTCGCCGGCGCCAACTCGATCTTCTACGGCGAGCGGCTGCTCACCACCGCCAATAACGGGCAGGACGACGACGCGGCGCTGCTGGCCGATCTCGGCATCCGGGTCGGGGAGCCCGTCAGGGCCGCGGCCGAGTAGCGGCAGCGGGGCACCGTCTCGCGGGTCCGGTCCCGTCAACCCTCCGGCAGCACGATCCGGAAGCGCGCGCCGCTCAGCCCCTCGGCCTCGCAATCGTCGAGGGTGAGGGTGCCGCCGTTGATCCCGATCAGCTCGGCGGCGATCGGCAGCCCGAGGCCCGTGCCACCGGACCGCATGGATCCCTGGAACGGCGCGAACAGGTTCTCCCGCGCGCGCGCCGGGAGACCGGGACCGTTATCGGCGACCAGGATCGTGACCCGGCCCGGTGCCGCGCGGGCGGCGACCACGCTCACGGCGGCCTCCGGCACGGCCGCCCCGTCCAGCGCCTGAACGGCATTGCGCACGAGGTTGGCCAGCGCCCGCCCGAGCTGCTCCGGATCGGCCTGAACGGAGAGATCGCCCGCCGCGACTTGGACGCTGACCGGATGCGCCGCCAGCGCGGCGAGATCCGGAAGCTCCGCGAAGACCGGTGCCAGCGGCGTGCTGGTGAGGAGCGGCGCCCGCTCGGAGACACGCCCGTAGGCGAGGGTCGCCTCGCAGAAGCGGATCGCGCGGGCCAGCGTCCCGACGAGGCGGGGGGCCACGCGCTGCACGGTCGGATCCTCGGTCCCCTCCAGGCGGTCGCCCAGGAGCTGCGCGCCGGTCAGCAGGTTGCGCAGTTCGTGGCTGATCTTGCTGACCGCCAAGCCCAGTTCGGCGAGTCGCCGCTTCTGCCGGAGCTGGTCGGCGAGGCTGCGCTGCATCCGCCCGAGCGCTCGCTCGGCCTGGCCGATCTCGTCGCTGCGGCGGGACGGCGCGATGATCCGCCCGGCATCCTCCGGATCGTCCGCGAAGGCCGTGATGCTGGTGGCGAGCCGCCGCACGGGGCGCACGATCAGCACCTGCAGCACCACGAAGACGAGACCGGCGGCGGCCGCCGCGATGATCAGCGAGGACACCAGCAGGCGCAGCGCGTAGTCGATCATCGCGGTGCGCAGCGGCGCCTCGTCGAGCAGGATCTCGACCCGGTCGAAGCCGATGCCGCCCTCCCCGACCACGCGGATCGGCTCGTGGACCGGCGCCACGAGGGTGCGCCACGCGCCCCGGATCGCCGACAGGGCGGTGACGTCGCGCAGGTCGACGGTGTCGGCGACCTGCTCGGGCATGGGCTCGATAGCGAGCAGACGCTGGGCGCCGCCGCCGCGGACGGCGATGGCGCGGGCGTTCACGCCGGCCAGGAGCCGGCTCTCGAGCGGCTCGGAGACCGGCTCGCCGGTCCGCCCGTCGAGCACCAGAGCGGCGACCTGCGCGGCCGCCAGGCGGTCGGACATCCATTCGATCCGGTAATTGGCCACCGCCGGCACGTAGGTCAGCACCTCGGCCACCACCACGAACGCGACGGTGACGAGGAACAGGCGCCCGGACAGGCCGAGGCGCGCGGTCCGCCGCTCGGGGACGTCGCGGGCCGGTGCGGGCGCCGGCGTCGCCGGTGCCGCGGCCTGATGGGACTCGAGGGACACGCCGGTCACGCTCCGCGCCGGCATCGCGGATGAGGATCGGCGGAGAGAGGATTGAGAAAGCTCGAGCCGGGTTCGGCCTTCGCGGGATACATGTTCGCAAGCCACAGATTCGCAGGCGGGAATACAGGCTCCCGGCGGCGAGCACTATACGACATCCCCCTCCAAGCGGTTGCACGCGCCCACAGACACCGAAAAACACAGCCGGCGGCGGATCGCCCGTCTCGGCGGCGCATCTCAGCCGCGTCGGGCGCGGCGGCTCAGCAGCATGCTGACCAGGGCGAAGACGGCCAACATCGCGAGACCTGCAACCATCTTGGGCGTGACCAGGGCGCGCAGGGTCAGGGCCTGGTCGCAGCCGCCCGCCCCCGTCGCGAGGCAGGCGGCCCTGGCGGCCTCGTGGGCGGCGACGACGTCCTCGATGCCCGCGCCCGTGGTGGCGTACACGACCGCGCCCGGCAGCAGCCCCAGGAACGTCGCGAGCACGAAGACCCGCATCTTCACCCCGAAGGCGGCGGGCGCGAGGTTGGTCACCCAGAACGGGAACAGCGGCAGGAGGCGGAGCACCGCGATGTAGCCGAAGGCGTCGCGCCGGAAGCCCTCGGCCAGCCCGGCGAGGCGCGTGCCGCCCATGCGCCGCAGCAGGTCGGCGCCGGGCCCGCGGCCGATCGCGAACACGATGGCCGCCCCGGTCGTGGCCGCACAGACCGCGGTGAGCGCCCCCGGCACGATGCCGAACAGGAAGCCGCAGACCATCGTGAGGATCAGCGTGGCCGGTACCGACACGACGACGGCCCCGACATAGAGGCAGTATGCCGCGACCAGCGCGCGGAGATACCCGGCCTCGACGAAGCCGCGCAGCCAGAGGCGGGACGCGAGCAGGCGGTCGAGGCTGAGGAGTTGCGCGGCTCCCGAGACCAGGACCACCGCCGACACCGTCAGGAGCAGCGCCAGCGGGAGCCAGCGCCGCAGGCGCTTCCAGCGCCCCTCGCGGTTCTCGACGCGGCCTTCGGCGACGGGGGCGTTGCCGGTCTCGCTCACCCGGGCTTGCGCATCCGCAGGATCTTGAAGAACCCGCCCGGGAAGGTCGGCTTCAATCCCAGGACCTCGACGCCGTTGCGCCGCGCCCAGGCCTCGATCCGCGTCGCCTTGAAGTCCGACGACCAACCGATCTTCGTGCAGAGCGGTGCCACGACCTCCTCGACCCGGGCCAGAGGGCCGTCGCTCTGGCCGAAATGGTTGGCGAGGACGATGCCGCCGCCCGGGCGCACCACCCGCAGGAACTCCGACATCGCGGCCTCGGGGTCGGGCACCAGGGTGATCAGGAACTGGGCCACGACGGCGTCGAAGCTCGCGTCGGCGTAGCCGAGGTGGCAGACGTCCATCACCTGGAGGCCCTTCACGTGGGCCAGGTTCCGGCGCCGGACCTTGGCGCGGGCGCGCTTGAGCATGTCCTCGGAGAGGTCGACGCCGCAGACGAAGCTGGCCTTCGGATAGTAGCCCAGCGCCAGCCCGGTGCCGACGCCGGCCTCCAGGATCCGCGGCCCGTGCTCGGCCGCCGCCTCGACGGCGGCGCGGGCCGCGGGCTCGGTGAGCTTGTCGTAGACCACGTCGTAGACGGGGGCCCAGCGGGCATAGGCCTTGCGCATCAGGGCCGTGCTCGGCCCGGCCATCTGCGGCTCGCTCAGCATCGTTCGAAGGTTCCAGAGGTTGAGATCAGGCGGCCTCGCGGGGCCGGGCCGACAACGCGTCGACACGCCGGATGGTGCCGCCGCCCAGGACCCGGGCCCGGGGGCCGTCATCCGCGTAGATCGCGCAGGCCTGGCCCGGCGACACGCCGTCCTCGGGCTCGGCGAGCACGACCTCGGCCGCGCCGTCCGGCCCGACCGTCAGCGTCGCCGGGCGCGGCGGACGGGTCGAGCGCACGCGGACCGCCACCGGCAGGTCGCGCACGGCCGCCACCGGCCCCTCGCCGAGCCAGTTGAGGTCCGAGAGGCGGATCCGGGTCGTGGCCAGCGCCGTGCGCGGCCCGACCACAACGCGGGCCGAGTCCGGCTCCAGCCGCACGACGTAGAGCGGCTCGGGCCCGGACAGGCCGAGGCCCTTCCGCTGGCCCACCGTGTAATGCACGATCCCGTCGTGCCGGCCGAGGACGTGGCCGGCGAGGTCGACGATCTCGCCGGGCCGCGCCGCGTCGGGGCGCAGACGCGCGATCACGTCGCTGTAGCGGCCCTGCGGCACGAAGCAGATGTCCTGGCTGTCCGGCTTCTCGGCGAGGGACAGGCCGAGATCCTTCGCGAGCGCGCGGGTCTCGGTCTTCTCCATTTCGCCCAGGGGGAAGCGCAGGAAGTCCAGCTGCTCCGCCGTGGTCGCGTAGAGGAAGTAGCTCTGGTCGCGGGCGGGATCGAGGGCGCGGTGGAGCGCGCGGCCGCCGCCCGGGAGCGCCCGGCTGGCCACGTAGTGGCCGGTGGCGAGCGCGTCGGCGTCGAGGTCGCGGGCGAGGCCCAGCAGGTCGCGGAACTTCACCGTGCGGTTGCACTCGACACAGGGGATCGGCGTCTCGCCCGCGAGGTAGCTCTCGGCGAACTTCTCGATGACTTCGTCGCGGAAGCGATCCTCGTAGTCGAGGACGTAGTGCGGGATGCCGAGATGCTCCGCCGCCGCCCGGGCGTCGTGGATGTCCTGGCCGGCGCAGCACGCGCCCTTGCGGTGGCTCGCCGCGCCGTGGTCGTAGAGCTGGAGCGTGACGCCGACCACGTCGAAGCCCTGCCGCTTCAGCAGGCCCGCGACCACGGAGGAATCGACGCCGCCCGACATGGCGACGACGACGCGCGTCTCGTGGGGGGCTTTGGGAAGATCGAGGGCGTTCATCGCGAGGGTCCGCAGCCGCCGGCCCGGAAGCTCCCTGGCTGCACGGGCCGTCTATAGCGGGACTTCGCCCGGCTTTCCAGGGCAGCGAGATCGGACACTCGGCAGATCCTGCCGGGCGGGCGGCAGCTTCGATCAGGTCCGACCCACGTGCTGCAAGCAGAGAACGAGATTTTTCAGAGACTTATCCGGCCGGCACGGTGGCGCGCGCCTTGCTGCTGTGCGGCCCAGAGGAGTCCGGAATGGCGAGCGGCGCGGCGGATCGTTTGGATGTCACCACGTGGATTCCGTCCGCGCGGAACGCGCAGGCGCAGCGTTCGGGCTGGGAGGCCGCGGGCGTGGCGGCCCGCGCCGGCAATTCCGCGCAGGACCGCTTCGGCGCCGCCCTGAGCGCGGCCCAGGCCCGCGACGACGCCGCGACGGCGCGGGCCAGCGCCGCCGATCAGCGCGACGTCGCCGCCTCGGCCCGCGCCCGTCAGGCCGACCTGCGCGATCAGGCCGACGCCGCGCGGCTGGCCGGCGACCGCGCCCGGGATGCGGCGCTTCAGACCGAGGCCCGGGTCGCGGACAAGAGGGTCAGCCTCGCCAAGCCGGCGGATGCGCCGGCCTCGGCCGCGCGGGCCGAGGGACCGCCCTCCGCCGCGGGCGCGCGCGCCGAGGCTCCGAAGGCGGGCGCGGCGCGCACCGCCGAGACCGGCCGAACGGGAGCCGCCGGGGAGCAGGATTCCGAGGCCGTCGCGGCCGGGCAGGATCCGGCCGCCGAGGCGGCCGGCACCGCAGGCCCCGAGGCCGACGCGGCGGTGCCGCCGCAGAAGGCCGAGGCCCCCGCGCAACCCGCGGCCTCGGGGCCGTCCGCCTCCCTTCTGGCCCTCATCGCCGCGCTGTCCGAGGGGGGCGGCGCGACCGGGACGGTCAAGACCGAGGCCGAGGCTGAGACGGATGCGGGTACCGGCACGGCACCAGCGCAGGACGGCTCGGCGGCTCTCTCCGGAACCGGCGCAGCCGCGGGCCCTTCCGGCACGAACGCTCAGGGCGGCGGCCGCGCGGCCGGGGCCGTCCCCAGCATCGCCGGGACCGCTCCGGCATTGGCGGGCGCCGGTCACGAACCCGGCAAAGTCGGACCGGGCAGCGTCCCGGTCGACAGCCTGACGGCCGGCGGCGCGGCGGCCGCGACGTCCGATGCGGCGGCCCAGGATTTCCTCACCGCCCTGACCGACGTTGGCCAGGGCGCAGGTCCGCTTCAGACGCTGCCCGCGGCGGCGCAGGGTGGTCCGGCGCCGCCCGCGACATCCGGCCAGGCCGTGGACACGACGCGCGCCGCCCAGGAGACCGCCGCGCCGACGCAGACCGCGTCGCTCCAGACCGACCCACCCATCCCGATCGGCCAAGTACCGATGACCATCGGCCTGAGGTCGCTGCGCGGATCCAACGAGTTCCAGATCCGGCTCGACCCGGCCGAGCTCGGGCGCATCGACGTCAAGCTGGAGATCGACAAGGCGCACGGCCGCGTCATGACCCACTTGGTGGTCGACCGGCCCGAGACCCTCGCGCTGCTCCAGCGCGACGCCGGCCAGCTGCAGCAGGCGCTGACCCAGGCCGGCTTCGATCCCTCGGCCGGCGGGATCAACCTGTCGCTGCGGGGCGACGGAAGCGCCCAGAGCGGCGGCAGCGGCGGTCAGCCGGGCGATTCCCCGCGCGGGGGCGGCACGGGCTGTTCGCGCGATCAGGCGGAAGCCCCGCACGAGGTCGCCCCGATCCGCGTCCTGCGCGGCTACGGCGGCCTCGACATGAGGATCTAGGCGGTACACGCGGCGCCCGCATCGCGGACCCACACAGACACGACGCGCATCCGGCCCCTGCGCCAGGACGCGGCACAGGAGAGATCAGCATGACGAGCGGTATATCGAGCCTGACGAGCACGACGAACACGACGGGCTCGTCCACGAGCAGCAGCGGCAACGCCACCGAGATCGCCAGCAACTTCACGCAGTTCCTGACGCTGCTGACCACGCAGCTCAAGAACCAGAACCCCCTCGACCCGATGGACACCAACCAGTTCACGCAGCAGCTGGTGCAGTTCGCCGGCGTCGAGCAGCAGCTCAAGACCAACGACCGCCTCGACAGCATCCTGAGCGCCTCGCAATCGGCGAGCTCGGCCTCGGCCACGAGCTACATCGGGAAGACCGTGTCGGCCGACGGCAGCGCCTCGCAGCTGTCCGGCGGCTCCGCCTCCTGGACGCTGAACCCGGCCCGGGCCGCCTCGAAGGCGGTGATCACGGTCCTGGACTCGAAGAGCAACGTCGTGGCCACGCAGACCACCGCGCTCAATGCCGGCAGCCAGACCTACACGTGGAACGGCAAGACCTCGGCCGGCCTGACCGCGCCCGACGGGAACTACTCGATCAAGGTGGCGGCCACGGATGCCACCGGCTCGAGCGTTTCGGTCGATACGAGCCTCACGGGCACGGTCGACGAGGTCGATCTCAGCGGAACGTCGCCGGTGCTGGTGATCGGTTCGCAGCGCGTGCCGCTGTCCAGCGTCCAGACCATCGGGTTGTCCACAAGTGGCACTTAACGAATCACATCCGAGTGACTCGCTTCAACATCTCTTAAGCGGGCACAAGTACCTTCAATGCTCGACAGGTCAGTCGAGTGTAGAGCGTATCATGACCGAACCGAGCCGCCCGAGAGTGAAGTACGTGATCGGGCCCGACGGCAGCCCCCTGACGATCGCGGACCTTCCGCCCCCGAGCACCCGTCGCTGGGTGATCCGGCGCAAGGCCGAGGTCGTGGCCGCGGTGCGCGGCGGTCTCCTCAGCCTGGAGGAGGCGTGCAAGCGCTACACGCTGACCACAGAGGAATTCCTCAGCTGGCAGTTCTCCATCGACCAGCACGGCCTCGCCGGCCTGCGGACGACCCGGATCCAGCACTACCGTCACTGATCCGCGGCGCCTGTGCCGGGCGCCCCTATCCCGGGACGCCGCCGGCGCTTCCGGGTCTCATCGAGGCCGCGGGTGCCGGACCCGGCGCGTCAGCGACTCTGGTCGAGGGACCCGCTTCGCGGCCCCGGACCGACGCGAAGGCCACCCGCCCGCAGCGACGACCTCAGACGGCGCCGAGGGGCTGGCCCGGTCGTATCCGAGGACTCACGAAGCCGCGTCCGGACCCCGGGCGCGGCTTCGGTCGTTCCGGCGCCCGCATCCGAGCCCGCGGGATGCCCCCGCATTAACGACCCGCTAACCACGACCTGGGCAATTTCTGCCGAGCGGGCCGCCGGGGTCCGCCAGCGTTAGAGTGCAGCGAATCCTCCCGTGAAGCCGGTTCTCGATCTCGTCACGAAGTTCGGACCGGCCCGAATCGCCGCCATGGCGGCGGTGACGCTGACGCTCATCGGCTTCTTCGCCTTCATCATCCTGCGGGTCTCGCGCCCCGACATGGGCGTGCTGTTCTCCGACCTGTCGATGCAGGACTCGGCCTCCGTGGTCCGGGAGCTGGACAGCCGCGGCATCCGCTACGAGACGCGGGGCGATGCCGGGCAGACGATCCTGGCCCCCCGCCCGGACCTCGCCAAGCTGCGCATGGACCTCGCCGGCAAGGGCCTGCCGACCCAGGGCGGCGTCGGCTACGAGATCTTCGACAAGGGCGACGCGTTCTCGTCCACCAACTTCGTTCAGAACGTGAACCACCTGCGTGCTCTGGAGGGCGAACTGGCGCGCTCGATCCGGGCGATCGGGCGGGTCCAGGCGGCCCGCGTCCATCTCGTGCTGCCGGAGCGCCGCCTGTTCGAGCGGGACCGGGAGAGCCCGAGCGCGGCGATCGTGCTGAAGCTGATGGGCGATCTCGATTCCGGGCAGGTCCGGGCGATCCGCCATCTCGTGGCCTCCGCGGTGGAGGGCCTCAAGCCCGAACGGATCTCGATCGTCGATGAGCGCGGCCGGCTTCTGGCCGACGGCGCCCGGGACGCCGCGGCCGACGTCGCCGGCGGGTTCGAGGACCGGCAGGTCGGCCTCGAACGGCGCCTGCGCGGCCAGATCGAGGACGTCGTCGCCGGCATCGTCGGCCCGGGCCGGGCCCGCGTCCAGGTCAACGCGGAACTGGACCTCAACCGGGTCGAGAGCCGCTCCGAGACCTTCGATCCCGAGAGCCGGGTCGTGCGCTCCGCCCAGACCCGCACCGAATCGGCGGTCACCGGCAATGCCGAGGGACAGGTCAGCGTCGGCAACGAGTTGCCCGGCGCCAATGGCGGCGACAAGACGCCGACGCCCAAGGACGCGACCAACAAGAACGAGGAAACCACCAACTACGAGATCTCCCGGGTCACCAAGACCGAGATCGCCGAGAGCGGCCGGATCAAGCGCCTGTCGGTCGCCGTGGTGCTCGACGGCGTCTACGCCACCGCTCCCGACGGCAAGCAGACTTACAGCCCGCGCACGCCCGCCGAGATCGAGAGGATCACCGCGCTGGTGCGCGGCGCCGTCGGCTTCGACAAGGCCCGCGGCGACCAGATCGAGGTGGTGAACCTGCGCTTCGCGGAGGCGCCGAGCGTGCCGCAATTCACCGAGCCCACGCTGATCCAGTCGCTGCTCGCCCCCACCAAGGAGGACGTGCTGCGCATGGCCGAGCTCGCCGTCCTGGCGCTGCTGACGCTCATCGTCCTGCTCACGGTGGTCCGCCCCCTGGTGCGCCAGGTGCTCGCGCCGGTCCCAGAGGCCCCGGTCCTGACGGCGTCCGGAATGGCGCTCCCCGGCGACGCCGCGGCGGTCGCGGGTCCGGGCCAGACCGTGACGGTCATCGACCGCGACAACCCGACCGCGCGGCTGATGGAGTTCGCCAAGATCAACGGCCAGGTCCAGGCCGAGACGGTCCAGCGCGTGGTCGACATGGTCCGGGCGAGCCCGTCCGAGACCGTCGAGGTGCTGCGCACCTGGATCCAGGAAGAGTGAAGCGTAGGGCGTCGAGGGCAACACGATGGCGGCAGGTGCGGCACTGGGTCTGGCGAACACGCTGGCGACGGCGGGCGGCGATTCGTTCGCGTCGATGCCCGGGCCGCAGCGCGCCGCCGCGCTCCTGCTGATGCTCGGGGAGGAGGAAGGCGCCCCGATCTGGCAGATGCTCGAGGAGGAGGAGATCAAGAAGGTCAGCGCCGCCATGGTCCAGCTCGGCACGCTGGAGGCGCAGACCGTCGAGAAGCTGATCATCGAGTTCGTGACCAAGCTCGGCAACAGCGGCGGCATCTCGTCGAACTTCGAGCGGACCGAGGCGCTGCTCCTCAAAATCTTCCCCAGCGATCAGGTCTCGCTGATCATGGCGGAGATCAAGGGCGCGTCGGGCAAGCGCGTCTGGGCCTCGATCGCCCAGGTCGACCCGGAGATCCTCGCGTCGTTCCTGCGCAACGAGTACCCGCAGACCGTGGCGGTGGTGCTGTCGCGGGTGCGCGCCGACTACGCGGCGAAGGTGCTCACCATCCTGCCGGAGGACTTCGCCATCGACGTCCTCAACCGGATGCTGCGCATGGAGACGGTGCAGAAGGAGGCGCTGCGCCACATCGAGGAGACGCTGCGGGTCGAGTTCGTGTCGACCATCGCCCAGACCCAGCGCCGCGACGCCCACGAGATGATGGCCGACGTGTTCAACGCCTTCGACCGGCAGACGGAGGGCCGCTTCCTCGCCGCCCTCGACCAGGCGAACCGCGGCTCGGCCAAGCGGATCCGCGAGTTGATGTTCACCTTCGAGGACCTGCTGAAACTCGATCCGGGCAGCGTCCAGACCTTGCTGCGCAGCATCGACAACGAGACCCTGTGCCGCGCGCTCAAGGGCGCCAACGAGCCGACCCGCGGCTTCTTCCTGAGGCAGATGTCGACCCGCGCGGCCAAGAACCTCACGGACGAGATGGCCTCGCTCGGGCCGGTCCGCCTCAAGGAGGTGGATGAGGCGCAGGCCAAGATGACCGAGATCGCCAAGGACCTCGCCGAGAAGGGCGAGATCATGATCGCCAAGAATAGCGCCGAGGAGGAGCTGGTCTATTGAGCGCCCAATCCGCCCGGAGCGCGAAGCCGTTCCTGTTCGAGACCGACTTCCGCAGCGGCCGCCCCAGCGCCGAGGCCCTGCGCGCCGCCGAGACCGCGGCCCGCTCCGAGGCCGAGGCCCATGCCCGCGGCATGCAGGAGGGCCGGGTCCAGGCCGAGGCGCAGGTCCAGGGCCGGCTCGCCGACGCCATGACCCGCCTGGCGCTCGCCGCCGCGGGCCTGATCGCCCAGGCCGACGCGCGCGACGCCGAGCGCGAGGCGCAGGCGGTCGAGGTGGCGATGCTGATCGCCCGCAAGGTCGCGGGCGACGCCCTCGACGCCGCCCCGCTCGCCGGCATCGGCGAGGCGGCCCGGACGGCGCTCCAGCACCTGCGCGGCGTGCCGCACTTGGTGGTGCGGGTGCACGACGGCCTGGTCGAGGAGGCCGAGACCCTGGTGAAGCGCCTCGCGCGCGAGCGCGGCTACGAGGGCCGGCTCGTGGTGCTGGGCGACCCCGACATGGCGGCGGGCGACGCCCGCATCGAGTGGGCGGACGGCGGCATCGTTCGGGAGCGCGCCCGCATCGAGGCGGCGGTGCTCGACGCCCTCGGCCTGCCGACGGGCCCGTGAGGAGATCCTGATGTCCGACGATTTCAGCCTGCCCCAGCTCGGCGAGCACGACACCGACTACGCCGCGGGCTCGATCCGCGACGCGCCCACCACCCCGAAGACCGCGGCCGACCTGGAGCAGCTCTTCGACGTGCCCGTGATGGTCTCGGCGGTGCTCGGCTCCGCCCGGATGCCGATCGGCGACCTGCTCCGGCTCGCGCCCGGCGCGGTGCTCGAACTCGACCGGAAGGTCGGCGAGGCGATCGACGTGTTCGTCAACAACCGGCTCGTGGCCCGCGGCGAGGTCGTCCTCGTCGAGGACCGGCTCGGCGTGACCATGACCGAGATCGTCAAGGGTGAGTGATTTTCAGCCGCGGACGCCGGTGTGCTGTCCGCGCGCGGGTTTTGAGAGGGACGAACCATGCGGCTCCTGATGATCGGGCGGCTCAACGGTGAGCTGATCACCGCCTCGAAGATCGCGATGCAGCGCGGCGCCGCCGTCACGCAGGCCGACGCCGTGCCGCAGGGCCTCACCGTCCTGCGCGCGCGGGGCGCCGATCTCATCATGATCGACGTGGGTCTGCCGATCCGCGACCTCGTCACCGCGCTGGAGGGAGAGCGGATCCGCACGCCGGTGGTCGCCTGCGGCGTCTCGGCGGACGCCTCGGCCGCCGTGGCGGCGATCCGGGCGGGCGCCAAGGAGTACATCCCGCTCCCGCCCGATCCCGAGATGATCGCGGCGGTGCTGGAGGCGGTTGCCACCGACCGCGCCGCTTTCGTCTGGCGCGATCCGTCCATGGAGCGGGTGGTCAAGCTCGCCGAGCAGGTCGCCCGCTCCGAGGCCTCGGTGCTGATCACCGGCGAGAGCGGCACCGGCAAGGAGGTGCTGGCCCGGCACGTTCACCAGAAGTCCAACCGGGCGGGCAAGCCCTTCGTCTCGGTGAACTGCGCGGCGATCCCCGAGGCCCTGCTCGAATCCGAGCTGTTCGGCCACGAGAAGGGCGCGTTCACCGGCGCGGTCGCCCGGCGCATCGGCCGGTTCGAGGAGGCCAACGGCGGCACGCTGCTCCTCGACGAGATCTCCGAGATGGACGTGCGCCTGCAGGCGAAGCTGCTGCGCGCCCTGCAAGAGCGGGTCATTGACCGGGTCGGCGGGACCGCCCCGGTGCGGGTCGACATCCGCGTGCTCGCCACCTCGAACCGCAACCTCGCCGAGGAGGTCCGCAAGGGCACGTTCCGGGAGGACCTGCTCTACCGGCTCAACGTCGTCGGCCTGCGGATCCCGCCGCTGCGCGAGCGCCCGGCCGACATCCTCGAACTCGCCACCCACTTCGCCCGGAAATACGCCGCGGTGAACGGGATGCCGGTCCGCCCGCTCTCCGCGGAGGCCCGGGCGCTCGTGCTGCGGAACCCGTGGCGCGGCAACGTGCGCGAGTTGGAGAACACCCTGCACCGGGCGGTGCTGCTCGCCTCGGGCGACGCGATCGGCCCGGAGGCGATCCTGTCGCCCGAGGGCGAGACCTTCGCGGTCGAGGGGCCGGCCGCGCGCGCCGCCCAGGTCGCCGAGGCCGCCACCCGCGGGCTGGTGGGCCGGACCGTGGCGCAGGTCGAGTGCGACCTGATCCTCGACACGCTGGACCACTGCCTCGGTAATCGGACCCACGCGGCCAAGATCCTCGGCATCTCGATCCGGACCCTGCGCAACAAGCTCAACGAGTACGTGTCGGCGGGCCTCGACGTGGCCGAGCCCGGCAGCGTCCGGGCGAGCGTCGCCTGCGGCTGACGCGCATCCACGGAGCGGCCCCGGCGCGGACGCGCCGGACGACGGCGAACGTCACGGATGTGAAGGGCAGGGCGTACTCGTGCCGTAACGGGGGCGGACCGGCGGTGACGCCCTAGCGCCGCCCGCTCTGGGCCGCCTTGTGGGCTTCGGCCTGGGCCGCGAAAGCCGCGTCAAGCTTGCGCAGGGATTCGTAGCGGGCGACGTCGCCCTCGACGTCGCGGATCGTCTCCTCAACGAGGTGGCGCTGGAGGGCGACCCGCGGGTCGTCCGGCGGGAACGCCTCCCGCTCCTGCAGCCGGAGCACGGCCTGCCGCACGACCGTGTAGACCGCCTCGCGCTCCTCACGGGTCATCGACGGCTGGATCGCCTTCGCGACGAGATCGGAGAAATCCGACATGGACCGTTAGACTTCGCTCATCCAGGTGCGCCCGGTTGGCCGGGCCGCCTCCCTCTACAGATCGCGCGGCCCGGGATCCAGATCCCGGGAGCCGCGGATGCCGCTACATCCTCTGGTCGCGGATGCCGGCGATCAGCAGCGCGGACGAGCTCCAGATCACCAGGAAGCAGAAGAACGACACCAGGAGGGAGTGGCCCCGCTCGGGATAGAGGCTGTCTGTCGGCAGGACCGGCGGCACGAACGTGGCCAGGAAGATGTGCTGCTTGCTCGCCGAGATGCGCGCCCGGTCGAGCAGGCTGTGGGCCGATTCCTCCAGCTTCTCGGCGATGGTCCGCTCGACCAGCAGGCCCTCGTACTGGAGCAGCGCCTCGGTCATGTTCTGGCCGCCGGCGGCGGCGTTGGCGCTCGTCAGCTCGTCCTGGAGCGACTTCATCTGCTGGTCGATGGCCGCGATGTTGGCCACCAGCGTCTGGATCGAGCGCGAGCGCTCGTCGAGGCTGGAGCCGCGCAGGACCTGCAGGTCGTTCTCGGCCTTGAGCTTGTCCTTCCGCAGCAGGGTCAGCGTGGTCAGCGTGCCCTCGGCGGTCTTGATCGGATCGATCACACCCCACTGATTGCGGAATGCCTGCAGCGCCACGTGCGCCTTGCGCAGCCGGTCCTGGGCGACCTTCGCGTCGGCCTCGGCCTGGGCGACCATGTCGGCCTGGGCGCGCTTGGAGATGTCGTTGATCAGCGCCTCGGAGCGCGACACCACCGCCTGGGCGATGGTCAGGGCGTCCTCGGGCGTGAAGGCGCGTACGGACAGACGGATCACACCCGAGATCGAGTCGATATGCGCCTCGACGTGCTTGCGCCAGTATTTGGTCAGGTCCTCGATCGGATCACTGGGGTCGAAGCGAGCCCAGAAATCCGCCTCGGATCGCGAGAACATCTTGGAGATGCCGATACTCTTCTCGAGCGCCTCGACCAGCGTCTGGCTGTTGATGTAGTCGCGGACGATGAAGCTGTCCTGGCTGTTGTGCTTCTGGATGAGGTTCGTGTACTGGCCGAGCGAGATGTTCTCCATCGGCTCGACGTTGCCGCGGACCGCGAACTGGGCTTCCGCAACGTACTGATTGGACGCGAACGCGAACAGGTACAGGCCGACCACCAGGGTCGGCAGGAGCACGAACAGACCGACGCGGCGGATGATCCGCGCGCCGTAGGTCGAAGTGTCCTCCTCGCGGGGACGCAGGCCCGGCAAACGGCTCCAGTCGAGGCGCTGCCGCACTGTCGCCACGAGGGCCCGGGCGGTCCGCTTCTCCGGCACCGGCCGGATCGTCTCCGCGCTGCGCCGCAGCTCCGTCATGGTCGGAGCGGCGAACGTCACGATCTCGCCTTCGCGCGTGTCGTCCTTGACGTCGTCGAAGCTCATCCGCTCTTTGTTCCTGGGTCTGCGCCGGTTCCGCTGCCGCGGCGCCGGCCGAGGGGCGGCCCGTGCGCGGTTACCGGAATCCCGTTCTTTTAGGCCCTTTTTATGGCGCCCGGCCCGCCCGCCACCCGGCTGCTGCACCGCGGCGACGGGCGCCGTAGCCCGAGGCCGGTATCGCGTCCTACAGTCTCCGAATGATGACAGAACCGCGTGCCGCGGCCCCGGATGGCTCCCCTGATGGCTGCCCGACCGGCCGCACGGCCAAGACCAAACTCTCCGAGATCGTCGTCGTCTGCTCGAAATGCGCGAAGCGGCAGGGCCTGCGCGGGCGGGACCTCCGCGCGCTGCTGAAGAAGGCCGGGAAGCGGGCCGCCCGCGACGGCGGCGGACGCCGGCGGAAGTTGTGCATCGTGGAATCGGGCTGCCTCGGCCCCTGTCCGAAGCGCGCCGTGGCGGTCGCGACCGGCGCGAGCCTGGCCGAGGGCCGGGTCGTCCTGCTCGATCCCGCCGCCGGGCCCGCCGAGGCGCTCGCCGCGGTGCTCAAGCCCGTCCTGCCGCGTCGCAGGGTCCCCGAATTCGGCCCCAATACCGCTCTAGCGGCGATACCACCCGACGAATCGCCGCCGGTCCGCTGACTGGCACAACTTGGAGCGCGCTCTTGCCCGCCTCTCGACGCGAGGCCCGCACACCGTGACCGGCGACCCTGTTTCCCGGAAGCGGCGGGCGGCCCACGCCGTGCTGCGTCGCCTGCCGCTGTTCGGCACCCTGATCGGCCTCGGCCTCGCCGTCTGGCTCGTGGCGACCAACGATCTCGCCGCGGTGGCCGCGGCCTTCGGACGGATCGGCGTGGCGGGCTTCGCCGGCGTCACGCTGGTGCGGATCGTGGTGATCCTGCTCTGCGGCCTCGCCTGGGCGCGCATTCTCGACGGGCTGGCGCCCGCGACGGCTTCGGCCTGCATGATCCTGCGCTTCGTCCGGGAAGGCATCAACGTGCTGCTGCCCGTGGCCTCGGTGGGCGGCGACGTGCTGGGCGCCCGCCTCCTCACCTTCTGGGGCGTCGCCGGCTCCCTGGCGGCCGCCTCCGTGCTGGCCGACATGCTGTTTCAGGTGGGAACGCTCGCCCTGTTCGCGGGCCTCGGCGCCGGCCTCCTGAGCCGGGTCGAGGGCGCCGAGGCGGCCGCCCTCGCCAGCTGGACGCTGCGGACGCTCGTCGTGGCCGGGCTGGCGGTGGCGGCCTTCTTCGCCTTCCAGCGGACCGGCATCGTGCGAGTGCTTGAGGATCGCCTCGCCGCCCTCGGCCGGCGCTTCGTGCGCGACGCCGAGGCGCGCCCCGAGCCGAACCGCCGGATCCAGGGCGCCCTCGACACGGTCTGGTCTCCGGGCCGCCGGGGCCACCTCGCTCAGTCGTTCGCGCTCCACGCCCTGGCCTGGCTGCTCGGCACGGTCGAGGTCGCGGTCGTCCTCGCCTGCATCGGCGTGGACCATGTCGGCTGGGCCGACATTCTCGTGATCGAGGCGCTGAGCCAGGCGATCAAGGCCGCCGCCTTCGTGGTCCCGAGCGGCCTCGGCGTCCAGGAGGGCGGACTGGTGCTGGTCTGCGGCCTGTTCGGCATAGACCCGGGGACTGCCCTCGCCCTGTCGCTCGCGCGCCGCGTGCCCGACGTGGTGCTCGGCCTGCCGGCCCTCCTCGTCTGGCAGAATCTCGAGGCCCGCCGCGCCGGCGTTCGCCCGGCCACACCCACCTGCGACCGTCCGTGACCCGAGACCTTCCCGTGCCGACACGCCCGATGCGCCAGGTCCCGAATCTGCGCCTGCCGCCGGTCGCGCTCGCCGCACTGGTCGCGCTGGCCGGCGGAGTGCTCGCCGCCGGTCCGGCCCTCGCGCAGAGCGTCACCCTCGATCTCGGTGCCGGCGGCACCACCGAGCGCGCCCTCCAGCTCGTGGCGCTGATCACCGTCCTGGCGGTGGCCCCCTCGGTGCTGGTGATGGCCACGGCTTTCACCCGCATCGTCGTCGTGCTGTCGATCCTGCGGTCGGCGCTGGGTACCCAGACGGCGCCGCCGACAGCGGTGCTCGTCAGCCTCGCGCTGTTCCTGACCGCCTTCGTGATGGCCCCGACCGGCCGCGCCGCCTACAGCGCCGGTATCGAGCCGCTGATCGCCGGCCGGATCACGCAGGCGCAGGCGTTCGAGCGCGCCTCGGCGCCGTTCAAGACCTTCATGCTGCGCAACGTCCGCGAGAAGGACCTGAAGCTGTTCCTCGACCTCGCCAAGGTGCCGACGCCGAAGGGCCCCGAGGATGTCGGCCTGGAGATCGTCACGCCGGCCTTCATGATCTCGGAGCTGCGCCGCGCCTTCGAGATCGGCTTCCTGCTGTTCATCCCGTTCCTGATCATCGACCTCGTGGTCGCCTCGGTGCTGATGGCGGTCGGCATGATGATGGTCCCGCCGGCCACGGTCGCGCTGCCGTTCAAGCTGATCTTCTTCGTGCTGGTCGACGGCTGGACCCTGGTGGCCGGCTCCCTGGTCCAGAGCTACGGCGGCTGACGGCGCCGCGCGGCCCTCCGCGGCCGAGGGCGGCTCGAACGGACGATCGACGACGACCGCCGCGCTCACCCGGGCGGCGCACCGGGTGTCCCGGCGCTGCTCTGCTGCTGTCCGCCCTGGGCACCGGCGGCGGGCGCCTCGCCGCCCGCACCCGGCGCCTCGGGTCGACCGCGCGCGGGCGCGGCGGCATCCGGATAGCGCTTGCGATACTCGGCGAGGAAGGCCGACAGCGTCTGGACCTTCGTGGCGCGCGCCGCGATGTCCCGGAAGCCCGGTGCCCGGGTCGGGTCGGTTCCGGTCAGGAGCGCGAAGGTGCGGGCGTCCGGGCTCGCCGCCATCCCCTCAGAGAATTTCGCCTTCAGCCGCTCCAGGCCCACGGCCTCGTGCGCGAGATCGTAGGCGATCGCGGCGCGCACGATGTCGGCGCGCGCCTGATCGTCCAGCGGCTGGCCGGACTGCCACGTATCGCCCAGCAGGGCCTCGTGGGCCTCCCCGGCCTCGCGCCAGCGGCGCGCGCCCCAGTAG
Source organism: Methylobacterium sp. yr668 (assembly GCF_900116245.1). NCBI lineage: Bacteria > Pseudomonadati > Pseudomonadota > Alphaproteobacteria > Hyphomicrobiales > Methylobacteriaceae > Methylobacterium > Methylobacterium sp. yr668. Next base: position 168,341 of record NZ_FOZY01000007.1, on the reverse strand, counting down.
ATGTCGGCGCGAAGACGCTCGATATCCGGACCGCTCTCGTCCTCGATCGTTTCCAGCGCGAGGTCGGTGCGGGTCAGGTCCGACAGGGCCCTGGCGCGGACCAGCCCGCGGGCGCGCTTGAGTTCGCCCGGAAGCTCGGGCAGCTCGGTGGCGTCGAGGACCTTCAGGGCCTCCATCGGCTTGTCGTCCATCAGCCGGACCGTCGCGAGGCGCGCCGCCACCGCGGATCGCGCCGGGCCGGTGAGGCGGTTGTCGATCTGGTACTGCAGCAGGTCGGCGGCCGAATCGAGGAGGTCGAGGGTCACGAGGCGGTCGGCCAGACGGCGCACCACCTCGTCGCCGCGCCGCCCGATCGGGCTCAGCTCACGGAAATCGAAGAAGAGCGACACGGCCTCGATCCCGGAGAGCTTGTCGCCCTTGTCGGTGAGGTAGAGGTTCTCGAAGGCCGTCTGCGCGTCCCGCGCCAGCGCCGCGGTCGCTGGGGCGTTCGGCGCGAAGACGTTGGCCCGGCGCACCACCGTGAAAGCGTCGCGCCACCGGCCGGCGGCGAGATAGAGGCGGGCGAGACCGGCGGTGATACCGTCCTCGACCGGGCCCCCGTGCCAGGTCAGGGCGAGCCGCTCCAGCCGCTCGATGGCGGCGTCGGGCGCGAGCTTGCCGGAGGCCTGCGCCAGGAGTGCCCCTCTCAGCGCGGCCTCGACCGAGACCGGGCGGACGGCCGAGTTGTCGAGGCGCGCGTAGGCGTCCAGGGCCGCCTCGGTCTGGCCGGTCGCCTCGGCCACGCGGGCGCGGACCATCGCCAGCCGGTCACGGATCCAGGGCGGCAGGTCGCGCTCGGCCTCGGCGCGCGCGGCAGCGGTCTCGGCATCGCCGTTCTCGATCGCCGATTCGGCGGCCCGGGCCCGGATCGTCTGCGCGACGTCCGCGGGATAGCCGTCGGCCAGCGGCAGCACCTTGAGGAAGCCCGTTTCCGCCGTCTTCCAGTCGCCGGCCCCGGCCGAGGCCATCGCGCGCCACAGGGCGGCCTCGCGATCGTCGCTCAGGAGCGGGACGCTGAGGGCCTTCAGCGCCTCCGCGCTCCGGCCGATCCGCACCAGGGCGATGCCCCGCAGGACGGCGGTATCGCGCTGGATGGCCAGGAGCGGATCGTCGGCGGCCGCGATCTCCAGTGCGGTGAGGCCCTCGTAATCGAGGCCGTTGGCGAGATCCGCGCGGGCCAGCGCCAAGCGGGCCGGACCGCGCTCGGTCGGCGTCGCCGCGACGGCCGCGTCGAAGAGGCCGCGCAGGGTCGCGCGGACATTGCCCATCCTGGCGCGCTCCCAGGGCTCCTTCGCGATCGCGAGGGCCCCCGCATCGACGAGCGCCACGTCCGGCTTGCGCGCCGCCATGGACGCGGCGAGCCCGCCCTCGCGGCCGATCGAGACGCCGTCGAGTTCGGGCCGCACCGCCAGATCGTCGGCGCCGGCGAGCACCGCGAGGCCGTGCCGGCTCGGCAGGATCTCGAAATCGACGAAGCGACGGTTCTTCGGATTGCCGACGGGGCGCTGCGCGGCCGACGTGACCACCGCGATCCGCTCATCGTCGAGGGCGAGCCACGTCGCCGATCCGGGATGCGGCAGCGTCAGGGTGACGGCGATGCGGCCGGACGGATCGGGCTTGCGGACGGGATCGATCGTGTCGCTCGGACTGAGCGCACTGCCCGCCGAGAGTTCCCAGGCCACGCCGGTCCCGGTGGTGACGGCGTTGAGATCGACGAGCCGACCCGGCGGAACCGGGAACCGCACGACCGTGAGCGGCCCCGTCCGGGTGGGTGCGCCCATCGGCGCGAGGCCCTGGCTCGCCGGCGGGACGACCACCGGCTCGGCGGTCTCGAAGGCCAGCGTCGCGATCCCGCCGCGCTCGAACAGGACCGCCGGCGGGAGGGTCTGAAACGGGAAGAGCAAGCCGCCGCCGGCCCGGCGCGTCGGCGGCGGCTCGGGGGGGCGCGGCGCGACCGCCGGCGCAGTGACTGGCGCAGCGACGGGCGCAGTGACTGGCGCACTGGCCTGGGCCGGGCGCGGCGCGACCGGCAGCGGCGGCGCCTGCTTCGCGGCGGCGGGACCCGGCACGTCGACGGCGGTCGCGGCCAGCTCCGGAGGCTTGGGGCGGACCACGTCCACGTACATGGCGCCGTCCTCGCGCTCGGTGCCGATCCTGAACCCGTCCTCGGGCGTGATCAGCAGACTCGCCGAGTTCGCGTCGGTCTCCGTCGCCAGCTTGGCGATTCCGGGGCGCGGACGGCCGCGGGTGCCGCTCGGATCGATCGTCCAGGCGCCGATCACCCGCACGCGCGTCACGGGTCCCTCGGCGGTCACCGTGGAGACGGCCTCCGCGGGGAGGCGCAGCGACAGCCGCGTCAGGGTCGGAAGCAGCGCGAGCTCGAGCGACAGCGCCCGGCGCACCGGCTCCGGCGTGCGCGCCCTGAGCGCCTCCTCGGCCGCCCGGGCCCGGCGGGCGAGGTCGGCAATCACCTCGGCCGGCAGCGGCGGCATGAGGCCGGACCAACCCTCCGGAAGCAGGTCCACGAACACGCGCTCGCCGGCCGACTGGACGTTGGCCCGGTAAGGGCGCTGCAGGGCGAGGCGGAGCCCCGTGCCGTCGGGATCGCGGCGGACGCTGGCGATGAAGGCCGGCATCTCGTCCGTGAGGTGCTCGGGCCCGGGCGCCACCCGCTCGCCGTAGCTCAGGAGCAGGACGCCGCCGGCGAGCTTCGCCTTGACCGCGACCGGCTTGTCGAAGGTGAGCACGATCCGGCCGTAGCCGCCGGCCCCGGTGCCGACCTCGCTGCCCTTGGTGCTGACGAGCCGCGCGGCCAGCGCAGGCGCGATCCCTGCCAGAAGGGCGAGCAGCGCCAGCGCCGCGGTCAGCACCCGCGCGCCGCGTCCTCGACCGTTCCGGGGTCGCCCGCCCACCGATCCCATCGCCTCGCCGATCCGAACCCGGCGCGCGGCACCCGAGGGACCGCGGCGCGCGGCGCCACTTCTCGGCGGGATCCTGCTCGACCGCGGCTAACGCTGGCTTAACCGTAACCGGAAAAGGCCGCGGGCCGCCGCGCGGCTCAGCCGCCGAGGGCGACGGCGCGATCGAAGGCCTGCGAGAAGCCCGTCAGGGGCACCGTGACGGTGGCCGGCTCGGTCCCGCCCGCCTTCTCGCCGGTCACGGTGAGGGCCTTGGCGGTGCGCATGCCGTCGAGGGCGAGCGTCGGGAAGCTGATCGCCACGATGCAGCCCTCGGCGCTGCAGGTCGTGTAGGGGGCGCCCTTGCCGAGGGTCTGCTCGTCGAGCTTGAAGGTCACGCCCGGCTCGATGGCGAGCCCGAAGGGCATCAGCACGATCCCTTCGGCCCGACCGTTCGCGGGCGTCTGCAGTTCGAAGCCGAACTTGCGCCGGCCGGTCCGCGAATCGCCCTGGGACTGGGCCACGATGCAGGTGACCTTGTCGCTCGGGCGCGTGCAGGTCATCGTCCAGTCGCCGTAGCTCTCGCTGACGGTGCTGGCGCCGGCGGGCCACACGGCGTGCGCCGCAGCGGCCGCCGGCGTCGCGGTCTCCTCAGGCTTCGCCGCCTCGGTAGGCTTGACCGCCTTGTGGGGAGCCGGCTTCGGCCGCGGCTTGGGCTTCGGCTTCGCGGGCGCCTCGGCGGCCGGAGCGGCATCGGGTTCGGCATCCTGCGCGCGCGCCGCCAGGTTCGGGACAGCCGCAAGCGACGTCGCGATCAGGCTGAGACGCAGAAGCGCACGAAATGTCGACATGGAATCACGATCCCCCGGAGAGCCATTGGGCGGCAGTGCCGCCTAATGCCCAAGCCGGGGCGACGCAATCGCCGGAGGCGGCGCCGGTGGGTTGCGCGCGTCTCAGAGAGGATTCGGGCCACCGATCGAGCGCGCGAGCGCGCAGCGGCGGGCGAAGGCGCTCTCCGCGCCGACGCGCAGCGTGCGGGCGACCGCGAAGACGAGGGTCAGGAAGCCGGGATCGCGATCGGCGGTCTCGACGGCGGGGCCGGGGATCCGGGCGGTGATGAGCGCGAGCATGACGGACTCCAGGTGCGAGGTCCCGGGCGTTTCCAAGCTCCCCAAGTTTCTGCGGCCCTCTGCGCGACCTTGCTGCATCGCAATATGAGGCCCGCGTCCCGAGCTTGCCACTGGACAGATGATGGGGGACGCATGCGCTGAGTTCATACTCCGCGCGACTTTCGGGTAAGGGGACGTTAACGAAGGGTTCCGCGGGCGCGGTTGACCGGCGACGGGCAAGCCGCCATTGAGCGCGTTTCCGGCGACTCGGACCCTGGACCGCTCCGGCACCGCTCCGGCGGCGCGGGCCTGTCGCCGCACTGTCACACGCGCGCCATAACCCGCCCGCGAGCCAGATGAGCGGACGCGCCCGGCGTCCGCCAGACGAGGATATCCCGCATGACCGACCAGCCGACGCGTCACCCGATCCATGGCCGCATCACCGGCCCCATCGTGATGATCGGCTTCGGCTCGATCGGCCGGGGCACCCTGCCGCTCATCGAGCGCCATTTCGAGTACGACCGCGCCCGCTTCACCGTGATCGACCCGGTCGACACGCATCGGTCCCTCGCCGAGAAGCACGGACTGCGCTTCGAGAAGGTGGCCCTGACGCCGGAGAACTACCGCGACGTGCTCACCCCGCTCCTCACCGAGGGCGGCGGCCAAGGCTTCTGCGTCAACCTGTCGGTCGACACCTCCTCGCGCGCCATCATGGAGCTCTGCCGCGAGCTCGGCGCCCTCTACATCGACACCGTGGCCGAGCCCTGGCCGGGCTTCTACTTCGACAAGACCAAGAGCCAGGGCGACCGCACCAACTACGCGCTCCGCGAGAACATCCTCGACGCCCGCGCGCAGAAGCCCGGCGGCACCACGGCCGTGTCGTGCTGCGGCGCCAATCCCGGCATGGTCTCGTGGTTCGTCAAGCAGGCGCTCCTGAACATCGCCCAGGATACCGGCCTGCAGCGGCCCGAGCCGAAGACCAAGGCCGAGTGGGCCGCCCTGATGAAGGATCTGGGCGTGAAGGGCGTCCACATCGCCGAGCGGGACACGCAGCGCGCCAAGAATCCGAAGCCGCGGGGCGTCTTCGTGAACACGTGGTCGGTCGAGGGCTTCGTCTCCGAGGGCAACCAGCCGGCCGAGCTGGGCTGGGGGACGCACGAGACCTGGAAGCCCGCCAACGCCCGCGAGCAGGAGAAGGGGTCGCGCTGCGCGATCTACCTGCTGCAGCCGGGCGCCGACACGCGGGTGCGCACCTGGGTGCCGACCGCCGGGTCGCAGTTCGGCTTCCTCGTCACCCACAACGAGGCGATCTCCATCTCCGACTACTACACGGTGCGCGAGGGCGATAAGCCGGTCTTCCGGCCGACCTGCCACTACGCCTACCACCCGGCCGACGACGCCGTGCTGTCGCTCCACGAGATGTTCGGCAAGGCGGCGCAGGTGCAGGAGCAGCACCACATCCTCGACGAGACCGAGATCGTCGACGGCATCGACGAGCTCGGCGTGCTCGTCTACGGCCACGCGAAGAACGCCTACTGGTACGGCTCGCAGCTCTCCATCGAGGAGACCCGCCGGGTCGCCCCTTACCAGAACGCCACCGGCCTGCAGGTGACCTCGGCGGTGCTCGCCGGCATGGTCTGGGCCCTGGAGAACCCGGAGGCCGGCATCGTCGAGGCCGACGAGATGGACTTCCGCCGCTGCCTGGAGGTCCAGACCCCGTATCTCGGCCCGGTCGTGGGCGTGTACACGGACTGGACGCCGCTCACCGACCGCCCGGGCCTGTTCCCGGAGGACATCGACACCAGCGATCCCTGGCAGTTCCGCAACGTGCTGGTGCACGGCTGAGGCTTCCGCCGCGCCCCGTCAGTCGGGGCGCGGATCCGCGCCGGATCGGCGGCGCCGTCCTGAACGCACGAAGGGGCCTCCGAGATGCGACGATCTCGGAGGCCCCTTTCGTAAGGCCCCCGCCCGGCTCCGCGGCCTATGCCCGGGATGACACCGGCCCCGACAGTTTCAGCCGGCTCGGCTACTCGGCCTGCCGCCGCGTCACGAGGGTGCGGCCCGGCTCGACTTCGTTCTTGTCCTGATACAGCGGCACGATCGCGCGTAGCCAGCCGCGAACCTCGCGGCCGCCGTAATTGCGCTCGACCACGTCGTGCGTGAGGTAGGCCTGCAGGTTCACGGGCCCGAAATTGTAGCCGACGAGACCGCCCACCGCGATCTGGCCCTGCGGACGGTAGCTCGCCACGCCGGTGGGAAGGTCCGTGGACCCGAAGGCCACCGCGCCGATCTGCCAGGAGCCGAATTTCTTCGTCATGGTCAGGTCGAGGTTCATGTAGTCCGGGTAGAGGGTGCCGCTGGACGAGCGCGTGTCGAGGAAGACGCCGTAGAGCAGGTTCGCCGTGAGGTTCCAGCCCTGGCCGGTATAGCTCAGCGCGAAGCGGTGGGTCAGCGAGGCCGACTGCGTCAGGAACCGCGTCTGGATCGGCAGGTAGCCGCCGAACAGGTAGCTGAAGCCGACATCGCCGCCGAGGTCCCAGGCGAGCTGGGCCGCCAGCAGCTGCTGCCCGACGCCGCTCTGATAGGGTGCCCCCTGGCTGCTCGCCGCCGCGACCGGCTGGGTGAAGAAGAACTGCAGGCGCGCACCCGCGACATCCCAGGGCGTCGCCCACGCGAAGGTCGGCAGGTTGACGTTGGTCGACGAGTCGCGCGGGAGCGTGCCGCGCACGCCGAAGCTCGACAGGTTCACGAAATACAGGCCGACCGGCAGCTGGTCGCCCACCGGCAGGCCGACCGTCTGTCCCGGCTGCGCCGCGGACGCCGCCCGCGCGGTCGTGGCCGTCGACGCGGCGGCGATCGGGGCCGAGACGGCAAGAGCCGCCGCCGCGACCCAACGTGACGTCAGGCTAAATCCGGCCATGAAAACCCCGAACCTGAGCCCCGTCATTCGGGGCCGATCAGGGTTTGACGAGCGTTCACTCCGACAGCATCCCGCCGTTACGGCCAAGCCGTGCGCGATCGCACGGCGTCGACAGACCGTTCTCTTGGCGAGGGGACTAAATCACCGCTCCTCGACTTCGACGACGAAGTCGCCGCGGTAGGTCGTGCCCTCCACCGGGTTCGAGATCCAGCGGCAACGGCCGATCCGCAGGTCGTGGCCGGCGTGGAAATGCCCGGAGATCCAAAGCTCCGGCCGCTCGGCCTCCGCGAGGTCGTCGAGGGCCGTGCTGGCGTAGAAGGCCGGCACCCACCAGGGGACGCCGGGCGCGTCCCGGAAGCGGTCGGCCGCGAGCGGGCTCGCCGGGTGATGGGTCACCACCACGGTCGGTCCGTCGTGCGGGGTCCGGAGCGCCGCGTGCAGGGCCGCCCGCTCGATCCGGTGTTCCGCCATCGCGTCCGCCGGCTGCCAGGGGCTGCCGTCGGCCTTGCGGATCGATCCGAGATACTCCCGCGAGCCCGTCACCGGGTCGGTCATGCGCGACGCCGCGTAGGCCACCGGATCGTCGGGCCGGTTCGGCGCGTCCGGTGCGAGCCAGCGCCCCGCGAGGGTCCAGTCGCTCCACAGGGTGGTGCCGACGAAGCGGACACCATCGATGACGCAACTCCGCGCGTGCTGGAGCAGGTGAATCCGCGCGCCGAGCCCGTTGAGGCGGCCGACCTCGGCCTCGAGGGCGGCGATCAGCTCCGGCGCGGTCCGCCGGTCCCCGGTCGGCGCGTAGCGCTCGTGGTTGCCCGGCACCAGCACGATCGGCCGTCCCTGCGCGAGGTGCAGCAGCGCCGCGAGCCCCCGCTCGGGATGTCCCTCGTGGAGGTCGCCCGGGCAGGCGAGCAGGTCGAACGGCTCTGCGGGCGGCGCGATCCGGTCGAGGCGGCGCCGCTCCAGGTGCAGGTCCGAGATGGGGAAGATGCGCATGATGGTCGCTGCCGTGTCGCCGTTTGGGGGCCGCCCGAGGACCGCTACCGCGCGGCTCTGCGCTCGGCCGCGGCTGCCTTGAGGATGTCGGCGGCCGAGTCGGCGTTGAGGATCGCGATCCCGGCCGCCACGACGAGGTCCGGCCAGGGGGACGGGTGGAGGGCCGTCACCAGACCGGCGGCGATGATCGCCAGGTTGGCGACGGCGTCGTTGCGCGCCGAGAGGTAGGCCGCCCGGGTCAGGCTGCCCGAGCCGGAGCGGTGCCGGGCGAGCATGAGCGCGCAGGTGAGGTTCACGGCGAGCGCGCCGAGCCCCGCGAGGGTCAGGGGCAGTGCCGCGGGGGCGGTGAAATCAGCGATCTTGCCGTAGGCCGCCCAGGCCCCCGCCAGCGCCGGCAGGAGCAGGATCCCCGCCATGGCGGTGCCGAGCCGGGCGCGGTTGCGCGCGCTCCAGCCGAGGCCCGCGAAGATCAGCAGGTTGATCGCCGCGTCCTCGAGGAAATCGAGGCTGTCGGCGATCAGCGCCACCGAGCCGATGGCGAGCGCCACCGCGATCTCGATGCCGAAATAGCCGAGGTTGAGCGCCGCCACGCGGGCGACGACCGGGCGGAGGGCGGGCGGCGCGGGCCGGGGCGCATCATCGGCGATCACGGGACGCCTCTTCGCCGACGCGCGCGGCGCTGTCGAGCCGCTGTTGAGAAAAGCCTGTCCCCGGCTCAAGAAAGTTCGAGGCCGTTACGCCTTTGTCCGGGTGGATTCGCCGCCGGGATCGTGCGACGCCGTTGCCGGAGCCGGCTGCACAAGACGAATGACCGGCCGGAACCGGAGGTCTGCCGCGTCATGCTGCCCGAACTGCGCGTGCTCTATTTCGAGGATCTCGAGGTCGGCCTGTCGGAGACCCTCTCGAAGACCATCGCCTCCTCGGACGTGGTGGGCTTCGCCGAGATCACCGGCGACCGCAACCCGATCCACCTGTCCGAGCACTTCGCCGCGCGCACGCCGTTCGGCACACGCATCGCCCACGGCCTCTACACGGCCGGGCTGATCTCGGCGGTGCTCGGCACCCGCCTGCCGGGGCCCGGCGCCGTCTACATCTCCCAGACCCTGAACTTCCGCGCCCCGGTGCGGATCGGCGACGTCGTCGACGTCACCGTGACGGTGGCCGAACTCATGCCTGAGCGGCGGCGCGCGCGCCTCGCCTGCAAGTGCTCGGTGGGCGGTGAGACAGTCCTCGACGGCGAGGCCCTGGTGAAGGTGCCGACCAAGGCTGAGGCCGACCCGCTGGCGAACCGCTCCGACCGGTCCCAGGGCTGAGGTGACTCCGGTCCCGGAGCTCCTCGCCGACCCGGACGATCCCCGCCTCGAGCCCTATACCCGGATGCGCGAGCGTGACCTCGTGGGCCGCGCCGGGCGCTTCATCGTCGAGGGCGAGGTGACCCTGCGGCTCCTCCTCAGCCGCCGCAGCCGCTTCCGCGCCGAATCGATCCTCCTCGCGCCTGAGCGCTGGCCCGGACTCGCCGCCGAAATCGCCGCCGCCGCGGAGCCGCCGCCCGTGTTCGGCGCCTCGAAGGCGGTGATGAGCGCCGTGACGGGCTTCCCGATCCACCGCGGGGTCCTCGCGGTCGGTCTGCGCGGGCCGGAGCCCGGCGCGGCCGACCTCGTACCGCCGCCGCCCGCCCCCGCCCTCGTGGTCGGCCTCGCGGGCCTGACCAATCACGACAATGTCGGCGCCGCCTTCCGCAACGCGGCGGCCTTCGGGGCCGACGCCGTGCTCCTCGACGGGGCGAGCTGCGACCCGCTCTACCGCAAGAGCATCCGCGTCTCCGCAGGGGCCGCCCTGATCCAGCCTTTCGCGCGGCTGCCGGAAGGGCAGGACTGGCTGCGGCTCGCCGAAACCCTCGATCTCCAGCCGCTGGCCTTCAGCCCGGGGGCGACCGAAACTCTGGACACGCTCGACGTCCCGGCGCGCGCGCTCCTGATCCTCGGCACCGAGGGACCCGGCCTCGATGCGGCGACGCTGGCCCGGTCGCGTCCGATCCGGATCCCGATGGCCGCCGGCTTCGACTCGCTCAACGTCGCCACCGCGGCGGGCGTCGCCCTCTACACCATCGCGCACGGCCAGGGGCGCCTCGGCAGGACGTGAACGCGCCGCGACGACAGCTCCCTTCGCCCGGGCCGGCCGTTTCCTGAACTCAGTATTCTCCGCGCGGACGCCGCCGAATAGGGCCGGCACACAATCGTCCGCCTGCAACACATGGACATCTCGACGCCGCGCGCGGGTGTGCGCAAGCTGAGATCTCAAGACCGTCACGACGCCGCGCCGGATCGCATGTCGAGTCTCCCGACGCTTCACTTCAACACCGATCCCCTCGAACCCGCGCAGGCCTTCGCCGCCTGGCGCGATCTGATGGCACCCATCGTTCGGATCGAGCAGATCAAAGGGGCTCCGGTGCCGCGCGGGAACCTGTCCTGCACGGTTCTGGGGGATATCCTCGCCAGCCGGATGGTCTTCTCGGCCCAGCACATGGTCCGCGATCGCCGCCACGCCGCGGCGACGCCGGATCACTTCACGTTCATGCTCTACGTGTCGGGTGGCCTGTCCGGGGACGTCGCGGGCAGCCCGGTGGTGCAGCAGCGCAATCGGATCATGGCCGCCAATATGGGCCGGGAACTCGATGCCCGCGGGGTGAGCTCCAGCGCGATCGGGCTGACCATCCCGCGGCGCCTGCTGGCCGACTGCGCGGTCGAGCGGATCCCGATCTTCCTCGACAGGGAGCGGAACCGTCTGCTCGTCGCCCGGCTGCACGCCCTGTACCGCCGGCTGCCGACGGCCACCGCCGACGACGAGCCGGCGATCGCGGGTGAGTTGACCGGTTTCGTCCGCCGCCTGTTCGATCCGTCCGCGGCCTCGGACGTGCTGCAGGGCCCGGAATTGGATGCCGGCTTCGTCGCCCTCGTCGAGCACCTGATGGATCTCCACCTAGCCTCGCCCGACCTATCGCCGGACCGCCTCGCCGACGGGGTGGGCGTCTCGCGGACCGTGCTGTACCGCGCCTTCCAGAACGTCGGCGGCGTCATGCACCGCGTCTGGGAGAAGCGGTTGGAGGCGATCCGGATCGCCCTCGAGGATCCGCTCGAGACGCGGGCGCTCGTGCGCCTGGCGAGCGAGCACGGCTTCAAGGATCCCGCCCACCTGAGCCGCGCCTTCCGCGCTCGATTCGGGGTGACGCCGCGGGAATGGCGCCAGACGCGGAGGCCCCACGGCACCCGGACGTTCGAGCGGACGCCCGCCCAGGCCCACGCCTGGTACGAGCGTCTGGGCCAGCGCTGACGCGCCCGCTCCACCGAGGACGGCCCGACACGCGATCCGGCGCTGGCGAGGCCGCCGGTGAGGCCACGGGCGGTCCGCGACGCGGCTCGCGTCCAGAAACCTTGCGGATGTGTATCCACCGTATGATCGTATACAGCGTTGTGCGCGCGACAAACGGCTGCAATTGCCGCGCGATGATGCGAAGCTAGCTTGGCCGGACGGGGTATCGGGATTCTGTGAGGAGTCGGGGACGTTGCTTCAGTCTGGGGATGGGTTGCGGGCGCTGACCGGACGCCGGGTGGCCGTGGTCGGGGCCGGACCGGGCGGACTGGCCGCCGCCCTACTGCTCGCGCGGGCCGGGATCCACGTCACCATCTTCGAGAAGGACCCGCAGGTCGGGGGTCGGACGAAGACCGTCGAGGCTCCCGGCGGTTACCGGTTCGATATCGGCCCGACGTTCTTCCTCTATCCACAGATTCTTGCGGATATTTTCGCGAGCTGCGGCGAACGGCTGGAAGACCACGTCAAGCTCGAGCGGCTCGACCCGCAGTACCACCTCGTGTTCGAGGGCGCGGAGGGGATCTCGGGAACGATCCGCGCGACCGGCGACGTCGAGCGCCTGGAGCGCGAGGTCGCCCGCCTCGCGCCGGACGACGCCAAGAACGTCAAGGCCTTCTTCTCCGAGAACCGGACCAAGCTGAACTACTTCAAGCCGGTTCTGGAACAGGCCTTCCACACCCTGCGCAGCATGGCGAGCCCGGCCATGCTGGCCGCCCTGCCCTACCTGCATCCGGGCCGGAGCGTGGACCGAGACCTCAAGCGCCACTTCGCCGACCCGCGGGTGCGCCTCGCCTTCTCGTTTCAGACCAAGTACCTCGGCATGTCGCCGTTCCGGTGCCCGAGCCTGTTCACCATCCTGTCGTTCCTCGAATACGAGCACGGGGTCTATCACCCGGTGGGCGGCTGCGGCGCCGTCTCCGAGGCGATGGCGGGCTTGGCCGGCCGCATGGGCGTGGACCTCCGGCTCAACAGCAACGTCGAGGAGGTGCTGTTCGACGGCAAGCGCGCCACCGGCTTGGTAGCGGACGGCGAGACTTTCAACGCCGACGCGGTGCTGATCAACGGTGACTTCGCGAAGGTCGTGCGCGCCCTCGTCCCGGAGCGGCACCGGCCGCGCTGGCGCGACGCCAAAATCCGGAAGGCTCGGCTCTCCTGCTCGACCTTCATGCTGTATCTCGGCCTCGAGGGGAAAATGCCCGACAGCCTCGGGCATCATACGATCCTCCTGGCCGACGGCTACGAGAAGAACATCCGCGAGATCACGGAGGGCACGCTGCCGATGCAGCCGTCCCTGTACGTGCAGCACGCGGGCTACACGGATGGCGGGATGGCGCCGCCCGGACACACAGCCCTCTACGTGCTGGTGCCGGTGCCCAACCTGAAGGCGGGGATCGACTGGGCGGCGATGCGGGAGACCTACCGCGCCCTGATCCTGGAACGGCTGAAGCTCCTCGGAATCGACGATCTCGAGTCCCGCATCCGTTACGAGCGGATCATCGACCCGACCCAGTGGGAGGAGGATTTCGCCGTCCACGAAGGCGCCACCTTCAACCTCGCCCACGACCTGATGCAGATGCTGTATTTCCGGCCGCACAATCGTTTCGGACCGGGGCTCTACATCGTCGGTGGCGGCACCCATCCGGGCTCCGGCCTGCCGGTGATCTACGAGGGAGCCCGCATCTCGGCCCGGCTGCTGATCGAGGAGCTTGCCGGTGCCCGCGCCGCCGCCGCGGCCGGCATCCCCGACACCGCCCCGCTGGCCACCTCCAGCGAGGCCTCGTGAGCGCGGCGACCGACCGGAGCCTTCTCCGGAGGCCGAGAGGACGCGTGACGGTTGCCGTGGCGGCCTGGTTCTGCGCCGCGGCCGTGCCGGCATGGGCCGCCGCCGTCCAGGTCGAGGTCGATGGCATCGAGCCCGGGGGCGGCCAGGTGCGCGTCGCGCTCTGTCAGGGCGGTCTCTCGGAGACGTCGTGTCTCCGGGGGGACGACGCGCCGGCCACCGCCGACCGGGCGCGGTTCACCTTCCGGGATGTCCCGCCGGGAACCTACGCGGTGGCGGCCTACCAGGACGCCAACGGCAACGGGCGCCTCGACCGCACCGGCCTCGGCCTGCCGCTCGAGCCCTACGGCTTCTCGGGGGCCGTCGGGCGGCGGGCGCGACCCGACTTCGCCGAGGCGGCCTTCGCCCTTCGGGAGCCCGGCGCCGCCGTACGGGTGCGCCTCGGCCGTGCCCTGCCGGGTCGGTGAACCGATGGACGCCCCCCTCGTCCGGCTCGCGGGCGTCGGCCTCGACCTCCGCGGCCGACGGGTGCTGGATCAGGTCGATCTCGACCTCGGCACTGGCGACACCTTGGCGCTGCTCGGACCGAACGGGGCCGGCAAGTCCTCGCTGATGCGCCTCGTGGCGGGGCGCCTCGCCCCAAGTGGGGGATCGGTGCGCGTGGCCGGAGCGGACCCGTACCGCGCGGGACAGGCCCGCCGCGCCATCGGATGGGTGCCGCAGGAGATCGCCCTCTACCCGCGGCTGACGGTGTCGGAAAATCTCGGCGTGTTCGGGCAGCTGGCGGGGGTTTCCCGCCGCGACCGGAAGGCGGCCGTGGAAGCCGCCCTGGCCATGGCCGACATCGGGGACGTGGCTCGGCGCCCGGTCGGCGTCCTGTCGGGCGGGTACCGGCGCCGGGTGAACATCGCCGCGAGCCTGATGAACCGGCCCCGGCTGGTGCTCCTCGACGAGCCGACCAGCGGCGTCGACCTCGCCGCGCGGGCCGCGATCCACGCGGTGCTCGACCGCCTGAAGGCCGCCGGCACCGCGATCCTGATTGCCACCCACGATTTCGCCGAGGCGGAACGCCTCGCCTCCCGGGTCGCGTTCCTGGCCCAGGGCCGGGTCGTGCGTGCCGGCCCTCTCGCCGACCTGCTCGCGCAGTTGCGCACGGGCGCGCCCGAGCGGGAGCTGAGCCTCACCGGCCCGGTGACGGGACAGGCAGAGGGCGTGCTGCGCCGGGCCGGCTTCGTGCCCGCCGAGGCTGGCGGCCTCGTCTGGCGATCGGTCGAACGGGCCGGCCTCGACGGCGCGGCACTGCTCGGCGCCCTGCGCGCCCAGAACGTTCCGGTGGCCGAGATCCGGGTGCGGGCGCCGCGGCTGGAGACGCTCTATCTCGACGCCCTCCGCCCGCGGGAACTGACGGATCCCGAAGCCACCCCGCTCCGGGTCGGGGCCGCCGGATGATCGCTGCCGCCTTCCGGGTGATGCTCCTGACCCTCCTGCGCGACCGGGCCGCGCTGGTGATGGCTTTCGTGCTGCCGACCGTGATCTTCTCGATCTTCGCGGCGATCTTCTCCGGGGCGATCGGCGACCGGATCCGCATCCATCTCGGCTTGGCCGACCTCGTCCACACCGCGGCGACACAGCGCCTCGCCGACGCGCTCGCGGCCGATCCCTCGCTCCGCGTGACGCGGCTGCCCGCGACCGACATCGACGCCGTGGCGCAGGCGGTGCGGGCCGGCGAGGTCGACGTAGCGCTGGTCCTGCGCGGAGACCTGATCGCCGCCCCTGCTGAGGCCGCGCCCGGTTCCGCGGACCAGCCGGTGGTGCTGGTCGAGAACCCCGCCAAGGCGCTGGCGACACCGATCGCCCTCGGCCAGCTCCAGCGGGTCCTGAACGAGGCGCTGCCCGACGTGGTCCTGTCGCGGGTCGTCGCCGACGTCGAGCGCACGGGCAAGATCGGTCCAGACGAGCGCCGATTCCTCGACGAGGCCTTCGCCGAGCAGCGTGCCAAGAAGGAACCGTTCAGCTTCGCCTCCCTGGTGGAGCGCCGCAGCACCGCGTCCGGGACCGCCAATGCCCGGGTGAGCTACTACGCCGGCGCGATCACCGCGGTGTTCCTGCTCTTCGCCGCCATGCAGGGCGCCATGTCCCTGGTCGAGGAGCGCGAGACGGGCCTCACCGAGCGGCTGATGGCCGGGCCGGGTGGATTGCCCGTCGTGGTGCTCGGTAAGTTCGCCTTCCTGACGCTGCAGGGGCTCGTCCAGGCCGGACTGATCTTCCTGGCCGCCGCGCTTCTCTACGGCGTCGAGATCGGTCCGCACTGGCCGGCCTTCCTGGCCGCCTGCCTGCTGGTCTCCGCGATGGCGGCCGGTCTGGCGCTCGCGGCCTGCGCGCTCGCGGCCTCGCGCCAGCAGGCGCATCTCGCCTCGACCTTCGGGGTGCTGCTGCTCTCGGCGGTCGGAGGCTCGATGGTCCCGCGGTTCCTGATGCCGCCCTGGCTGCAGCAGGCCGGATGGCTCACCCCGAACGCCTGGGCGATCGAGGCCTACCAGAGCGCCCTGGGCGAGGGCTTCTCCGCCGCGGCCCCGGCCCTGGGCGTCCTGGCGGCGCTGACCCTGGCCGGTCTCGCGTTCGCCCTCGCGCTGGCGGCGCGGCGGACGGCCTAGGGCCCGCCTTCCCGACCCGGACGGCGCTACTCCACGTAGACGCCGGCACCGACCAGCGCCTCCACGCCGGCCACGCGCGTCGCGCAGACGTAGCTCCATTTCACGCTCGGCGCCGACTGGCCGGGCTTCGGGAACATGTAGTCGACCCATCCGGACCCGAACCGCGTGACGGCGTCGATGAAATCGTGGTGGAACTGCTTCCCGTCGGCGTCGCGCTCGTGGAGCAGGTCGTGGCCCTCGCGGTTCGGATGGGCGGCGTTGAAGAGGACGATCCCCCGCAGGTCGACGACGAACAGGTAGACGTCCCCATATCGCCAGGTGCTCCCCTTGCGCCGGAACGCGTCGAACGCCCGCGCGCCCTCGGCCTCCAGCATGTCGGCCGCCCTGTTGACCAGGGCCTCGATCTCGGCCGCCTGGTGCAACGGCGGGGGTGATCGCCGGGCGGTGGCCGGGATGGCCAACCCCAGGACGAGCAGCACGACCCCGACCAGCAGGGTTCTCGACAGGCCGTCGCACCGCCGCGTCGCCGGCAGGCGGGGATCTGCGCGCCTCGCGTGGCTCGCCCGATCCTCCGGGGAAGCCTTAGGAATGCGCCTCGATGCCATGGCCCGCGTACCCGCCGCGCCGCCGGAGGAAGAGCAGCCAGTTCCGCTTCCGCGGAGGGGACGGAGGTGGGGACGGGCCGACCGCGTTGGGCAGGGCCAGGAACGCCAGCCGTCTGCGGTGCCGCTCGATGATGCGGTCGAGGTTCCGCAGCGCCGCGAGGCCCTGGTTCGCCATCAGGCAGTGCCCCTCGCTGGCACCTCTCCGGTCCAGGTCGGCAACGATGTTCTCCGCGTGAGCGAGGATATCCCGGGCTTCCGCGCAGTAGAGCTCTACCTCGGCGAGATCTGGCATCTTGTCCTCCGCGCTGATCGTTCCTCGGAGTCCGAGACGGCAGGGGTAAACCCGGCCTCGCGGGGCGCATCACCCGTTTGGAGGAGTCGGGCCCGATTTCAGCGCCCGCCTCCCGCGACGATCCGCGCCGTTCCTGCGACGCGGTGCGCACCGACATAGAGGCGCCTCCGCTACGGCCGCGCTCCCCGGTATCCCGCATGCTCCGCCTGCTCATCGCCGACGGCAACGATCGCGCCGCCCGCGACCGCCACGTCGCGGCCACCGGACGAACCTCGGCCGAGTCCTACGCGGCGGTGGTGCGGGACCTCGCGCCGGGCTCCGTCTGCCGGCACGTCAACGCCGCCGACGCCGACGCGGCCTTGCCGGCGGGTCTCGCGGAGTTCGATGGCCTGATCTTCACCGGCTCGACCCTCAAGGTCTCGGAGGGCACGCCGGCCGTGAACCGGCAGCTCGACCTGATGCGCGCGGCCTTCGAGGCCGGGCGCGCGGTCTTCGGCTCGTGCTGGGGCGTGCAGGTCGCCGCCACGGTGGCGGGCGGGCGCGCCGCCGAGAATCCCCGCGGGCCGGAATACGGGTTCGCTCGGGCGATCACCCCGACCGAGGAAGGCCGGACTCACGCTCTGCTGGCCGGCCGTCCGGCGACCTGGGATGCCCCGGCGATCCACTCTGACGCCGTCCTAGAGCCGCCCCCGGGCGCCCGCGTGCTCGCCGGCAACCGCGTTCTCGGCATCCAGGCCCTCGAGATCCGCCGGGATCGCGGCTGGTTCTGGGGGACGCAGTATCATCCCGAGCTCGACCTCGACGAGCTGGCCGCGATGCTGCGCCTCTGCGACACCGCCATCGTCGAGGCGGGACTCGCCGAGAACTCGCGGGCCGTGGCCGCCTATGCCGACGAAGTCGCGACGCTCCAGGGCCACGACTCGGAGACCGCGCGCCGCCTGGCCTGGCGTCACGGCGTCGGGCCCGAGGTGCTGGAGGCCGGGCTCCGCCGGCGGGAGATCGGAAACTTCCTGGCGCGCCTGTCCACAGGCGAGCGCCGCCACTAGGCGACCGCGACCGGGTGGCGCGTTGACCCGCCCGGCCCCAGGTCTAGCTTCGCTCTGCGGGCCACGCCTTCCTCGGCCCGGGGAGCCAGCCAGCAGGATGAGCCAGGATTCCACGGTCGCCGTCATCGGCAGCGGGCTCGGCGGACTCGCCGCCGCGTGCGTCGCCGCCGCGCGGGGCCACCGCGTGACGGTCTACGACAAGAACGGCTGGCTCGGCGGAAAGGCGGCGGTGCTCCACGAGGGCGGCTTCCGCTTCGACATGGGGCCGACGATCCTGACCGTGCCCCGGGTGCTGGAGCGGATCTTCGCGGAGTCCGGCCGCTCGGTCCACGACTACATGGACCTGCGCCGCCTGGACCCGCAGTGGCGCTGCTTCTTCGACGACGGCACGCATATCGACCTGATGCAGGACGTCGAGCGGATGGCCGGCGACATGGAGCGCTTCGCCCCCGGCACCGGCGAGGGCTACAAGAAGTTCATCACCATCTCCGAGCATCTTCACGGCGTGTCCGAGAAATTCTTCTTCTGGAAGCCGGTCGAGGACCTGTTCGACACGATCAACATCCGCGCCAACATGAACCCGGGCACGCTGCGCGACGTACTGTCGCTGCGCATGCACGCCTCGGTGGCCTCGACGATCCGCGGCAAGGTCAAGGACGCGCGGCTCGCGCAGATGCTCGACCACTTCGTGCAGTATGTCGGCTCCTCGCCCTACGGCGCGCCGGCGGTGCTCTGCGCCATCGCCCACATGCAGACGGCCGACGGCGTCTGGTACCCGATGGGCGGCACCCGCGCCGTCGCCGAGGGGCTGGCGAAGCTCGCCCAGGAACTCGGCGCCACGTGCAAGACCGACACCGAGGTGACCGGGATCGAGACCGCCAACGGCGCGGTCCGGGGCGTGCGGACGGCCGCGGGGGTCACGCCCTACGACGCCGTGATCTCCAACATGGACTCGGTCCGCACCTACCGGGAGCTCGTGGGCGGCGAGGCCGCCAAGGCCTACGCCAAGAAGAATCCCGAACCGGCCTGCTCGGGCGTGGTGCTCTATCTCGGCCTGAACAAGCGCTACGAGCACCTCAACCACCACGACTTCGTCTTCTCCCGCGACCCGGAGGAGGAGTTCGACTACATCTACAACAAGGGCGAGCCGGCCCCGGACCCCACCGCCTATCTGGCAGCTCCCTCCTCCACCGATCCGAGCGTGGCGCCCGAGGGCGGCGAGGCGCTCTACGTCCTCGTGCACACGCCGTATCTGCGGCCGCACCACGACTGGCGTCCGGACGGGCCGCTGTTCCAGAACTACCGCCGCACGATCCTCGACAAGCTCAAGCGCACCGCCGGCATGCCGGATCTCGAAGAGCGTATCGTCGTCGAGCGCCACCTCACGCCGCAAGACATCCACGAGCGCTACAAGGTCCTGAACGGCGCGATCTACGGCCTCGCCTCCCACGGGCGCGTGATGGGGGCGTTCAAGCCCGGCAACCGGTCGCGGCAGGTGCGCGGCCTCTACCTCGCGGGCGGCGCCGCCCATCCGGGGCCCGGCATGCCGATGGTGATGATGTCGGGCTGGATCGCCGCCGACGCGCATGACCAGGACGCGCGCGGCGCCCTGCGCGCCTCGGCGTGACCGCGACGCCGCCATCTCCGCCCCCCGGTACGGGGGGCGCGAGAGGCGCGCACGGCGCCCCCCTGCCCTCGGTCTCGCCCCGGATCCGCGCCTTTATGGTGGCGTGGTTCGAGCGATACCTGCACCGCCACCTCGACGCCCTGCGGCTGCCCCTCTGGAGCACGCCGCCTGACGCGAACCATCCCGGCGCGATCGTGGTCTACTGCAACCATCCGGCCTGGTGGGACGCCGCGCTGATCATCGTGCTGGGCGGCCGGCTCTATCCCGAGCGGGCGAGCCGCGCGCCGTTCGACGCCGCGATGCTGGCGCGCTACCGCATCTTCGAGCGGATCGGGGCCTTCGGCGTCGACCTCGACAGCCCGCGCGGGGCGGCACAGTTCCTGGCAGCCGCACGGTCGATCCTCGGAGCCCCCGACGGCATGCTCTGGATCACCGCGCAGGGCCGCTTCGCCGATGCCCGCGCGCGGCCGCTGGCCCTGCGTCCCGGCGTCGCGCGGCTCGCCGAGATCGCCCCCGACGCGCTCTTCGTCCCGCTCGCCGTCGAGTACACCTTCTGGGACGAGCGCGGCGCGGGAGCCTTCGCGGCCTTCGGGCCGGGGATCGCCGGATCCGAACTCGCCGCGCTCGCGCGCGATCAGCGCCTCGCGCGCCTGGAATCCGAACTGACCCGAACCCTCGACCGCCTGAGCGCCGACGTGATCAGCCGGGAGCCCGGACGCTTCCGCACGCTGGTTTCCGGCCGGAAGGGCGTCGGCGGCCTCTACGACCTGTGGCGGCGCCTGTCGGCCCGCCTCTCCGGCCGCCGGTTCGATCCGGCGCACCGCGCCGCGGGCGGTCAGGATCGCGCCGGATGAGACCGCCCGCGCGCGCCAGATCCCGCCCGATCCCCTATCGTGGCGCGCTCCCCTGCCGGCGCAGACGATGACCGACTCGATCCTCACAGCCCTGGCGTACCTCTGCCTCGCCACCGCCCTCCTGCCGGCCATCCTGGCGGCGGTGAATCTCGCGGTCCTGCGCCGGCCCGCGGTGGAGGCCGGGGCCGGTCTCGTCTCGATCCTGATCCCGGCGCGCAACGAGGCCGGCAACATCGACGCCACCGTGCGGGCGGCGCTCGCCAGCGCCGCGGTCCCGGTGGAGGTGATCGTCGGCGACGATCATTCCACCGACGCGACCGCCGAGATCGTGCGCGCCGTCGGCGACCCGCGCCTGCGTCTCGTCCCGGTGCCGGCCCTGCCCGACGGATGGACGGGCAAGAACCACGCCTGCAGCCACATGGCCGGGCTCGCCCGCGGCGACCACCTGCTGTTCATCGACGCCGATGTGCGCCTCGAGGCCGGGGCAGCCGCCGCCCTCGCGGCGCAGGCTCGCCGCACCGGCGCGGCCCTCGTCAGCGGCGTGCCCCGGCAGCGGACCGACACAGTGGGTGAGATGCTGACGGTGCCGATGATCGACTTCCTGCTCCTCGGCTTCCTGCCCGTGCCGCTGATGCGCCGCCTGTCCGACCCGTCGCTCGGCGCGGCCTGCGGTCAACTGATCCTGATGGATCGGGGGGCCTACGCGGCCACCGGTGGCCACAGCGCGATCCGCACCTCCCTGCACGACGGAGTCCGCCTGCCCCGCTTGTTCCGGGCCGCGGGCTACCGGACGGATCTCGTGGCCGCCGCCGCGCTGGCCACCTGCCGGATGTACGACGGCTTCGCTCAGGCCTGGGCCGGCTTCTCCAAGAACGCCCACGAGGGCATGGCCACGCCCCGCGCCCTTCCGATCTGGACCTTCCTCCTCGGCTGCGGCCAGATCCTGCCGCCGCTCCTCGTCCTGGCCGGGCTGCTCGGGCTGCTGCCGAACTCCGCCCTGACCCCGGCCGTGCTGGCCCTCGGCCTGTCCCTGGCGACCCGGACGGCCGTCACCGTCGCGGTCCGGGCCCCGTGGGCGACGATCCCGCTCCACCCCGCGGCGGTCGCGGTGGCCCTGGCGATCCAGTGGAACGTGCTCCTGCGCCGCGAACGGGCCGGCGCGGCGACCTGGAAGGGCCGCAGCTATCCGGTGAGCGGCGGCTGACGCGCGCGGACCGGCGGAACAGAGGATGCCAGCCCGCGCCCGGACCTCACGGTTGGGACGGCTGGCACGGATCGGTGGAGCGGGCCTTTCCGGCCTGCGGCTTCAGCGAGACAATGAGCTGCACGTTCGGCACGTCGCCGACCTGCCGGGTCAGGTGTCCGACATGGCCCTCAGGCCCCTGCGGCATCGATCCCATATCGGCGTTGAATTCCACCTCGCCGGGGCCCTGCTCCAGCACCGACCCGTCCGTAGCCTCCACGGACCAGCGGCCCGATAGGGTGATCACCCATTGGGGACCCGGCGCCGTGTGCCACGTGCCGACATAGCCGACCGGCAGGACCGCGTACTTGATCGACGTCACCTCACCCGGCGGAAAGCCGACATATTGCGGCGCTGCCGGAGGCGCGTAGCTCTTGAAGATGAAGTTCTTCAGGTCGCAATACTGGACATGGCTGTGGCCCTTGTCGTCGGCATAGAGGACACCGTACCGTAAGGCGGGCGGATCGGCCGATGCGAGGCCGGCGGGACCGGACGGCGCCGGCGCGACGGTCATCAGCGGCTCGCTCTTCGGCGCCCCGGCCGCTTGCGCATGCACGGCGCCCGCGACTGCGGCGAGCAGGACCAACCCCAACCGTCCTGCATTCCTGAAACGTCCCATGATTTTCCTCCGCGTCGCATCGCGTGCGGTGTACGCACGGAGGTTTTCTAGCCAAGCACACCAGATGAATTCAATCTTCTACTCCAATCGCTCAGTATAAATTCTCGTTCCATAATTCAAGATCGGATATTTTTCGCATAGATTCGTATATTTATGTCTTTTTAATTCGACTCTACGACTACGCCAATGTCACCAGTGTCCGACGAGCCATTGTGGCGCCCGCATCGACGGCAAGGCGCGCTTGTCCACAGCCGTCTGGACCCTGTCCGGCACACTGCCGGAACCGGCCAGAAGGGTCAGGGTGGGAAGCAGCGCGGCGCAGTCTGCCGGATCAGTCCGCCTGGGTCCCGTTCTCGAACGGCTCACCGGGCTGCGTCTCCGCCAGGATCCAGGCGGCCGTGTCGGCGTCCGCCCCGGCGACCGGCAGATGCAGGATGATCGGCGTGTCGTAGGGGTGGCGCGCCTTCAGCGCGACCGCCAGCGCGTCGGCCAGACCTTCGCGGCTCTTGAGGATGGCGGCGACCTCGGCACCGCGCTCCACCGCGCCCTTCCAGCTGTAGACGGACTGCATGCCCGGCAGCACGTTGATGCAGGCGATGAGTCGCTCGCGGACCAGCGCCTCACCGATGTTCAGCGCCGAGGCGAGGTCGGGAAAGGTGGTGTAGACGAGGAGCGGACGCTCCATGCTATGCCTCCAATTGCGCGTGTGCTCGCGGAGTGAGGCGCATGCCGGGCAAGGACGTCAACCGGGCGGTTCGCTCGTCAGACTGGAGCCGTGACGTGAACCCTGAGGCGATCCCGACGCGCCTGCGCGGCTGCGCCTGATCCATGCCGCGTTTCCAGAAGATCGCCTTCGTGGCGAGCCCGACCGGCTACGCCCGCGAGGCCGCGGCCGCCCTGATGCGGCGCTACGACCACGTCCCGCCCGAGGAGGCCGACGTCGTCGTGGCCCTGGGCGGTGACGGCCTGATGCTCCAGGTGCTGCACCGCTTCATGGACCACCCGAAGCCGATCTACGGGATGAACCGCGGCACGGTCGGCTTCCTGATGAACGAGTTCCGCGACGACGACCTCTTGGAGCATCTGGAGAACGCCCAGCGCAGCGTCATCCACCCGCTCGTGATGGACGTGCTCGACACGGAGGGCCGATCCCACCGGGCGCGGGCGATCAACGAGGTCTACCTGCTGCGCCAGACCCACCAGACCGCCAAGCTGAAGATCGCCGTCGACGGCAATGTCCGGCTCGACCTGCTGATCGCCGACGGCGTGCTCGTCGCCACCGCGGCGGGCTCCACGGCCTACAACCTGTCGGTCGGGGGACCGATCCTACCGCTCGACGCCAAGCTTCTGGCGCTGACACCGATCTCGGCCTTCCGCCCCCGGCGCTGGCGCGGCGCACTTCTGCCGGACTACGCCCGGATCCGGATCGACGTCCTCGACGCCCCCCACCGCCCGGTCGCGGCGGTGGCCGACCACACGGAGTTCCGCCGGGTCTGCACGGTGGAGACCTCCCTCGACCGCGCCACCGAGCTCGTGCTGCTGCACGATCCCGGCCACAGCCTCGACGAGCGCATCCTGCGGGAGCAATTCGGGTGAGTCTGCACATCCGGGCCGCGCAGGCGGCCGACCACGCGGCCATCACCGGCATCATCGTGCCGACCATCCGGGCCGGTGAGACCTACGCGCTGGACCGCGACCTCGGCGAGGCCGAGGCTCTCGCGTACTGGACCGGCCCTGACCGCGAAACCTTCGTGGCCGAGGAGGCAGGGACGGTGCTCGGCACGTACTACCTGCGCGCGAACCAGGCTGGCGGGGGCGCCCATGTCGCCAATTGCGGCTTCATGACGGGAGCGGCCGCCCTCGGCCGCGGGGTCGCGCGGGCCATGTGCGCGCACGCCCTCGACCGGGCGCGGGCGCGGGGCTTCGTGGCGATGCAGTTCAACTTCGTGGTGAGCACCAACGCCCGGGCCGTCCGGCTCTGGGAGAGCTTCGGCTTCGACGTGGTCGGCCGGCTGCCGGGCGCCTTCCGGCACCCGACGCTCGGGCCGGTCGACGCGCTGGTGATGTTCCGGACGCTCTGAGGCGCCCGGATCAGGCCTGCGGGGCCGCGACGAGGTCACCCTCGCGGATCGCCCGCTCGCCGGTCTTCGTCCGGATCCGATAGCTCGGCTCGCCGGTCTGATCCGCCGGCATCAGCCGCAGGATCTCGAACACCTCGGCCTCGCCCGTCTCGCCCGGGATGCCCAGGCGGGACCGGCAGACGCGCTCGCCGACCTTGAACTTGTGGGACATGCCGAGCTCCTGGACGGGCATCGCTGCGGAACGCGCCTCAGCGCTTCTTCTGAGCCTTCGCCTTGCGGGCGAGATAGCGCGCGTCGCGCTGGGCCTTCTGCTCGGCCTGCAAGGCCTTGGCGCGCTCCTGGGCGGCCAGCTGCTCGGCGTGCTTGCGCTCGATCTCGGCGAGGCGTTCCGCCTCGGCGAGGGCGGCGGCGCGCTCGATCTCGGCCTGACGCTGGGCGGCGCGCTCGGCAGCGCGGACTTCGCGGGCATCGACCACAGCGCGGCGGGCGGATTGGCGGGCGAGGACGGCCGGGTCGTCGGCGGACGGGCGGGCCCGGAACCGGGCCAGCATCTCGGAGCGCGCCTTGGCGGCGGTCTCGAGGCGATCGGCGACACCCTGCTTGTTCAAAAAGCTCACAGACACTCCTGGATCGGGTGCGGCGAAGGCCGTCACCCGCAGAGGGGGGTTAGAAACACGATGGCAGATACGAAGAAGCCGCTCCCAGAGGAGCGGCTTCCGGAGAAACGCTGAGGACGGCGATCAGGCCGTCTGGAGCTGACCGGCGGACTGCTTGCCGCTGCGACGGTCGGTCTCCAGCTCGTACGTGACCTTCTGGCCCTCGTTCAGGCCGCGCAGGCCGGCGCGCTCGACGGCCGAGATGTGGACGAACACGTCCTTGCCGCCGTCATCCGGCTGGATGAAGCCGTAGCCCTTGGTCTCGTTGAACCACTTGACGGTTCCGGTGCTCATGGAAGTCCTTGATCTTCGCAGGCATAGTGAGAGATGGCACCCGCCCGAACGAGGGGGCGCCGGCATCGACCGATAGCGATAGGAAAGTCAGAACCGCCCTGCGAAGGCGTAACGGTCCAAGATATCCGGACACGTGCCGATGGGGTAGAAGTAGACCGCCGGCGGTTCTTTGGCAAGCGCAGAGAAATATTTCCCTCGGCCAGCGCCGGAGCGATGCGGGAAACTCTTTCCGGAAATTCCGGTTGAGCGGCGCCGGAACGGTCGCTTGAACAACGGGATAAGGGATTTCAATACGACGCGTCCGCGCGAAAGCTGTGCTGCCGACCGGACGATCGGACGCGGCCGACATGGGCCCCGTGACGCGGGTTCGCTCAGGCCGGGACGAGGCGCACGATACCTTCGCCGCGCCGGTGGCCGACGGCCGTCACGGCGACCTCGCGCGCACCGCCGGCGGCGACGAGGGCGGCGGCGAGGGCCGCCCCGAACGGCGCCGCCACTTCGAGCCCGTGCCCGATCACGTCCCCGAGGGCGCGCAGGCGCGCGCCCGGTGCGAGCCGCGCCAGCGCGCCGCGCTCCTCCGCGGTGATCGGGGCCACGCCGGTAGCGCCGGACAGGACGGTGTCGGGAGCCGAGAGGCCGGCCTGTCGCCAGAGCGTCTCGAGGCTGCCGGCGACACTGCCCGGCGCGCGCCGGGTCCGATCGCTCGCCACCGGCTCCAGCCGGGCCAGGGCGCGGGCGCCGCGCGCCGCGGCGTGGGCGGCGGATTCGAGCATCAGGAAGGCCGCGCAACTTCCGAGGATGAACCCGCCCGCCCCGCCACCGGACTCGCCCCGCGCGAAGACCGTGCGGTAGGCGTCGCGGGCGAGGTAGCCGCCCATCTCGTGGATCACCAGAACGTCCGGCCGCTCGGCGCTGTAGGAGCCGCCGACCAGGATCGCGTCGATCTGGCCCGACGCCACCCGCGCCTGGGCGATCCGCAGGGCGTCGACCCCGGCGGATTCCTCACCCATGAACGTGCGCGAGGCGCCCGTCACCCCGTGCACGATGGCGATGTTGCCGGCGAGCAGGTTCGAGAGCTGGGCGAGGAACAGGGTCGGGCGGAGATCGTTCTGGAGCCGCTCGTTCAGGTAGGCGCCCGGATCGGCGGCGTCGCGCATGCCGGTCAGGATCGCTCCGTCCGCCGCGTAGTCGCGCTCGCCGCCGCCCGCGGCCACGACGAGGTGGAGCGCCTGCTTGAAGGCGGCGTCGTCCTTCACGCCCGCCGCGTCGAGGGCGAGGCCGGCGGCGTAGACGCCGAGCCGCTGCCACGCCTCCATCTGGCGCTGGTCGCTGCGCTTGGGGATCTGGCCGTCCCAGACGATCGCCGGGGCCGGATGGACCGGATAGGGCGCGAAGGTCTCGCTGTCGGTGCGCGGGGCCGCCTCATCGGCGAGGGCGGCCAGGTGGGCGTCAACGCCCTCGCCCGCGCAGGAGACGAGGCCGAGGCCGGTGACGACGACGGGGCGGCTCATGGCTGGCTCATGGCTGGCTCAGGGCTCGCGTTCGGCCGGAGCCGGATCGGGGAACAGGCCGATGGTCCGCGCGCGCTCGCGCATCGGCGCGTCGAGTCCGTCCGGGAACGGCATGGTGCGGAAGCGGAGTTCCGCGTCGCACAGCGCCTTGCCGTCGTGGCTGATCGCCGCCTTGGTCACCGCGTAGCCCGAGCCGTCGTGCTCGAGGGTGGCCGTGACGAGGAGGTCCGCGCCGGGCCCGACGAAGGACCGGAAGCGCGCCTTGTCGACCCCGGTGAGGAACGGCATCCGGGCGAAGTCGAGATGGGCGAGCACGAGGTACCCGGAGGCCTGGGCCATCGTCTCGGTGAGGAGCACACCCGGCACGAGGGGGTGGCCGGGGAAGTGGCCCTCGAAGACCGGGCTCGCCATCGGCACCCGGGCGAGCGCCTCGATGCGGCCGGCGGCCCTGTCGAGGAGCCGCACGGAGTCGATCATCTCGAAGTATTCGAGGCGCATGACGGGTCGGATCGGCCTCGGTTCAGACCTTGGCGGCCTTCTCGGCCACGAGGCCGTCGATGCGCGCGCACAGGTTCTTGAGGACGAAGTACTCCTCGGCCGGGACCTTGCCCTCGTTGACCTCCTGGGTCCACCGCTCGAGTGGCAGCTTGATCCCGAAGGCCTTGTCGACCGCGAAGGCGATGTCGAGGAAGGCGAGGCTGTCGATGCCGAGGTCGTCGATGGCGTGACTCTCGGGCGTGATCTTGTCCCGCGGGATGTCGGCGGTCTCGGCAATGATGTCGGCCACGCGCTCGAAGGTGGCGCTGCCGTGGGCGGGCTCGTCGGACATGTCTTCTCGCGGGCTGTTCGAGTTCCGGATCGGTCGTGCGGGAGCCCCCTCGCCGCCCGGGCGGCCGCCCGATGCGTGGACGGGGCCTGGAACGCGGCCCGGTCGAATGGCGGCGACCTCTACACGAGGGTGTCAGAAGCGGCAACCGCGGCGCTTCCCCGGCGTTTCAGCGCCTGTCCACAGGCGTGCGCCGCCGGGTGCGGGGACGCGCGTACGCTCCGGACGCGCCGGCCCTAGCTTGACGGCGAGACGAGGCGCGTCCTCAGGAGACCAGACGGATGCCACCGATCACCAAGCCCGCCGCCCCGCCGGCGCGCGTCGAGACGCCGCCCCTGCCGCCGCAGGAGCGCGCGCGCTCCCAGGGAGCGGCCCGGGTCCTGCTGGTCCTGACCCTGACGGCGCTCGGCCTCTGGATCCTGCACGAGTTCCTGCCGGCGCTTGCCTGGGCGGTGGTCCTGGCGATCGCCCTCTGGCCTGTCTACCAGCGGCTCGAGCACCGTTTCCCGCCGGGCAAGCACAACATCCTCCTGCCCACGCTGATGACCGCGGCCGTGGCGCTGGTCTTCCTGGCGCCGCTCGCGATCCTCGGCATCCAGGCCGCCCGCGAGGCCCACGACGTGGCCGAGTTCGTTCGGAACGCCGAGGCGAACGGGGTGCCGGCGCCGGAATTCCTGCAGCACCTGCCCTACGGCGCCGCGCAGGCGACCGCGTGGTGGAACGACAATCTCGGCCACGCGCAGGCGGGCTCCGACCTGCTGCGCCGGTTCGAGAACCACTCGGTGCTCGGGGCCTCCCGCAATGTCGGCCGCGAGGTGCTGCACCGCATCGTCCTGTTCGGCTTCAGCCTCGTGGCGCTGTTCTTCCTGTTCCGCGACTGGCGGACGGTGCGGGACCAGTCGCTCACCGCCTGCCACCGGCTGTTCGGGCCGCGCGGCGAGCGCGTCGCCCGCCAGATGGTGGCCTCCGTGCACGGCACGGTCGACGGGCTGGTGCTGGTCGGCCTCGGCGAGGGCTTCGTGCTCGGGATCGTCTACCACTTCGCGGGCGTGCCCCACCCGGTTCTGCTCGGCGCCTTCACGGCGGTGGCGGCGATGATCCCGTTCGGCGCCGCCGTGGCCATCGCGATCGCGGCGCTCCTCCTGGTGGCGGCCGGGTCGGTGACGGCAGCTCTCGTGGTGGCGGCGGCGGGCCTCGTCGTGACTTTCGTGGCCGACCACTTCATCCGCCCGGCGCTGATCGGCGGCACGACCAAGCTGCCCTTCCTGTGGGTGCTCCTCGGCATCCTCGGCGGCGTCGAGACCTTCGGGCTCCTCGGCCTGTTCCTCGGGCCGGCCGTGATGGCCGCCCTGGTCCTCCTCTGGCGGGAATTCACCGAGGGACAGGATGCGACGGCCTGAGGCGCCGGAGCGGCTAGTCGGCCGCGCTCGTGCCGGCCGCGGCCTCGACTCGGCGCCGGTCCTGGCGCCAGTCGGCCGGCTTCTCGAAGGTGCCGGCCCAGATGCCGCGGCGGGTCGCCCAGGCATGGCCCTCCTGGCGGATATAGGGAGCCGTCACTTGACGGTTGGCCAGCGCCAGGCCCTGTCCGACCATCCAGGCGGACAGGTCCTCGCCGTGGACGTGGCAGATCCCGGTGACGCGACCGGGCACGCCGCCCTCCCGCCGCTCGCACGTGACCGCGCCGCTGCCGATCCGCGCGCGCAGGGCCTGTGCGGCCTTGCTGCCGCAGCGATACTCCTGGCCATTGGCGGTCTCGCAGCGCTGCGCGGTCTCGGGAGCGTCGATACCGTAGAGGTTGATACGCGTGCCCTGCACCTCGATCGTGTCACCGTCGATCACGGTCGCGGGGCCGCTGACCGTCCCGGCCGCGGCCGCGGGGCCGCAGAGGAGGAGCAGGGCGAGCATCGGTCTGATCATAGCGGGAATGTCCACGCGCGTGGCGAGTCAGCTGGTGACGGGGGCGTCGAGGCCGCGACGGTGCCCGGCCAATGTGGCGAATTTGCCGGGTGACCGAATCGGCCTCGCGAGCGCGATGCCGAGTTTCGACCGACGTGGTTGCCAAAGCGTTCCGCCCGTCGGAGCGAAGCTTGGCAACGGAACGACGGCCCGGAGCCGCTCGTTATGAAACATGACCTTTCTCAAGACCCTGCTGGCCAGCCTGGCCCTGTGCGCGGCTCTCCTCGTCTGGGCCGGCCTCTCGATCGGCCCGGAGCGGCCGACGGACCGGACCAGTCCGGGCCTGACCACCGCCGCGGTGCTGGCCAGCGACGGCATGGGGCCGGACGGTCGACCGGGCGAGCCGGCCGCGGCCCCCGGCGGCCCGGATCGGGGTGATCTGGATCGAGCGGCTCTGGACCGGCTCGCCAAGCGGGTCTCCGGCGAGGTCCGCGACGCGTCCGCCGCGGGGACGCCGGCCGGCTGACCGGTCAGGAAGCCGCGCCTCGCCCGCTCAGGTCCGGTACCTGCCCGATCAGGTCCTGTACTTGCCGTTGCGCTTGATGAGCACGCGGGTGCCCACCGGCACGCGCTCGTACAGGTCGGCGATATCCTCGTTCAGCATCCGGACGCAGCCTGACGACATCTGCTCGCCGATGCTCCAGGGCTCGTTGGTGCCGTGGATGCGGAACAGGATGTCGCGGTTGCCCTGGTAGAGGTAGAGTGCGCGCGCGCCGAGGGGATTGTCGAGGCCGCCCTTGCGGGTGCGCGGCAGGTCAGGATGCAGCGAGACCATCGTGACGGTCGGGCTCCAGTCCGGCCAGACGCCCTTGCGCCCGACCCGAGCCTCGCCCTTCCAGGAGAAACCGGCCTTGCCGACGCCGACACCGTACTGCATCGCCGTGCCGTCGGCCTGGACCAGGACGAGCTGACGCTTGTCGATGTCGACCACGATCGTCCCCGGCTGCTCGGGGCCGTTGTAGCTCACCTGCTGGCGGCGGTACTTCGGATCGAGGCGCTGGGTGTCGACCAGCGGAATATCGAAGGGCTTGTCGGGCTTGCTGCCGACGTACCACGCCGCCTCGTCGTCCTGGGCGACCTGGACCGGACGGGTCTGGCAGGCCGCGAGGGGCGCGATCGCCACGACGGCGAGGAGGATTCGCGAGAGAACGATCCGGCGCAGGCGGCTCCAGGCCGAGGGAAGCGTGGCGATCATAGGTCCTGTCGTGCGGGATACGGTCGTCGCGCCATGCCTACCGCCTCTGCGCCTGTGACGATGTAGCTTTTGCGCCGCAGCCGGCCGTGCGCGGGCCGCTCCCACGGCCACGGTTGTGCCCTAATTCTGAATCGCAGCGGTGCTCTACTGCGCCCGGAGCGGAGGTGAACGATGGCCGAGACCGAAACTCTTCCCACCGAGGCGACGGTCGCTCCCGATGTCCCGCTCAGCCCGGCGATACACCTCGATCACTGCGTGATCCACGTGAGCGACTGGGCACGCTCGAACGCCTTCTACCGCGACGTGGTGGGTGCCGAGATCCTCGAGCGCGGTCCCGGCTTCGCCTACCGGTTCGGCGGCGTCCAGCTCAATTGCCACGGGCCGGGCGTCGAGCCGGTACCGGTCGCGGCGAAACCCGTCCAGCCGGGCAACAGCGACCTGTGCTTCCGCTGGTCGGGCGCGATCGAGACCGCCATCGCGCATCTCGAGGCCGCCGGGGTCCCGGTGGAACTCGGCCCGGTGGAGCGGCACGGCGCCGCGGGCGCGGGGATCAGCGTCTACTTCCGGGATCCCGACGGCTCGCTCCTGGAATTCATCACCTACGCGGGATGATCAGCCCCGGCTCTCGGCCAGCGCCTGGTTGGTCTGCTCCAGCCGCAGCGCCAGCACCCGCATCAGGGCGATGCTGATCTGTGGAAACTGGGCCAGCAGTTCCAGGAACACCCCGCGGTCGATACGCAGGGCGGTCACCGCGGATTGCGCCGTCACGGTGGCCGAGCGGGGCTGCTCGGCCAGGATGCCCATCTCACCGACGAGGGCGTCCTGGCCGAGCAGCGCCAGCCGCACCGGGCCGGCGGGACCGTCGATGCTGACGTCCGCCGTGCCCGAGAGGATCACGTAGGCCGCATCCGCGACGTCGCCGCGGGCGAAGAAGCGTTGCCCCGGCTCGAAATGCACCCGCTCGCTGGTGAAGGCCAGGAGCTTCAGGCGCGCCGGTTCCACCTCGCGGAACAGCGGCACCTGCTTCAGGGAGGAAACCTCGGTGTCGAGGGTCATTCGGGGGCTCCGCGACGGGTCTCACGCCCAGGACGGCGGGGCCGGACGGGCCCGCTTATCCATGCGGTTCGTCAGGCACTTGTCCAGCCCCGCGCCTTACGCAACCTGTCGGTGTGGTCTCGGCGCCCTCCTGGCACTGTGCCTCGTCCTGTCACCGGAGCCGGCAGCGGCCCGCCTCGTCCAGGCCGACCTCGCCCGCGTCGCGGTCGCGCCGCCCCCGGGTGCCCGGGCCCCGCTCGACCTCGCCGCCACCGACGCGCGCACCGACCGGCCGACCACCCTCGGGCAGGCCCTGGGCGGCCGCGCGGCCCTTCTGCTGCCGGTGGATTACACCTGCGGGAATGTCTGCGACCCCATGCTGTCTCTGTCGGTGGACGCGCTGGCGGCCACCGGCCTGCCGATCGACGACTACGCACTCGTGCTGGTCGGGATCGATCCCCGCGACGACGCCGCGGCCGCCCGGCGCATGCTGGCGGAGACGCTCGGGGATCGGGCGGGATCCGTCCGGCCCCGGGCGCTCATCGTGTCGGACGCCGCGCTCGCGCGCCTCACCGGCGCGCTGGGCTATGAAGCTGTCTACGATGCCGGGACCGACAGCTTCGCGCATCCCGCGGCGGCGCTTCTCCTCGCCGCCGACGGCCGAGTAGCCCGTGCGCTGTCGCCCCTGGCGCTGACCGGGCGCGACCTGCGCCTCGCCCTGACGGAAGCCGGCGAGGGCCGGGTCGGCAGCATCGCCGACCGGCTCACCCTGCTCTGCTACGGCTACGATGCCGCGCGCGGCGTCTACACGCCCCTCATCCAGCGGATCCTGACGGTGGCCGGGATCGTCACGATCCTGGCGATCGCCCTTCTCGTCGCGGGCCTGACGCGCCTCGCGCACCGGCGCCGGACCTGAGAACGCCCTCGCCCGGCTCAGCGCTTCGTCGAGAGCCCCTGTCCCCCGGGAGGGGGCGCGTCGCGCTTGAGACTGGCATTCAGGTGCGGCGAATCCGTCGGCTCCTCGCGGGTGGTCGGGGTGGCGGAATCTTCCGGCGCCGGCATCGGCGGCAGCGGCGGCGTGTTGGGCTGCGTGGCCTGTGCCCCCGGAGCGGCATCCTTGACCATGTTGCGGTTCGTCATGCGCGAAAACCCTTCTCTCGTGCCGTGAGGCCGCGCCGTCCGCCCGGGACGAGTCGCCGGGCCTCCGGGCCTGTCGGACCCGACCCGGACTTCAACCAAGGTCGAATGTCGACCAACGCGGCACACAAGTCGGGGTTGCTGCCAAGCTTAGCTGTCGGAAGCTTGAGCAGGTCTCGGGACAGGAACCTTGGTTATTGCTGAAGGTTGTTGCGGGGTGAAGCGAAGCCTGAGGAGGAACTGATGGCGTCCGGAAATTCGACCTCGAAGCGAGGCTTTGCCTCGATGGACCTGGAGCGGCAGCGCGAGATCGCCAGCAAGGGCGGCCGCAGCGTTCCGGCCGAGAAGCGCTCCTTCTCGCAGGACCGTGAGCTCGCCTCGTCCGCCGGCCGCAAGGGCGGTCAGTCCACGGGGACCGGCCGGGCCGAGTGAGGCCGCTGCCGTTCCGTACCGCGTAGCGGCGCCGCGTCCCTCGGGACGGGCGCCGTTTTCGTTTCAAGTTTAGGCCGCGGATCGCGATCCAGGGCCGATCCACACAGCAGAAGGCCCCGCCGAGACGGCGGGGCCTTCTGATTTCCAGTCCTTGTCGGCGCCGATCAGGAAATGCAGCGGCCGGGGGTCATGCGGCGCGCCTCGGGACCGACCAGGGAGCTCAGCGCCGCTTCGCACCCCTCGCGCATGCGCCGCGGCGGCTGCCGCAGGATCGGCTTGATCTCCAGATCCTGCGCCTCGCCGGCAACCGGGGCGTTCCGGCTGTCGAGGCGCTGCACCCCCGCCACCCGCGTCGGGCTGATCGACAGCGACACGGGTCGCATCCCGGGCAGCGGCGCCGAAATGGTCTGCGCGGTCGGGACCGGCATCGTCCACCGATCCGCCGTGTCGCGAACCACCGGCTGGACCAGAACGGTGAGAAGAGCCGCAGGAGCACTCACGCCCAGGATGAAACCAGACCGCAGCATCGCCCCGACCTCATTGCGAGAGCTTGACAGGATGTTCGTACAACGCGCCCTGCAATCGCAGGTTCCTAGACTGTCTCGTGTCTACGAAGCCTGAGTATTCGAACGCAGCTCGGCTGTTGGTGCGGCGGCGCACGCCCGCTATCCACAGCCCCGGTTCGTTGCAGAAAAAGCACGCCTCACGAAAAAGCGCCCATTCTGGAACCTCCCGCGCCGGCACCCGTTCTCTGAGCACCCGGCCACCTGGTCCTCCCCGCATTCCCCTTGTGCATCGGCCGGAACCTTCGCGACGGGCTGGAGCTCTCTCCGGCCCGTTTTTTTGTGCGCGGCGACCGACGAGGGCACGCGGACCAACAACGAAAAAGCCCCGGCGTGAGCCGGGGCTTTTTCGTTGTCGCAACTCTCCGTCGCGGACACCCCGGGTCACTCCCGGGGGCGAACCGCCAAGCCTGACCTCAGGCCGGATCTCAGGCCGTCAGCTCAGGCTGTCTTGGCTTCCCGCCGACGGGCGGTCTGCTGGAAGAACAGCGCCTGGCTGATCACCGCCGAGACGTTGGCGGGCTGGAACGGCTTGGCGATCAGGAACGCTGGCTCGGGCCGCTCACCGGTGAGGAAGCGCTCGGGATAGGCGGTGATGAAGATCACCGGCACCTCGAAGGATTTCAGGAGGTCGTTCACGGCGTCGAGGCCGGAGGAGCCGTCGGCGAGCTGGATGTCGGCCAGGATCAGGCCGGGGCGCTTGCCCTCGCCGGCGATCTTGATCGCTTCGGTGCGGGTGCGGGCGACGCCGATGACGTTGTGGCCGAGACCCTCGACCAGCGCCTCCAGATCCATCGCGATCAGGGGCTCGTCCTCGATGATGAGGATCTCGGTCGCCATGTCGGCGGCGAGCTCCCGACCGGCCTCGTCCACGAGGTCGCGAACCTCGGACACGTCGACGCCCAGAATGATCGCCGCGTCCTCCTCGGAGAAGCCCTCGAGGCAGGAGAGCAGGAAGGCCTGGCGCGGCAGCGGGGTGATCTGGCCGAGGCGGACCTCCGCCGGCAGGTCGTGCTGGACCTGCTCGCTGCGGCCGTTGACCGAGAGCGAGTTCCAGATCCGCGTGAAGACGCGGAACAGGTCGGCCTTGATGTTGGTGCTGCGACCGAGCGTGTCCGGCTCGTTGACGAGGGTCTCCAGGGTGGCGGCGACGTACGCGTCACCCGCCACTTGGCTACCCGTGAGCGCGCGCGCGTAGCGGCGCAGGTACGGCAGGTGCTGTACCACGAGTTGCGATGTCGACATTCGATCCCCTGTGCCTCGCCGTGTTGCCCGGCCGCGAACGCCTCGATCCGTCACCGAGGGCCTGCCGGGGCCGGCTTTCTGTCCTGCGCAGCCTACCGCCCAACGCGGAGGCCCGCACTCCGTTCCACCCCCCAGCGGAACCGATGCCGGCGCGCAGGCGTTGCCGGCGCAGCCATGGCGTATGTCGAGCCGCAGCACAATGCGGCCGGGCCGACTTCGGCAACAAGGGGCGTGTTGATGGTGGACCAGGGAAAGGAGGCCGGTCTTCGCGCGCGCGATCCGCACGTCGAGACCGCTTCGGATCGCTTGTCGGAGTCCGAGAACAGCTCCGGCGGTACGGCCGCTTCCGACCCGTCCGACCGCTCCAGGAGCAAGGGCGGCCTCAGCGATCAGACCCGGAACCGCATCGCCGCGCAGCTGCGCGCGATGTACGACACGGTCACGCAGCAGCCCGTACCCGATCGCTTCGCCGAACTGATCGCCAAGCTCGACAGCGCCGACCGCAAGGCCTGAAACCGCTCGTCCCGTCACCGGGACAATCCACCCCTGCAACGGCGCGATGGCAGCGCCGCGATGGAAAAAGCCGCCGCCCTGCGGCGACGGCTCTTCCGTGGGTCCGTGCGCCGGCCCGCTGAACGGGGCCGGCCGCTCCGGCCCTCGGTCAAAGTGTCGGCGAACGGCCCCGCATCAGGCCGACGACGGCCGAGATGGCGAACAGGACGATCGCTACGAAGAAGACCAGCTTGGCCGCCTCCATGGCGGTGCCGGCGATGCCGCCGAACCCAAGCAGAGCGGCCACGAGAGCGACGACGAGAAAAGTTACGGCCCAACCGAGCATGGTTCGTATCCTTAGAAAGTACCAACGCGGGCGGGCCGCGTCGTTCTGAACACGAAAACGCCAAGGTTTCGCTCCGGTTCCGCCCCCATCGCGAAGTCCTGTGAGTCCCCGCGGGCGCGAGCGCCGGCCGCGACATGGGGTGACGGAACGAGACAGGGGCGCTAGCGTTCGAAGATAGGTCTTAAGGCTCGATCCGGGATTTGCGATGCTGCAATCTGCCAAGAGTGCCGTTCGATCGAAGGCCGCCGCGATGGCGGCGCGGGTGACCGAGATCGTCGACAGGGCCGGCGACGCCCTGCGCGCGGCCGCGCTCGGTCTCATGCCGGCACCGGCGCCCGTACCGGTCCGCGTGCGCGCACGCGGACCGCGCCGGCAGGACTGATCGCGGGACGCGCGCGACCCCGGAGCGGACGCGACCCCGTCCGCGTCCCTCACAGGCGCCGGACAGCATCACCCCTGCGTCAGGATCACCGGCAGGACAGCGGGCAGGTCCTGCCGCCACCCCAGAATGCCTCGCACCGCGGCCTCGCATCCCCTAGGCCTTGAGGGCGATTGCCACGCGGCCGCGAACCGTCCAAGGAACCGCCGTATCGATCGCACGGGATCGCGATGGCGGACACCGACGAGACCACCCTGACCTTCGATCCGTCGATGCCTCCGGCCGGCCGGCTGGACCGGGTCGCGCCACTGATCCGCCGGCGGGTCGCGCCGAACGGAGGCCCGTTCACGGCGAGCGGCACCTGCACCTACGTGGTGGGCCAGGATCGCGTCGCGGTGATCGATCCGGGCCCGGACGATCCGGCCCATGTCGAGGCGCTGCTTCGGGATCTCGGCACCGAGCGGGTCGAGGCCATCGTGGTCACCCACACCCATCGGGATCACTCGCCCGGAGCAAGGCTGCTCGCCGCGCGCACCGGCGCGCCGATCGTCGGATGCGCGCCGCACAGGGCCGCGCGGGCCCTGTCGGAAGCGGAGACCCCGATGCTCGACGCGAGCGCCGACCGGGCGCACGCGCCGGAACGGATCATGGTGGAGGGCGACGCCGTGTCCGGCCCGGGCTGGACCCTCGTGGCCGTCGAGACCCCCGGGCACACGATGAACCATCTCGCCTTCGCGCTGCCGGAGGCGCGGGCGCTGTTCTCGGGCGACCACGTCATGGCATGGTCGACCACGATCGTGGCGCCGCCCGACGGCGCGATGCGGGCCTACATGGACTCCCTCGACAAGCTGCGCGGGCGCGACGAGACGGTCTACTGGCCGGGCCATGGCGGACCGGTGCGCGAGCCCGCCCGGTTCCTCCGCGGGCTCGCCGGGCATCGCCGCCAGCGCGAGGCGGCGATCCGCGCGCGGCTGGCCGCCGGCGACGGGCGGATCGCCGACATCGTCGCTGCGATCTACCAGGGGCTCGATCCCCGGCTCCGCGGCGCGGCGGCGCTGTCGGTCTTCGCCCACCTGGAGGATCTGGTCGGACGTGGGCTCGCGTCCTGCGACGGCGCCCCCCGCCTCGACGGCACCTACGCGCCGGCCTGAGAGGCGCGGCGGCTCACTTCACCGCGAGAGCGAGGTTGGCGACGTCGTCGAGATAGGCCCGGATCCGGTCGGCATTGCTGCCGAAATCGCGGCCGCCGAGCCGCGAGGCCGAGCGCACGTCGATCCGCGCCCCGTCGGCGCGGGGACGGATGCGCACGGTGACATCGTCCGGCAGGTTGAGGATCAGCCCCCGCGCCACGGCCTCGATCCGGCCGTTGCCGGTCCGGCCGCCCGGCCGGATCGCCTCGACGATCTGCCAGTGCCGCTTCAGGGCGGCCTGCCGCGCGAGTTCGAAGGCCTCGTCGGCGCCGATATCGAGTGTCAGCGGCGCGATCTGCGGGTAGGCGCCGCGCTGGCTCTCGCGCGCAGCCGGGCTCGGGTCCGCCGGATAGCGTCCGCCGCGGGCCGCGAAGGCCGCCCGCGAGCGCGAGAAGGCCGGCGGATTGTCGATGTCGGTGGTGATGTCCGAGAGGGCGGGAAGACGCAGGCCGCGCAGGCCCAGGAAGGCGGGGTAGCCGAGAACCGCCAGCGCCAGGATCAATCCGGCGAGGGCTGCCCCGAGACCGCGGGCGCCCTCGCGCCAGACCCGCACGAAGGCGAAGATCGCGGCCGCGGCCGCCAGCAGCGCGACGCCGAGCCCGGCCACGAGCGCCACGAGGGCGGCGTCCGTGTCGGAGCGCGGATCCCGGACGAGGACCAGGGCGATCCCGGTGGCG
Organism: Methylobacterium sp. yr668; assembly: GCF_900116245.1. Lineage (NCBI taxonomy): Bacteria > Pseudomonadati > Pseudomonadota > Alphaproteobacteria > Hyphomicrobiales > Methylobacteriaceae > Methylobacterium > Methylobacterium sp. yr668. The sequence continues at coordinate 130,279 of NZ_FOZY01000007.1, read as the reverse complement.
ATGACGGAGAACACGGCGAGCCGCCGGGCCAGCGGCCCCGCACGGGTCACGGGTTCCTCGATGAGCAGGCGGCGCATGGGGATCATGAAGGCGTTCGAGGCCCGATCTTAGAGCTTGGCCGGAGCCGGCGCCATGGCGCCGCGGTCACGGCGCGTACGCGCGGGCGTTGCCGGGCAGGCCGAGCGTGGCCGGCAGTTTGAGCGGGTCGGGGAGCATCGCGCCCCCGTACCGGCCGACCGGGTCGGGGATCTCGCTGTGCGCGACCGTCTGAGCCGTCAGGGCGCTCCAGGGCCCGGTCACCGCGAACAGGATCCCGCGGGAGGAATCGCCGGGCGGACGCAGGACGAGGTCGCCCTTGGCATCGAGCCGACGCTCCGGCAGCGAGACTTGGCCGTGCAGGGTCGCCCCGACGCTCGGCCCCAGGAGACCCGACTCGGCGATCTCGCCCACGCCGTCGGCGAAGCGCAGCGTCACCACGGCCCGTTCGAAGGCCGTCCGGCCGTTGCGGCGCGCCAGGGCGCCGGACGCCACCGCGCCGTTGCGGTGGATGACGTCGGCGAGGTCGAGGCCCGCGATGGCACCACCGTCCATGGCGAGCGTGGCCCGGCCATTCAGGTGCGCCAGCAATCCGACCGTGTCCCGGGCCCTGGATTCGAGGGCGAAATGCCCCTGCACGGGCCCCACCACCCAGCGGGCCGCGCCGATCTCGCCGAGCAGCGCGCCGAGGTCGACGCGGTCGAGGCTTCCCTGCGTGCGCAGTTCGGTCGCGGCCGGATCGGACCCGCTCGTCAGGTTGACGCGCCCCTTGAACGTGCCGTCCTGGATCCGGGCCCGGTTCACCGCGACCTCCAGGGCGGCCTCCCGCACCAGGACGCTCGCCGCCAGATCCTGCACCCGGACGGCGCCGGCGCGCCCCTCGGCCGCCGACAGGCGCAGGTCGAGGTCACCGCGCGTGAAGGGCGCCAGGGCGATCGACGCGGGCGCGGGGTCGAGGAGCCGCGACAGATCCGCGACGAGAGGCGTGAGATCGAGCGTCTCGGCCGCCAGGGTCGCCTGCACCGAGAGGCGCGGCGCCTTGCCGGGCCCGAACGCGACGGCGCCGGCCCCCTCGAGCACGTTCTGACCCAGGCCGATGCGCAGGCTCGGCCACGAGACGGACCGCTCGCCCGTCTCGAACCGGCCGTCGACCGAGAAGGCACCGGCGAGCGGCGCCAGCGGCATATCGCGGCCGATCCAGGCCAAGCTCTCCGGCAGGGATCGCGTCTCGAACCGGACCTGCCCGGACATGACGGGCAGCGCGCCCCCCTCCGCCGGCGGCGCCACCGTTCCGTCCGCCGCGAGGCGGCCGTCCGGCCACGTGATCTCCGCGGTGAACGGGCTCCCGCGGCGCTGGGCCATCTCGGCCGGACGCAGGTGGCTGAGGGCGATCCGGGTCGGCACGCCGCGCCAGATGAGGCTGGCGCGGCCCTCGGCGGCCTTGCCCCAGAGCGGCCACGCGATGTCGAGGTCGATGTCCCGGGCCGTGTCGCCGGCGGCGAGGCGCGCGTCGCGCACGACGATCCGGCGCGGCCGGGCCGTCTCGCCGGATTGGGCCTGCTCGGCGAGGCGCGCGAGGGGGGCGTCCCAGCCGGCGGGGTCGTCCGACAGCCGAGCGCCCTCCAGGCGGAGGCCGCTCACCGCGGCGCGGCCGCCGAGGAGGCTCAGCGGGTCGAGATCAATGGTCAGACGGCCCTCATCCGCCAGGACCGGGCCGTCGGAACCGGCAGCGAGCCGGACGCGGTCGAGGGTCAGGCGCGGCCAGGGCAGCACCGCGAGGCGCGCGGGCCCCCGCAGCGTCAGCCCGAGTCCGTAGGCGTCGAAGGCGCGGCGGGCGAAGGCCGTGGCCCGGCCATCCTCCAGGGGCCAGTCGCGCAGGCCGAGGCCGGCCGCGATCAGGCTCCCGAGAGCGAGGATGAAGATCGGGCGGCGCAGCGACATCATGCTCCGAGAGGGCGGCGGCTGTGGCCGGAAGCCGGGCGCCGCGCCGGCCCCTCGGGCTGCCACGGCCCGGCAGGGTCTGCACGTCGAGTGGGCAACTTAGCGTCCCCGGCCGGTTTTGTCTGCCGCGCCCGCGCAGGGCCGCCCTGCCCTCCCCAGCGCAGTGCCGGTTACGGATCGCCCGGGACCGCGCCGGCCGGTGCGGTGCACCACTGGATTTCGCGCGCGGAATCGGGAAGAGCAGGCGCGAGGACACGCGCGTCCCGAGGTTTCGGCCGGTCGGGTCCGGCGGGAAAAGGACGGTTCGATGAAGAAGGTCTACACGGATGCCGCCGCGGCCCTGGCCGGCCTCCTGCGCGACGACATGATGGTGATGTGCGGCGGCTTCGGCCTCTGCGGCATCCCCGACGAGCTGATCGAGGCGGTGCGCCTCTCCGGCGTCAAGGGCCTCACCGTCGTGTCGAACAATGCCGGCATCGACGGGGTGGGTCTCGGCAAGCTCCTGGACACCCGCCAGGTCGCCAAGATGATCTCGTCCTACGTGGGCGAGAACAAGGAGTTCGCCCGGCAGTACCTCGGCGGTGAGCTGGAGATCGAGTTCAACCCGCAGGGCACGCTGGCCGAGCGGATCCGCGCCGGCGGCGCCGGCATCCCGGCCTTCTTCACCAAGACCGGCGTCGGCACCAAGGTCGCCGAGGGCAAGGAAGTCCGCGAGTTCGACGGCGAGCAATACGTCATGGAGCGCGGCCTGTTCGCCGACCTCGCCCTGGTCCACGCCCACACGGGCGACACCGAGGGGAACCTGCGCTACCGGATGACCGCGCGCAACTTCAACCCGATGATGGCGACTGCCGCCAAGATGACCGTGGCGCAGGTCGAGCACCTCGTGAAGCCGGGCAAGATCGATCCGGACACGATCCACACGCCCGGCATCTTCGTGAAGCGCATCATCGACGTCGGGCAGCGCGACAAGCGCATCGAGCAGCGCACCACGCGCAAGCGCGGCGACAGCACCCCGGCCGCGGCGGCCGGCGGCGGCACGCACTGATCGGACGGGAAGGGAGCGAGAACGATGGCCTGGACCCGCGAGCAGATGGCGGCGCGCGCCGCCAAGGAGCTGGAGGACGGCTTCTACGTGAATCTCGGCATCGGCATCCCGACGCTGGTGTCGAACTTCATCCCCGAGGGCATGTCGGTGCAGCTCCAGTCGGAGAACGGCATGCTGGGCATGGGCCCCTTCCCCTACGAGGGTGAGGAGGACCCGGACCTGATCAACGCCGGCAAGCAGACGATCACCGCTCTGCCGACGACGAGCTACTTCTCCTCGGCGGATTCCTTCGGGATGATCCGCGGCGGTCACATCAACCTGTCGATCCTCGGCGCCATGCAGGTGGCCGGCAACGGCGACCTCGCCAACTGGATGATCCCCGGCAAGATGGTGAAGGGGATGGGCGGCGCCATGGACCTCGTGGCCGGCGTGAAGCGCGTGGTCGTGGTGATGGAGCACGTCGCCAAGAACAAGGACGGCACCGAGAGCCCGAAGCTGCTCAAGGCCTGCGACCTGCCGCTCACCGGCACGCAGGTGGTCGACCTGGTGATCACCGATCTCGGCGTGTTCGAGATCGACAAGAAGGGCGACGGCGGCATGAGACTCATCGAGCTCGCCGACGGCGTCACCGAGGACGAGATCCGCGGCAAGACCGAGGCCGACTTCACCGTCGCCCTGAAGAACTGACGTCTCGGGGCCCGGCGGCCGGCGTCGCCGGCCCGCCGGGCGGGAGACGGCCGGGCACCCGACTGTCCCGCGGTGCCGCCGCTCACCGCCTTTCCACATCGACTCAGGCAGTTTCCGGTTCAGACGGCGCGCTCCGTCGTCACGAGCGCAGCGAAGTGACCCAGGGTCGCGCCATCGTGCAGAGTGTGGCGCTGCTGGATTGCTTCGCTCCGCTCGCGAGGATGGCGGAACCGGTCGGTGACCCGGAAACCGCATCGAACGCCAGGCACCCCCGCTCCCAGTCGGGACAGGGGTGCTTCGCGTGACTGCGCGCCGGCCAGGCGTGGCGTGGGCTGTGGGTCCCGCCCGGCCTCGGGCGGCTCAGCCCGCGTCGCTGGCGCCCGCGCCCGCGAGTTGCGGATCCCGGGTCGCGGGTCGCACCGGGCTGTCGGCCGCCGGTTCCTCGCCCTGCAGCGCCCGCCGCACGTAGCCGTCGACCCGGTCGCCCTGCTCCGGCAAGGCGGCCTCGAGATGCGCGATCATCTTGGGCGTCCAGAACGCCTTGATGTGCTTCTGGATCCCGGCCACCGCCTCCTCCTCCGGGTAGGACCGGAAGAAGGTCGCGATCTGGTTGGCCATGCGGACGAGCTTGTCCGCCTGCGTCACGGCGCTCATCGGGTACTCTTACTCTGCCGCGTCGAGGGTCTGGGCGATCCGGGTCAGGGAGAAGTCCTCCTCGTAGAACTTCGCCTGCCAGTCGGAGGGCCGGTTGGTCCGCCGGACCTGCACCGCCGTCACCTTGTACTCGGGGCAGTTGGTCGCCCAGTCCGAGTAGTCGGTGGTGATGACGTTGGCGCCGGTCTTGGCGTGGTGGAAGGTCGTGTAGACCACACCGGGCTGCATCCGCTCGGAGACCTTGGCCTTCAGGGCGATGTCGCCGGAGCGGCTCTCCAGGGCGACGAGGTCGCCGTCGACGATGCCGCGCAGCTCCGCGTCGAACGGGTGGATCTCCAGCACGTCCTCCTCGTGCCAGCGCGAGTTCTCGGTGCGCCGGGTCTGCGCGCCGACATTGTACTGGGACAGGATCCGGCCCGTGGTCAGGATCAGCGGGAACTTCGCCCCCGTCCGCTCCTCGGTGGCCACGAACTCGGTGATCATGAACCGGCCCTTGCCGCGGACGAACCGGTCCACGTGCATCATCGGCGTGCCGAGCGGCGCCTTCTCGTTGCAGGGCCACTGCACCGAGCCGAGCTCGTCGAGCTTGGCATAGGACACGCCGGTGAAGCTCGGGGTGAGCGAGGCGATCTCGTCCATGATCTCGGACGGGTGATTGTAGTTCATGGGGTAGCCGAGGGCATTGGAGAGCAGCACCGTGCCCTCCCAGTCGCCGTAGCCGCCCATCGGGGCCATGACCTTGCGGACCCGCGAGATGCGGCGCTCGGCGTTGGTGAAGGTCCCGTCCTTCTCCAGGAACGAGGCGCCCGGCAGGAAGACGTGGGCGTACTTGGCGGTCTCGTTCAGGAACAGGTCCTGGACGACGATGCACTCCATCGCCATCAGGCCCGAGGTCACGTGGTGCGTGTCGGGATCCGACTGGGCGATGTCCTCACCCTGGATGTACATGCCCTTGAACGTGCCCTCGACGGCCTCGTCCAGCATGTTGGTGATGCGCAGGCCCGGCGCGTTGTCGAGCTTGGCGCCCCAGAGGGCCTCGAAGCTCTCGCGGGTGGCGTCGTCCGAGACGTGGCGGTAGCCCGTCAGCTCGTGCGGGAACGAGCCCATGTCGCAGGAGCCCTGCACGTTGTTCTGGCCGCGCAGCGGGTTCACGCCGGCGCCGAGCTTGCCGATGTTGCCGGTGGCCATGGCGATGTTGGCCATGCCCATGACCATCGTCGAGCCCTGGCTGTGCTCGGTGACGCCCAGCCCGTAGTAGATGCCGGCCGCGCCGCCCTTGGCGTAGAGCCGGGCCGCCCCGCGGACCTGCTCGGGGTCGAGGCCGGTGAAGGACTGCTGGTTCTCCGGGGAGTGGCGCTCGTCGGCGATGAACCGGGCCCAGGACTCGAACTCGGCGAGGTCGCAGCGCTCGCGGACATAGGCCTCGTCGATCAGCCCCTCGGTGACGATCACGTGCGCCAGCGAGTTGATGAAGGCGACGTTGGAGCCGGGCTTCAGCGGCAGGTGGAAGTCCGCCTTGATGTGGGGCGACTTCACGAGGTCGATCTTGCGCGGATCGGCGACGATCAGCTTGGCGCCCTCGCGCAGCCGCTTCTTCATGCGCGAGCCGAAGACCGGGTGGCCGTCGGTCGGGTTGGCGCCGATCACCAGGATCACGTCGGACTTCTCGACCGACTTGAAGTCCTGGGTGCCGGCCGAGGTGCCGAGCGTCGACATCAGGCCGTAGCCGGTCGGCGAGTGGCAGACGCGGGCGCAGGTGTCGACGTTGTTGTTGCCGAAGGCGGCGCGCACGAGCTTCTGGACGAGGTAGGCCTCCTCGTTGGTGCAGCGCGACGAGGTGATGCCGCCGACCGAATCCTTGCCGTACTTGGCCTGGATCCGCTTGAACTCGGAGGCCGCGCGGTCGATCGCCTCCTCCCAGGACACCTCGCGCCACGGATCCGTGATCTTCTCGCGGATCATCGGCTTGGTGATGCGGTCCTTGTGGGTGGCGTAGCCGTAGGCGAAGCGGCCCTTCACGCAGCTATGGCCCTCGTTGGCCTTGCCGCCCTTGTACGGAACCATGCGGACGACGCGCTCGCCCTGCATCTCGGCCTTGAACGAGCAGCCGACGCCGCAATACGCGCAGGTCGTGACCTCCGCGTGCTCGGGCTGGCCGAACTCGTGGATCGACTTTTCCTGGAGCGTCGCGGTCGGGCAGGCCTGGACGCAGGCGCCGCAGGAAACGCACTCGGACTCGAAGAAATTGGTCGGGCCGGCGGCCACGCGGCTGTCGAAGCCGCGGCCCGCGATGGTCAGCGCGAAGGTGCCCTGCACCTCTTCGCACGCCCGGACGCAGCGGTTGCAGACGATGCACTTCGACGGGTCGTAGGTGAAGTACGGGTTCGACTCGTCCTTCGGCAGGTACTTCTCGGAGCTCGGCCGGACGTGGTTGTCGCCCTCGTAGCCGTAGCGCACGTCGCGCAGGCCGACGACGCCCGCCTGGGTCTGCAGCTCGCAGTCACCGTTCGCCGCGCAGGTCAGGCAGTCGAGGGGATGGTCGGAGATGTAGAGCTCCATCACGCCCTTGCGGAGCTTGGCGAGCTTCTCGTTCTGCGTGTGCACCACCATGCCGTTCTCGGCCGGGGTCGTGCAGGAGGCCGGGGTGCCGCGCCGGCCGTCGATCTCCACGAGACAGAGGCGGCAGGAGCCGAACGGCTCCAGCGAGTCGGTGGCGCAGAGCTTCGGGATCTGCGTCCCGGCCTGCATCGCCGCCGCCATCACCGAGGTGCCGGCCGGCACCGTCACCGACATGCCGTCGATCGTCAGCGTCACCGTCTGCTCGCTGACGCGGATCGGCGTGCCGTAGTCGATCTCCTTGATCAGGCCCATCGACGTCTCCTCACTCGGCCGCGGCCGGCAGATCGCCGGCGCGCCTGAAATCCTCGGGGAAATGGGTGATCGCGCTCATCACCGCCATGGGCGTCAGCCCGCCCATGGCGCAGAGCGATCCGTCGGTCATGACCTCGCAGAGATCCTCGACCAGCTTGAGATTCGCGTCCGGCCGGATGCCGGCGATCACCTTGTCCATGGTCTCGACGCCGCGGGTCGCGCCGACGCGGCAGGGGGTGCATTTGCCGCAGGACTCTGTGGCGCAGAACTCGAAGGCGAAGCGGGCCTGGGAGGCCATGTCGACGGTGTCGTCGAACACCACGATGCCGCCGTGGCCGACGAGGCCCTTCTTGGCCGCCATCGCCTCGTAGTCGAGGGGCGTGTCGAGGAGATGGTCGGGGAAGTAGGCCCCGAGCGGCCCGCCGACCTGCACGGCCCGGACCGGCCGGCCCGAACGGGTGCCGCCGCCGAAATCCTCGATCACCTGCCGGAGAGTGATGCCGAAGGCCATCTCGATCAGGCCGCCGTGCTTGACGTTGCCGGCAAGCTGGATCGGCAGGGTGCCGAGCGACCGCCCCATGCCGTAATCGGCGTAGGCCCTGGCGCCGTTCTCCAGGATCCACGGCACGGCCGTGAAGGTCATGACGTTGTTGACCAGCGTCGGCTTGCCCAGGAAGCCCTTGAGCGCGGGGATCGGCGGCTTCGCCCGCACGATGCCGCGCTTGCCCTCCAGGCTCTCCAGCAGCGAGGTCTCCTCGCCGCAGATGTAGGCGCCGGCGCCGAGGCGCACTTCCAGGTGGAAGGTTTTGCCCGAGCCCAGGATGTTGTCGCCGAGCACGCCGGCCGTCACGCCGTTGGCGATCGCCTCCTTGAGGGTGGCGAAGGCCTGCGGGTACTCGGAGCGGAGGTAGATGTAACCGCGGGTGGCGCCGGTCGCGACGCCCGCGATGGTCATGCCCTCAATGAGGTTGAAGGGGTCGCCCTCCATCATCATCCGGTCGGCGAAGGTCCCGGAATCGCCCTCGTCGGCATTGCAGACCACGTATTTCTGGTCCGCCTTGGCGAGCATCACGGTGTTCCACTTGATGCCGGCCGGGAAGCCGGCACCGCCCCGGCCGCGCAGGCCGGAATCGCGTACCGCCGCCACGATGCCTTCGGCATCGAGCTTCAGGGCGGCCTCGAGGCCGCGGTAGCCGCCATGGGCCCGGTAATCGTCCACGGAGACTGGGTCGACCACGCCGCAGCGGTGGAAGGTCAGGCGCTGCTGCCGGGCGAGGTAGGGGATCTTCTCCGGATCGCCGAGGCGCAGGGCGTGGTCGCCGCCCGTGGTCAGGCCGGCATCCAGCAGGGCATCGACGTCCTCGACCGTCACCGGCCCGTAGGCGACGCGCCCCTCGGGGGTGCCGACCTCGACCATCGGCTCCAGCCAGAACAGGCCGCGGGAGCCGGTGCGGACGATGGTGACGTCCAGGCCGCGGCGCTCGGCGCCGGCGAAGAGGGCGCGGGCAACCTTGTTGGCGCCGAGCCCGAGGGCGACGGCGTCGCGCGGAACGTAGAGCGTGACGCTCACTGGCGCACCTCCGTCAGGGCAGCTTCGAGGGCGTCGGCGGTCAGGTGCGCGACGGGCTCACCGTCCACCAGCGCGGCGGGGCCGTTGGCGCAGAGGCCGAGGCAGTAGACCGGCTCAACCGTGGCGCTGCCGTCGGCGGTGGTCTCGTGCCAGCCGCAGCCGAGGCGGCCCAGGATCTCGCGGTGCAGCTTGTCCGAGCCCATGGCCTGGCAGGCCTCGGCCCGGCACAGCTTCACCTCGTGGCGGCCGGCGGGGTGCGCCCGGAAGTCGTGGTAGAAGGTGATGCAGCCGTGGACTTCGGCGCGCGACAGGTTCAGCGCGTCCGCGATCAGCGGCACGGCACCGGAATCCACGTAGCCGAAGGTTTCCTGCAGCGCGTGCAGGATCGGCAGCGTGGCCCCCTCGAGATGGGTGTGCTCGGCGATGATCCCGGATGCGCGCTCCGCGCTCCAGGGCTCGTGACGCGCCATGGTTTCCAGCCCAGTCTGTTCCTGTTCTAATGCGAAGAGGAACAGAAATGCCGAATGGCATCAATCGCGCTGTCCGGTCGGGCGACAAAGGACGTTTGTCGAGCTGTAACGCGCAGGCCTGAGGAGCGGAGCCAGTTCGTTAACCTGTTGCCGCAGCGCGATTTTTCAAATCCGATCGGCAGTCAGGATTTGTCGCGTGCGTCGCAACATAAATTTGTGCCCTGCAAGAAATTGCATTCCGCCACGTCGGGTCCGGAACGTCCGCTCAGAGCCCTCCGTCCTTGCGGGCGGAGCGAAGCAATCCAGGGCAGCGCGACCTCGGCAAGCGTGGCGCGACTGGATTGCTTCGCTCCGCCCGCAAGGACGGTGGCGGGCTCCAAGACGGCAGCCTCGGCCGCGTCAGAACTCCATCTCGAGTTCCTCGATCTCGTCCGGCTCATCGGCGGCGGCTTCCGCCCACTCGACCATCAGCGGCCAGTGCAGGATCGTGTCGCGGTAGGCGGCGGCGCGGGGCGGCAGCGCGACGTCGTAGGTGCGGAAGCGGGTGCAGACCGGGGCGAACATCGCGTCGGCGAGGCACGGCCGCGCGCCGAACAGGTACGGCCCCTCGTAGCGGTCCAGGCAATCGTCGAAGATCGTGACGATGCGCTCGATATCGGCCTTGGCACCGTTGAACACGCGGAAATCGGGGTGGAAGGCGCGCAGGTTCATCGGCAGCGCCGAGCGCAGATTGACGAAGCCGGAATGCATCTCCCCCGAGATCGACCGGCAATGGGCGCGCTCCGCCACGTTGCCGGGCAGGAAGCCGGCCTCCGGGAAGGTCTCGGCGAGATACTCGGCGATCGCCAGCGTGTCCCAGACGACCACGTCGCCGTGGCGCAGGCGGGGCACCAGGAACGAGGGCGACAGGTGCAGCAGCTCCGCCCGGGTGGTGGCGTCGGTGCCGGACAGGACCTCCGTCCGGAAGTCGAGCCCGGCCATCCGGCAGATCAGCCAGCCCCGCAGGGACCACGAGGAGTAGTTGCGGCTCGAGATGGTGAGCGTAGCGGCCGTCATCGTCCTGCCCCGGGCGCGTCGCCGATCGTGCGGTCTGCGAGGCCCGATCCAAGACTCGTGCCGAACGGGGCGGGCGAATCGCTTCCGGCGGCGATTCTACTCCCGTCGCAGCAGCGCCGCGACCTCCGCCTGCTCCGCGGCCGACAGGTTCCGGGCCGGCGCGGGCGGACGGCGGCGCGCGAGGCGCCAGATGCCGAGCCCGCCGAGCAGGACCGCGAGCACCGGGGTCAGCCACAGCAGCAGGGTGTGCAGCGCGAAGACCGGGCGCAGCAGCACGAACTCGCCGTAGCGGGCCACGACGTAGTCGAGCACCGCCGTGTCGCTGTCGCCCTTCTCCAGCCGCTCGCGGACGATCAGGCGCAGGTCCTTGGCGAGCGGCGCGTCGGAATCGTCGATGGACTGGTTCTGGCAGACGAGGCAGCGCAGTTCGGCCGAGATCTCCCGGGCGCGGTGCTCCAGCGCGGGATCCTTCAGCACCTCGTCGGGCTGCACCGCCAGGGCCGGCAGTGACGCCAGCAGGGCGAGTGCGGCCAGCGCCGGGCGGAGCGAACGGCGCGCCATCACTCGGCCGGCACCGCGACCGGGAGCGGCCGCGCCTTCGCCTTGGCGGGGACGCCCACGCGCATCCGCCGGTCCGTGAGCGACAGGCCGCCGCCCAGCGCCATCACCACCGCCCCGAGCCAGATCAGCAGGACCAGCGGCTTGTAGTAGAGGCGCAGGCCGACGCCGCCGTCCTGCCCGATCTCCCCGAGGCTCGCGTAGACCTGGCTGACACCGTTGGTCAGCAGCCCCGATTCCGTCACCGCCATCTTGCGGCTCGGGTAGAAGCGCTTGCCGGTCTCGACCTTCCCGACCTCGTCGCCCCCGCGGGTGCGGATCGTCAGGTAGGCGGCGGCCTCCTCGTAGTTCGGTCCCTTGCGCGGCGCGACCCGGTCCAGGGTCGCCACGTAGGGCCCCGTCGCCAGGCTCTCCCCGGGCTTGAGGGTCGCCAGCCCCTCGGTGGCCCAGCCCTGCGCGGCGATGCCCAGCACCACCACGCCGACCCCGGCATGGGCGATGGCGGTGCCCCAGGCCGAGCGCGGCAAGCCGAGGGCGCGGCGGCCGATCTGTCCGAGGGACCGGGCGCGGCTCGCCCCGTAGCCGCGGGCGCGGGTGACGATCTCCAGGGCGGACCCGATCAGCAGGTAGGCGCCGAGGCCGATCCCGACCGGCGCCAGCACCGGCCCGCCCCAGGTCAGCGCCAGCACCACGAAGCCGACCACCAGGGCGACCGCCAGCGCGGCGAACAGGCGCTGGGCGGCGGCGAGCACGTCGCCGCGCTTCCAGGCCAGCGCCTGCCCCATGGGCACGATCAGCAGCAGCGGGATCGCCAGCGGCACGAAGGTGGAATTGAAGAAGGGCGGCCCGACCGTGATCTTCTCGCCCGTCAGCATCTCGAGCACCAGCGGGTATAGCGTGCCGACCAGCACGGTGGCGCAGGCCGCCACCAGGAACAGGTTGTTGAGGACGAGCGAGCCCTCGCGGGAGATCGGCGCGAACAAGCCCCCCTGCCGCAGCAGCGGCGCCCGCCACGCGAACAGCGTCAGCGAGCCGCCGATGAACAGGATCAGGATCGCCAGGATGAAGACGCCGCGGGTCGGGTCGGTGGCGAAGGAATGCACCGAGGTGATCACGCCCGAGCGGACCAGGAAGGTGCCGATCAGCGAGAGCGAGAAGGTCAGGATGGCGAGCAGCACCGTCCAGACCTTCAGGGCGTCGCGCTTCTCCATCACCACGGTGGAGTGCAGCAGCGCCGTTCCGGCAATCCACGGCATCAGGGAGGCGTTCTCCACTGGGTCCCAGAACCACCAGCCGCCCCAGCCGAGCTCGTAATAGGCCCAGTAGGAGCCCATCGCGATCCCGAGCGTCAGGAAGCACCACGCGGCGAGGGTCCAGGGCCGCACCGCCCGCGCCCAGACGGCGTCGATCCGCCCGTCGATCAGCGCGGCCACCGCGAAGGCGAAGCTGATCGAGAAGCCGACATAGCCGACGTAGAGGAGCGGCGGGTGGACCGCGAGACCCGGATCCTGCAGCAGCGGGTTGAGGTCGTTGCCCTCGAGCGGAGCCGGGATCACCCGGGTGAACGGGTTCGAGGTCGTGATGATGAACAGCACGAACACGAAGGTGATCAGCCCCTGCACGGCCAGGGTGTTGGCCCGCAGCCGCGGCGGCACCGAATTCTTGGCCGCCGCCACGCAGGCGCCGAACAGGGTGAGGATCAGGACCCAGAGGAGCATCGAGCCCTCGTGGTTCCCCCAGACGCCGGAGATCTTGTAGATCAGCGGCTTCTGCGTGTGCGAGTTCTCGACGACGTTCTGGACCGAGAAGTCCGAGGTGACGTGCGCGTAGGTGAGGGCCGCGAAGGCGAAGAGCACGCAGGCGAAGGCGCCGAGCGCCGCCTGCGAGGCGGTCTGGCGCAGGGCCGGATCGCCCGAGCGGGCGGCCCAGATCGGCATCACCACCTGGACGAGGGAGATCGCCAGCGCGAGCGCGAGGGCGAAGTGGCCGGTCTCGACGATCATGCGGGTTCCCTCACCGCTCGCTGCGGGGACCGAGGGTGCTGTCCGCCGCCGCGGTGGCGGGCTTCGGCGCCGGGCCGCCCTTGTTCGGGCCGCCCTCCTGCCAGCGCCCCTGCGCCTTCAGCGCGTCGGCCACCTCGCGGGGCATGTAGGATTCGTCGTGCTTGGCCAGCACCGTGTCGGCGCGGAACTGCCCGCCCGGCTCCAGCACGCCCTCGGCGACCACGCCCTGCCCTTCCCGGAACAGGTCCGGCAGCAGGCCCTTGTAATGGACCTCGACGGTCTCGTTCGTGTCGGTGACGGCGAAATCGACCGTCTGGTCGGGGCCGCGCCTGAGCGAGCCGTCCTTCACCAGCCCGCCGAGCCGCAGGCGCGTGCCCGGGGCGATGGCCTGCTTGGCGATGTCGGTGGGCGAGCGGAAGAACACGATCGAGCCACTCATGGCGTACAGCATCAGCCCCACGGCGAGCGCCAGGACGCTGCCGCAGGCGGCGATCAGGATCAGGCGGCGTTTCTTACGCGTCACGATACTTCCACCCCGCGGTCCGGCGCGCGGAAACCCGCCTCGACCGGAACCGTTCTCATTCTAGTCTTGAGGGTGTCGGCTCCAGGCGCCCGCGGGTCAAGGGCGGGCGTCGGGACCGATTGTCGTACGGGCCGCTCCGCGGAGGCGGGCTCGCGATTTCGTGGCGCCGGGGAACGGGCGCGCCAGGGGTTCGGTGCGTCAGGGGTTCGGTGCGTCAGGGGTTCGGCTTGGCAGGAAGCTCCAGCTCCCGGGCGAGACCGTCGAGCCGCGCCACCGCCTCGCTGTTGGCGGCCAGCGCCATGCGGGCGCGGTCGAGGGCCTTCACCGCCTGGTCGCGCTCGCCCAGCGCGCTGTAGGAGCGCACGAGCCGCATCCACTCGTCCGGCGTGCCGCCCCGCGCGGCGAGGCGGCGGTCGAGTCCCTCGACCATCCCGCGAATCGCCGCCTGCTGCTCCGCCTGCGGCATGGCGCGCACGGCCGCCATCGCGGCCTCCTTCTCGGCCTGGACGCCCGGTCCCGCCCGGCCCGATTCGGCCGGCGCGGGCGCCGCGCCCTCGGCGCCGAGACCCACGGCGCGGGCGCCCTGCTCGACCTGGGCGAGACCCTGCGGGTCGCCCGCGAGGGCCGTGCGCGCCCGGGCCAGGGCGTCGGTCGCCTGCGCGCGCTCGCCGAGGACCATCCGGGACCGGACGAGCCGCAGCCACTCGTCGGGGGTGCCGCCGCCGCTCTTGAGGCGGGCGTCGAGCCCGTCGACCATGCCGCGAATCGCCGCCTGCTGCTCGGCCGGGATCTCCGGAGCGGCCTGGGGCGTCGCGGGCGGGGGCGGCTCGCCCTTGAGGCGGGCGAGGCTCTGCTTGACGATCCCGAGCCACGGGGCGTTCGGCGGGCTGCTGGCCTCGAGCTCGGTGAGCTGGCGGATCGCCTCGCCGGTGTCGCCGGCCTGCTCGGCCGCGCGGGCGAGGTAGAAGCGCGGCTTGGGCGCGTTCGGCTCCTTGGCCTGCGCCTTCTCGAACAGCGCCTTGGCCTCGGGCGACACGGTGCCGTCGCCGGCCGCCGTGAGCGCCTCACCCTGGTCGGCCAGGAGGTCGGCGGTCTCGCCCTTGATCCGCGCGAGGTGGCCGTAGGCGCGGGCGGCGTCGTCGAATCGGCCGGTGCGCATGTAGACCGGGGCGAGCACGGCCCAGCCGCGGGCATCGTTCGGGTCCCGGGCGAGGCGCGCCTCGATCTGCCCGACGGCCTTCATCAGCTCGTCGGCGCCGCCGCGGGCGGCCTGCCGGTCGGCCTCGGTCTGCGCCGGCACCTCGGGCGAGCCGTAGAGCCCGTAGGCGATCAGCGCCACGAGGGGGATGGTGGAGAGCGCGAAGGCCGAGGCGGCGCGCCGGCGGCGCAGGCGCGGCTCGGCCGGGCGCGCGGCCTCGGCGATGCCGGCATCCTCGGCCTCGCGCTGCGCCTCGCGGCTCGACCGGAGCAGGCGGCGCGCCGCCTCGGCCTTGGCGGTCTCGGCCTCGTCGGGGGCGATCAGGCCGCGCTCGAGGTCGCGGTCGATCTCGGCGATCTGATCCTCGTAGAACGCCGTCTCGGTGGCGAGCCCGCTGCCGCCGGCCTCGCCGGTCGGCACGGCGGCGCGCCGCGACATCGGCCAGAGCAGGCCGAGCACGGCCGCCGCGGTCATGGCCGCCAGGATGAACCAGATCGCCGTCATGGACCTTATCGCCAACGGGCCGCACCGGCCCGCCCCTCCCCACGCCCTGTGGAGCCGGCGGCGTGATGCCACGACGCCTCCCGGCGGCGGCTCGGTGTCACGCAACTCTGTTGCGATGACAAGGCCCCGGGCGGAAGCCATGAGGCCGCGTCCCGCCTCCCGGCTCCCACCCCGACGCGCCCGGGCGCGGCCGACGGCCTCAGTGAGCGGCCGTGCCGACCGGCAGGTCCCCCGGCACCTCCAGCACCGCCCGCAGGCCGCCGAGCGCCGCCTGCTCCAGGGTGAAGCGCCCCCGGTACAGGGCGGCGAGGTCGGCCACGATCGACAGGCCGAGTCCCGAGCCGGGCTTCGATTCGTCGAGGCGGCGACCCCGGCCGAGCACGGCCTGCCGGGCCTCCGGCGGCAGGCCCGGACCGTCATCCTCGATGGCGACGACGAGGTGGGGATAATCGTCCTTGCTCACCGCCTCGGCCCGGATCGCCACCCGCCCGTGGGCCCACTTGGACGCGTTGTCGACGAGGTTGCCGACCATCTCCTCGAAATCCTGGCGCTCGCCGCGGAAGCGCAGGCCCGGCGGGACGTGGACGTCGTAGGCGATGTCCTTGTCCCGGTAGATCTTCCCGAAGGTGCGCACGAGGCCGGCGAGCGCCGGCTCGACCTCCGTGGAGGTGCCGAGCGTGCCGGCGAGCGCCGCGGCGCGGGCCCGGTCGAGGTGGTAGTTGACCTGATCGCGCATCACCGCGGCCTGCTCGCGGATCTTCTGCGCGAGTTCCTCGGGGGCGTCGGAGGCCCCGACCTCGTTGACGATGATCGAGAGCGGCGTCTTCAGTGCGTGGGCGAGGTTGCCCACCTGGGTGCGGGCGCGCTCCAAGATCTCGCGGTTGGTCTCGATCAGGAGGTTCACCTCGCCGGTGAGCGGCGCGATGTCGCGGGGATAGGTGCCGGTGATGCGGTCGGCCTCGCCTCGGCGGACGGCACCGAGCGCGGCGCGCATCTTCTTGAGGGGCGCGAGGCCGAAGCGGATCTGCAGCAGCGTGGTGATCGCCAGCGACAGGCCGAGCAGGCCGAAGGTGATGGTCAGCGAGTTCCGGAACCGGTCGACGTCGTTGACGATCTCGTCGGCGGGGCCCGCGACCCGGACCGTGTAGCGGCCCTCCTCGCCGAGATCGACGTCGCGCTCCATGATGCGCAGGAGGCGTCCATCCTGCCCCTTGCCGTAGCCCTGGCGGATCTGCCCGACGCCGACCTTGCCGTCCGAATCCGTCGCGGGCGGGAGCGGCACGCCGACGAGCGAGCGGGAGGTGCGCACGTCGCGCGGCTTCGCGTCGGGCTTGCCGACCTGCCAGTACCAGCCGGACAGGGGTAGGTCGAAGCGCGGGTCGCCGAGCGAGAAGGTCCGGCTCTCGGGGTCGTTGGGCGAGACAAGGTCGGTGGCGAGATTGTTGGCGAAGACGAGGAGGCGGCTGTCGAAGGAGCGCTCGGTGTTCTCGCGGTAGAGGGTCGTGAGGATCCAGGCCGCGATCAGCAGGATCGCGGAGCTCGACAGGAACGCCGACACGGCGAGCCGCACCGCGATGGAGCGGCGGCGCAGGGAGAAGAGGCCGATGAGGTCGATCATGGATGCGTCGGTCGCTCAGACGGGCGGCGGCGCATCGTAGAACACCGCGCCGCGCATCAGCGGGCGCGCCGTGCGGAAGAAGGCGCCGCGCTCGGCCCGCCAGCCGTCGGCCCCGCGGGTCACGGCGGCGTCGGCGGTGAGGATGCCCGACGGCATGCCGACCCGCAGGACCGCTTCGGTGGGGCGCGCGGCCTCGTGGACGAGGCTGCCTTCGAGCCGGGCGGCGACCGCGAGGCACAGGGTGGCGGTGAGCGGCAGCGCCTGGTGCGGCACGCCGTTCGAGATGACCCGGGCGGTCAGGTCGGTCTCGGCGGCGCGGATCGTGGCGCCGGAGAGGCTGCCGGAATCCTGCGGCGGCGCCACGAGGCCGACGAAGGGCACGTGGACGACGCGCGCCGCCGCCTCGAGATCGGGCGCGATGCCCATCGCCACGGAGCCGGCCCGGCGGATCCGCGCCAGCCGGTCGAGGAGGCCCGGCACGGCCTCCAGGGCGGCGGGCAGCTCGGTGCCGGCGAGGCCGAGATCGGCGGCGCGGACGAACACGCAGGCGTTGGCGGCGTCGATCAGCGAGGCCTCGATCGCGCCGAGGCCCGGCACGTCGAGCCGCTGGCGGACGGCGCCGGTCGGGAGAAGCCGGCCGGTCGTGGCGCCGCCGGGATCCAGGAAGTCGAGCTGGATCGGCGCCCCCGTGCCGGTGACGCCGGGGATCGCGAGGTCGCCGCGGTAGACGCTGCGGCCGCCCGCGGCCGCGAAGCCCGCCACGATCAGCTTGCGCGTGTTGGTGTTGAAGATCCGCAGCCGCACCGGGCCGTCCGGGACGTCGACGAGCCCCTCGTCGACCGCGAACGGCCCCACGGCGGCGAGCATGTTGCCGCAATTGCCCGAGAGGTCGATGCGGCCGTCCCGGACCACGACCTGCACGAAGGTGTAGTCGATGTCGGCGTCCGGCCGCGCGGAGCGCTCCACCACGCAGATCTTCGACACCGACGAGACGCCCCCGCCCATGCCGTTGAGCTGCCGCCCGAACGGGTCGGGGCTGTCCATGGCGGAGAGGAAGGCCGGCTCCCAGGCGGCGAGATCCCCCGGCACGTCCCGGCGGTGCAGCATCAGCGCCTTGCTGGTGCCGCCGCGCATGAAGACGGCCGGCAGCGTGCCGGAACGCGCGGCCGCGCTCACATCCGCGCCGGCGGCTGGTTGGGGTCCACGAGGTAGCCGAGGCCGCGCACGGTCTGGATCAGGTCCACCGCGAGCTTCTTGCGCAGGCGGCCCACGAACACCTCGATCGTGTTCGAGTCGCGGTCGAAATCCTGGTCGTAGAGGTGCTCGGTGAGTTCGGCGCGGGACACCACCCGGCCGGTATGGTGCATCAGGTAGGAGAGCAGCCGGTACTCGTGGCTCGTCAGCTTCACCTGGGCGCCGTCGACGAAGACCTTGCCGGAGCGGGTGTCGAGGGTCACCGGCCCGCAGGCGATCTGGCTGGTGGCGTGGCCGGCGGCGCGGCGCAGCAGGGCGCGCACCCGGGCCATCAGCTCCTCCATGTGGAAGGGCTTGGTGACGTAGTCGTCGGCGCCGGCGTCGAAGCCGTCGACCTTGTCGGACCAGCGGTCCCGGGCCGTGAGGATGATCACCGGGGTCTTCACGCCCGCCCGGCGCCACTTCTGCAGCACGGTGACGCCGTCGGCCTTGGGCAGGCCCATGTCGAGGATGATGGCGTCGTAGGGCTCGCTCTCGCCGAGATAGCCGCCCTCCTCGCCGTCATAGGCCTTGTCGGCGACGTAGCCGGCCTCCTCCAGCGCGGCCACGACCTGCCGGTTGATGTCCTTGTCATCCTCCACGACCAGCAGACGCACGGCTCACTCCCCTCCGAAACGGTCCCCGCGCCCGCTCAATACTGTCCCGCCACGGTGCCGGTGCGCGCGTCGACGATCACGTGCACGAAATGCCCGTCGCGGCGCAAGGCGGTGAGCATGTAGACGAGGCCGTCCGCGTGACGGCAGAGGCTCGCCCGCTGGATCTCGGCGCGGGGGATCACCGTCCGGGCCGCGCGGATCGCCGCGACCGGCGGGATCACCCGGCGCTCGCCGACCTCCTCGCGCAGGTCCGCGGGGGACAGGCAGCTCTCGATCCGCAGCGGCGGCTGGCTCGACACCGCGCCCGTCTGAGGGGCCGGCCCGTCGTCGGCCATGGAGCCGAGGCCGCCCGCGGCGAGGGCCGCGGCGGTCAGGCTGATGGCGACGAGGGCGATGGCGTAGCGCATTGGCAGACGATGTGAGCCCAGGGCACTGAATGCGTCCTGAATACGTGGCCGTGCGTCGCCCCCGGCGGTCGTCGGCGGCGGTCCGGACAGTCCCTTCGCGGTCGATTCGGTGGCGGGCGGCATCGTGCGGACATGACGGCCGAGGCGGCGCCCGGTTCCACGCCGCGCGCCGCTTCCCACAGGCGCCGCGGCCGGTCTCACGGTGACGGCGCCGGGGCGGGACCGCAGGCCGCGGCGCGGGCCGGCGGCCCGGCCCGGCCGGTCCCCGCCGGCGCGGCCTGCGCGGCCTGCGCGGCCTGCGCGGCGCCGCCGGACCCCAGCGTCCAGGCAAGCCGGCCGACCGCCGCACCCTCGTGGACGGCGACCGTCACCGCCGCGGCGGCCGCCAAGCCGAGCCACGCCCGGTCGAGAACCCTGTCCCAGAGCAGGCGCATCTCACCCTCCCGTCAGCAGCTTCCAGAGGGCCCGCAGGGCCGGGACATGCGCGGCGAGCCACGCGACCTGGTCGGAGAACCAGTGTGCGGCCGCCGCCGCGGCGACGAAGGCGAGCACCGTCGCGTGCTTGAGCCGGCGCAGGTAGCGGCGCAGCGCGCGGCGCTCGAGATGCGCGTCGACCAGCTCGTCGAGGGCGGCGAGGCGCGGCTCGGACTGCCGGGCGAACCACGCGTGCCAGACGGGCGGGAAGCGGATCGTCCGGGGCCGCCCGCCGAGGGCGACCCCCGCGCCCTCGGCGTCCTGGGGGCGCGCGGATTGCCGTGCCTCGGTGCGGAGGGGCTTCATGGTGACGATCCCTGTTTCGAGGCCCCTCGCGCCGCCGAAGCGGCGAGGCCCGGCCTCAGGCCGGGTGCTTGTCCGCCCCGCGCAGCTGCGCGAGCGCCGGGGCGAGGACGTTGGCGGCGCTCGCCTGCGGATCGAGGGGCAGCGCCCGGAAGATCCGCGCGGCCACGCCCTCGGGGCCGCCCGCCTTCCGCACGACGTGCGCGGGGGCGGTGGCGAGCACGTGCCGGGCGCCGGCGGCCACCACCGCGGCGCCGAGATCGGCGCTGACGGTCCGACCCCGGGCGGCCCCGGCCACGGCGTTCTGGCCGAACTCGGCCCCGGCGCGGATCGCGGCCTCGATCCGGTCGCGGGTGAGCACCGAGGCGGCCCAGGGCGCGACCCGGGCGATGCCGGCGGTGACGGCGGCGGCGGCGAGCGGCACGAGCGCGGCCGTCACCGGCTGGAGCAGGCCGGAGAGCCAGGCGCCCCACGGCAGCAGGCCGGCGACGGGAGTAACGGCGGGCGCGGCACCGCCGGCCGGCGCGGCGAGGGCGGCGAGCGGCAGGCCGGTGACGGCCAGGGCGACGGCCGCCCGGATCGGGTGCATCATCGTGGGACTCCTTCTCAGCGCGCGGCGGACCCGGCCGGCTCGGGATCGGGTGACGACGGGTCAGGGCCGGCCCGGCGGCTGAGCCGGCATCGCGGCGGGACCGTCGCGCAGGGCGGCGAGGGCCCGGCGCGCCCAGGCGAGGCGGCGCGCGGGCGCGACGACGCCGGGCCGCTCGTAGCGGCGCCAGACTGCCTCGGTGGCGGCAGCGAGGGTGGTGGTGGCCCGCAGGGCCGCGAGGGCCGGCGCCTCGGGACCGCGCAGCTCGGCGCAGAGGTAGCCGTAGCCCGCCTCGGGGTCGGCGGGATCGCGGCCGCGCGCCCGGCACCACGCCTCCATGGCGAGGCGCCGGGGCCCGGTCCACTGGGCGAGCCCCCAGCCGCCGCGGGAGCCCGGCACCGCGGGGGCGACCTCCTGGAGGTGGCGGAACCCGCCGGTCTCGTGGCCGAGATTGCCGAGCAGGCCGGCGGCCTGGACGTCGCTCAGGCCGAGATCGCGCATCAGCCGCGGGCCGAGCCGGCGGCAAGCGGCGGCGAAGGGCTCCCGCGCGGCGGGGTCGGATGGCGGCATGGGCGTGCTCCGGAAACTGGCCTCCCCGGGCGCGCCGGGCTAAGGCGGCCCGCGCCGTGGGCGGCGCCGAGGGGGAAGCGTGGGACGCGGACAGGACCGGCCGCTCGTGTTCATCGGCGACTCGATCACCGCCGCCTGGGGCGCGGTGCGGGCCGAGACCTTCGCGCTCCACGGCTTCGTCGCCCGGGGCGTCCCGGGCGAGACGAGCGGGCAGATCCGCGCGCGCTTCCTGCGGGATACGGCCGGCGCCCGGGCCGTGCACCTGATGTGCGGGATCAACGACATCGCGGAGATCGGCGGCCCGGTGCCGGACCGGGCGATCGCCGGGAACATCATGGCCATGGGGCGGATGGCCTTCGCGGCCGGGCTGCCGCTCACGATCGGTACCGTGATGCCGAGCGACTTCTGGGGCTGGCGCCCCGAGCTGCGGCCGGCGGCGCGGATCCGCGCCCTGAACGGGTGGCTGCGCGCCTACTGCGCGGCGGGCCCGGCCCGCCTCGTCGAATACGGGCCGCCGCTCGCCACGGAGGCGGGCGCGCTCCGGCGGGACTTCACCGACGACGGCATCCACCTCAACGGCGCGGGCTACGCGGCCGTGGAGCCGGCGATGCTGCGGGCCCTCGACGCCGTTCCGGACTGAGAGCGGCCGCGGGGTCGGGCGCTCACGCGCCCAGCGCCAGCCAGTAGGTCGGCACCGACCCGACCCCCGCCACCGCGCCCGCCGTCGCGCGGCGGGTGCGGAGCGTGAACCCGGTGGCCGCCACGTCGCTGACCTGCGCGGCGTGGAGCGCGTCGCCGGCGCCGGCGACCGGCTGCGCCCAGACGCCGAGGCAGCTCCCCGGGAAGGCGATGCCGAACGCCACCGCGACATCCGCCTCGGCGGCGGTGACGAGCCCCCATTGCGCGATCAGGCCGCCCGGGAGCCGGATCGACCCGTTCGCGCCGAGCACCTGCGCGCCGGTCGCGAGCGGCGTCCCGTCGGCGCGCTGGTAGTGGCGCACGCGCCAGCGGCCCGCCGCGTCCGAGGTGGCGATGCAGGTGTCGTCGGCGGCCGTCACGAGATCGGCGCGGGTCGGCAGCACCAGCGCCTCGGGATCGTGGACCAGGGTCGCGGCGCCCGAGAAGCGCACGAATCGCTCCCGGTCGGCCGCGGCGCCGAAGCTCGCGATCCGGGCCGCGCCGGTGACGAGCACCCGCCGGGTGCCGGCCGCACCGAGGTCGGTGGTGGGGGCGGCCGCGAGGGCGGTCTCGGCCGAGGCGAAGTCGATCCCGCCGGTCCGGGCCGAGGCGGTGAGCGCCGTGGCGAAGGCGGCCCCGTCGGGCGAGACCTTCAGGGTGAAGTCGTCGCTCCCGAGGGTGCCCAGCAGGGCCCGCGCCGCGTAGCCGGTCTCGAAGACCAGGGCGGCGTCGCGGGCGGCGGATTTCCGGTTGACGAAGACCCGCATGTCGCCGGTGCCCGGCGTTGCGTCGTCCCAGGTCAGGAGCGCGGAGTCGGACTTCACCGCGAGGCGGTTGGTGGCGTCGGCCGCCGTGTTGATCCCGAGGCGGCCGACGCTCTGGAGCGCGGTCAGCGCGCGGCGGAGGCTCGTCCAGGCCGCGCCGTCGAAGACGTAGAGGTCGGCCTCGTCGATCAGCCAGGCGAGCCAGCCGGCCCGCGGCGCGGCGCCGGTCCAGACCCCGTCGGCGTAGCGCACCACCTGGCCCGCGAGCCCCGCCCAGGCGCCCCCGGGCTCGGCGGCGGCCACGAGGTAGCGGTCGCCCTCCGCGGGGCCCGGCGGCGGTGCGGCGAGATCCTTGTCCAGGCAGGCGAGCTGGACGAGCGCGTCGAGGAGGCCGAGCGCCTCGTTGTGGGTGACGTGCTTCTGCGCCTGGCTCGCGGCGATCAGCGGCAGGCCGAGATGGGGCGTGGCGTCGGACATGGGGCGGCTCCCGGGCGGTCAGGTCGAGCGGTCAGGTCGAGCGGACGGGGATACGGGCGCGGCGGGCGGGTCCGGGGCCGGCGATGAGACCGATCTGCGCCACCGCGACGTCGAGATGCGTCTGGGCGCCGCCGAAATCGGCCGCCTCGTCCGCGTAGAGGCAGTGCTGGGCCTCGGCCCGGACCGTGCGCAGGGCCGTGCCGGCGGCCGAGAACACCGTCACCGCGTAGACCTCCGGCTCGTCGAGCGGGATCTCGGCCGGCTCCCAGGCGTCGCCGTCGCGGCGGGCCCGCCGGATCCACAAGAGCCGCACCCCGTCCGCCGCGCGCCGCGCCCGCAGGTGGACCGGCCGCAGCGGCGTCAGCGCCGCGACGCCGGCCGTGGCGGTGATCTCGGCGAAGGCCGGGTCGGCCGGATCGCGATCCGCCGGCCCGATCCGGTAGCGGAACGCGCGGCCGACCTCGTCCAGCCGGTCGACCAGGGGCGCCACGGCGCCGTCGTCGAGGCGCACGATCAGGCTCCCCGCCGGGCAGACCCGCCCCGCCGCCGCCTCGCTGCCCGCGAGCCCGCGCAGGAAACCGGACAGCCGGTAGGTGTCGGGCTCGGTCAGGACCGCGGACGCGGCGCCGAGCAGTTCCACGGTCCCGTCCGCGCCGAGCAGGGCGAACAGGTTGCCCCCGGCCAGCATCGCGCCCGCCCCGATCGAGGCCAGCGTCGCGCCGCGCCGCAGGGCGACGTCGAGATGCGCGCCCCGCTGGATGCGCCAGAGCGGGCCGGCCGGCAGCGCCGACAGGGTGCGCCCGAGGCAGGCCGGGTAGTCGACGAGGCGGTGCAGGGCGAGCGGCCCGTCACCAGCGGCGCGCCAGATCGCGACCGCGCCGGGCCAGGGCTCGGCCGCCACCGCGCAGGACTGAAGGACCGTGGGGTCGCCGCGGTCGACCGGCAGGTCGAGGGCCAGGGCGAGCGGCGGGCCGGGAAAGGCGGGCGGCGCCACCGCCGCCTGGGCCATCGCGCGGGGCAGCCCGCGCCCGGGCCCCGCCCGGGGCGGCACCCCGCTCGCCTCGATCCGGCGGCCCGTGGGCGCGTCGTCGATCCGGTCGATCCGGCGCAGGACCGCGCCGCCGGGCACGTCGGCCGGGACCGCCAGGAGGTCGCCGGGCTCCAGCTCGACCCGGCGCGGGCTCAGCGTGAACACCGCGGTGTCGCGGGCCGCGATCAGCCGGTCGAGCAGCGCCTCGGCCAAGCCGTCGGCGGTCTCCCGGCGGGTGACGATCGCCGCCTCGATCCGGGTCTCGCGCCGCCGCAGGCCGGCGGGCCGCACGGCCGAGGCCGCGGCGCGCCGGTAATCCGGGCTCTCGGAATCGGTGATCCCGAGGTCCACGGAGCGCGGCAGGGCGCTCTCCTCGGCCCGGACCTGGTGCAGGACCGGCCGCTCCTCCGACAGCCGGACGAGGTCGGTCTCGGCCAGGATCACGGGCCGGTCGCGCCGGGGACCGCGCAGCCGCAGGGTCCCGGCCACCGCCGAGACGTCGAGGCCGTAGACCTCCGCCAGGGTCTCCAGGGCGCCGCGCGCCGTGAGCGGCCGGTCGATCACGTAGCCGTCGAGATAGGCGGCGGCCTCCACGGAGACCGGCGCGTCGAACCCGAAATCCGCGAGGATCCGCTGGACCAGCAGGTCGAGGTCGCAGCCCTCGATCCGGCCGGTGATCCAGTGGCCGACCCGCCAGTTGGCGGCGTCGGCCCAGACGCCCCGCACCGTCGGGAAGGCCGGGAAGGGCCGCGCGTCCCAGGCCCAGACGAAGATCCCGCCGGGATCGACCATGCGGCCGCCGTAGACCGGCGAGACCGGGTTGTCGGCCTCCCGGAAGCCCGGCACGGCCGGGTCGAACCGCGCGATCACGGCCTCCAGCCCGCGGAGCTGGATCAGCTCGTCGCGCAGGGCGCGGGATTCCGGCGGGAAGGCGCTCTCGGACGATTTCGGGTCCGGGAAGACGTTGGGTCCGTTGGTGCCCTTGTCCACCGCCGGTACGCCGATCTCGGTGAGCCAGATCGGCTTGCCGGCCGGCACCCAGGCAGTGGTGCGGGTCTCGACGCCGCCGTCGCGCTCCACGTGCGGGCTCGACCACCACGCGACGAGGTCCTTGGCCCGGTAGATCCAGGGCTTGCCGGCGGCGCCGTCGGTGATCGGCCGGCGGGCCTGGGCGGCGCGGTCAGCCGCGTCGGCGTAGTACCAGTCGAAGGCCTCGCCGGACGCGCCCCGGGCCTTCAGATAGGCCCGGTCGGCGATGTCGCCCGTCACCGCGAGGTCGGCGTGGTCCGGGTCGTCGCGCCAGTCGGAGACGGGCGGGTACCAGTCGATCCCGACGGCGCCGATATGCGGGTCGGCGAACAGGTCGTCGAGGGGGAAGCGGACGGTGGCGCCGCCGTCGCCCACATGGGCGCCGTACTCGGTCCAGTCCGCCGCGTAGGCCAGGGTGACGGCCGGGCCGAGGCGGTCGCGGAGCGCGGCGGCGAGGTCGCGCAGGGCCCGCACTGCCGGGTAGCCGGCCGCGCCGCGCACGCGGGTCAGGCCGACGAGCTCGCTGCCGATCACGAAGGCCGCGAGGGGCGTGCCCGAGGCCGCCCAGCCGGCCGCGAGGTCGGCGTAGTGCAGGACCGCGTCGCGGTAGCCACCCGCGAAGAAGGCCGCGACCTGCGCGTCGGCCGCGGCGGTCCCGTCCGGGCTCCCCGGACGGCCGGGGGCCGGATCGCAGGGGATGCGGCCGCGCCAGGGATAGGCGGGCTGCGCGGCGCCGGGGGCGTGCGGATCGGGGAGCGCGTTGCCGGCCGGCACGTCCATCATGACGAACGGGTAGAGCGACACCGCCAGCCCCCGGCGCGCCAGCTCGGAGACCAGCCGGGTCAGGCCCGCGTCGGCCGGCGTGCCGCCGTAGGCCGGGCTGCCGTCCGGCAGGGTCGAGACCGTCTCGGCCCGGTCGCGGGTGATCCCGGCGACGCGCCAATCCTCCGGCCGGGCGCGCTTGTCGGCGGCCTCGACCTTGGGCACGACCCGGCAGGAGCCCGCCCGCAGGTCGGTGCCGAACCACGTCGCCACCACGGCGACCCGGCGCAGGTTCGGGCAGAGCGCCTGGAGCGCGTCGAGGGAGGCGATCACGTCGGTGCCGCGCTGGA
Source organism: Methylobacterium sp. yr668 (assembly GCF_900116245.1). NCBI lineage: Bacteria > Pseudomonadati > Pseudomonadota > Alphaproteobacteria > Hyphomicrobiales > Methylobacteriaceae > Methylobacterium > Methylobacterium sp. yr668. The sequence goes on along the minus strand of NZ_FOZY01000007.1, from coordinate 104,259 downwards.
GCTGGTGCCGGTTGGCGGCCTCGGTGCGGCCGAGCCCGAGATCGACCGTGACGCGGTCCGGATCGAGGCCGAACTCGCTGGCGCCGGGGATCAGGTCGACGGCGCGCACGCGGTCGAACAGGCCGTTGACCGGGCGGATCACCTCGAAGGCGAATTGCGGGACGCGGTTGCCGAAGGCCGCCAGGGCGAGGTTCTCGAACACCGCGTAGGCGAGGCCGCGATAGGCGGGCGCGTTCTCCGCGCCCTCCTTGGCGACGATCAGCGGGTCCGGCTCCTGGCCGGGGCCGCCGGTATGGACCCGCAGGGTCAGGCCGGCCTGGTCGATCTCCCGCCCGTCCGCCCAGATCCGGCGGACGCAGGCGATCTCGCCCTCGCACAGGCCGACCGCGAGGTTGGCGAAGTAGCTGTAGCGGGTGGTGACGGTCCTCGGGCCGCCCGCGAGCCCGCCCAGGCCCTTGGCGGGCGCGGCCGCGCGGGCGACGGTGGTGTTGGCGACCTCCAGCGGACGGGTCGCCCAAATCAGGGTGCCGCCGATCCGCGCCCGCCCGTAGACCCGCGGGATCGGATCGCCCTCGGTGGAGGTGAGCCCGGCGACGTCGGCGAGCCGCGGCCCCTCGACGAAGCGCGCGTGCCGCCCGGACCCCGACAGGGCGCCGCCGAGGGCCGCGCCCGCGACGGAGCCGAGCGCGCGCCCGACCAGGCCGCCGATCGGGCCTCCGAGGGCGGTGCCGACCGCCGCGCCGGCCGAGGACAGGATCAGCGTCGCCATGGCGGGGCTCCGGATCTGATGGCGGTATCGCGTGGACGGGTTGCCGGCCCGTATCCGATCGGATACGTTCGACCGGTGACGACGATCTTGCTGTCCGACACCGTCCGGACTTGGCTCACGGGCCTGAAGGATCACCGCGCCAGGGCGCGCATCGCGGCACGTATCCGCAGCGCGGGGCTCGGCAATTTCGGGGATGCCAAACCGTTCGGGGCAGGTGTATTCGAGATGCGAATCCCGTATGGCCCGGGCTTTCGCGTGTACTATGTCCGACGCGGCGAGGTAACGTACCTGCTCCTGTGCGGCGGCGATAAGTCCAGCCAGACCTGGGACATTCAGAGGGCCAAATCCATGGCCGCCTCTCTCGACGGAATCACCTGATGCGTTTCACACCGTTCGACGCCTCGGAATTCCTCGACAGTGAGGAGGCGATTGCCGAATACCTGGCGGCGGCGCTCGACGACCCCGACCCCGAGCTGTTCATCGCGGCCCTGGGCGATGTCGCGAAGGCACGCGGCATGGCGCAGATCGCCCGGGAAGCGGGTGTCGGTCGGGAGAGCCTCTACAAGGCGCTGACGCCGGGCTCGAAGCTCCGCTACGAGACGGTCCGCAAGATCATGGACGTGCTCGGCGTCAAGCTCACCGTATCGACGCGTTCCTCGTAGGCGCCGCAGCGCGCCGGAAACCGGAACACCCCCGTCGCGTGCCGCCGCCACCATCCGGTGAGCGCGACCTCGGTGACGGCGGCCCCGTCGTGGGCGTGGATCATCGCGCCGGCGCCGGTGGCGATGGCGCAGTGGCGGGCCGGCAGGTGGCGGCGGAAGGCGAAGAGCAGGACGTCGCCCGGCCGCGGCGCCAAGTCCGCCAGGGATCCGGGCACCGGCACGAGGTGGCGGGCGGCCGCCTCGGTGAGCGGGTCGGTCCCGGGCGCGGCCGATTCCGCCCAGGTGCCGGAATAGGGCGGCGGCACCTCCGGCTCGGCGCCGTAGAGCCCGCGCCTGACCCCGCGCAGCAGGCCCAGGCAGTCGCAGCCCACGCCGCGCAGCGACGCCTGGTGGCGGTAGGGCGTGCCCAGCCAGAGCCGCGCCTCGCCGAGCGCCGCGACACCGATCTCTCGGCCGATCTCGCGCCGCATCGCGCTCATCGGAAGAGGCTCCCGCCATCGAGGATGGGGTCCGAACCGGGGACCGCCCGCATGACCGCGTCGTTGCCGGGCATGTGCGGGAAGCCCTGGAAGTTGACCGCGTTGGCGAAGCGGTCGCGGCAGGTGGTGAGGCGCTTGTCGCACCCGGCCGTCAGGCTGAACCCGTCGCCGGCGGCGACCGGCCGGGGCGGCACCGTCCAGAGCTCGATCAGGGGCCCGAGTTGGAGGCGCACGTCGGCCGCGAGCCCGGCATTGGCGCCCGTCGTCCAGGTCAGGCGCCCGCCGGTGAACAGGCCGTCCGCGAAGGACCCGGCGAGCGCCGCCGCGAGCGTGGCCGGCTCCGGGACGCCGCTCACCCGACCGGCCGTCGTCCACGCGGCGCGGTCCACCCGGCATCGGGCATCGCCGAGATCGGCGCCGCAGGTCGCCCGGTAGGTGCGGCCCCGCTCGGCGCCGAGCCGGTGCGCGAGGCCGCGCAGCTCCGCCACGAAGGCGTCGCCGTCCCGGCGCACCTCGCCGATCGTGGCGACGTCGAGGAGGAGCCGGGTCTCGGGGCTGCTCCAGTCGACCAGCCAGGTCTCCACGGCGGCGCCGTCGTAGAGGCCGCCGGCGATGTCCGCCTCGGTGAGCCCGAGGCCGCTCAGCGCCCCCGCCACGTCGCCCCCCGAGACCGCGAAGCCGAGCTCGGCGCTGGCCTCGGCCGCCTCCAGCCCGGTGCGGGCGGCGTGGACGAGGCCCGCGACGGTCAGGTCGCGGTCGTGGTCGGTGAAGCCGAGGGCGAGCCCGTCCCGCCGCCGCAGGGACCAGCAGCGGCACAGGGTGGTCACGCCCCCCGCGAGATGGGCCGCGAAGGCCTCCGGGATGTCGCGCATGGCGTCACGCCTCCTCAGGGCACGATCTCGACGAGCGGCACCTTCGGGATCTCCCCGGCCGTGAAGGCGGCGAGGTCGATGGTCAGCGCGTCGGTGTCGAACCGGACCGGCACGTCGAAGGCGAAGCCCGCCGTCACGTCGGCGCCGGGCGGCGGGGCGCGGCCCGCCGCGAAGGTGACGAGGCCGGTCGTCGGGTCGCACGCGAAGGCGCCGGACTCGACCTCCCGGCCCGCCACCGCGACCCGGACGCTGCCCGCCACCGGCTTGGCGATCCGGCGCCTGTAGGGCGCGAAGCCGGACCCGTAGGTCTTGACCAGCGGGAAGGACGCGGTGGCGCCGTCGCCGGTGCCGAGCGGCTGGTCGAAGGGACCCGTCGGCCGGCCGGGCGGCCCGGAGCGGTCGTCGACCCGGTCGCGGAACCGGAATCCGTAGAGCCGCCCGCGCCGCTCCTCGAAGAAGGCCAGCACGGCGTGCAGGGCGTCGAGGCCGCGCATCCCGAAGCCGGCCTCGTAGCGGCGGCGGGAATCGGCCCAGCGGCCGTTCCGGTGCTCCCGGCCCGAGGCCAGGGTCACGATCTCGGTGAGCCGCTGCGGGCCGCCGCCGGCGCGCAGCGAGACGTCGAGTGGGAACAGCACCTCGTGGAAGTCGTCGGCCATGACGGGCCTCTCCGGTTCGGGTGGCGACTGGGCCGCGCCGGTCTTCCGGGGCGTCACCGTCATCGCGAGCGCAGCGACGCGACCCAGGGCAGCGCGACATCCGTGACCGTGGCGCTCCGGGATCGCTTCGCTCCGCCCGCGAGGACGGAGGCCGGGCCGCAGATCCCGCGCGGCGCCCGGGGAACGGTATCGCTGCCGGATCGGAGCAGCTGAAAAAAGTCTTCCGGGAGGGTCCGGAAAATCAAAAGCGCCGTTCATCGACACGGGACGGCAGTTGATCGAAGATCGCCGCACCGAAGCGGATGTTCTCCGAAGTCCTCTCAATCCGCACATCTCGGTTCACCGCGCGATCCGCACGACGCGGCGCCGTTCTGCCAGGGAAACCTTCCGATGAGCGCCATCCCCCAGCCCCTGCACGCATCCGCCCCCGCCCTCGACATCCGCCGCGTCGCCGGCCGCATCGGCGCGGAGATCCGCGGCGTCGCCCTCTCGGGAGACTTGGACGACGGGACGGTCGCGGCGATCCGGCAGGCGCTGAACACCCACAAGGTGGTGTTCTTCCGCGACCAGGACCTCGACGAGGCCGGGCAGGAGGCGTTCGGCCGGCGCCTCGGCGACCTCGTCCCGCATCCGACCGTGCCCTCCCTCGCCGGCACGGCGGGAATCCTCGACATCGACGGCAGCCGGGGCGAGCGGGCGAGTTCCTGGCACACCGACGTGACCTTCGTGCCGGCCTACCCGGCGCTCTCGATCCTGCGGGCCGTGACGCTGCCGCCCCACGGCGGCGACACGCTCTGGGCCAACACGGCGGCGGCCTACGCGGACCTGCCCGAGCCCCTGCGCGACCTCGCCGACAAGCTCTGGGCGCTGCACTCGAACGTCTACGACTATGTCGGCGGCCGGGTGAACGTGTCGGAGGCCGGGCGGCGGCGCTACGACGAGGTGTTCACCAGGACCGTGTTCGAGACCGAGCACCCGCTGGTCCACGTCCACCCGGAGACCGGGGAGCGCTCGCTGATCGTCGGCCACTTCATCCAGCGGATCCTGGGCCTGACCACCGCGGATTCGCAGCACCTGCTGGCGATCTTCCACGACCACGCGACCCGGCCCGAGAACACCGTGCGCTGGTCGTGGCGGACGGGCGACGTGGCGATCTGGGACAACCGCGCCACGGTCCACCGGGCGGTGGACGATTACGGCGAGGCGCCCCGCGTGGTCCGCCGCGTGACGATCCAGGGCGTCGCGCCGGTGAGCGTCGACGGCCGCACCAGCCGGGCGCGGGAGACGGAGGCGCGCAGGGCGGCATGAGCTGTGGCCGCGCGCGCCTCAGGTCGCCCGCTGGCCGCGCGCCACCGCCCGGGCGAGGCTCGCGGTCACCTGCGCCTCCGAGCGGCGGAAGGCGCCCGGATCGGGGGTCGCGATGTTGACCGTCACGGAGACCGGCCGCGCCGCGGCGCCGCCCGCGGCCACGCCGAGGCGACCGTCCGGCCCGCGGCCGAGGGGGAGGATCGCCTCCGGGCCGGCCTCGCCCATCAGGCCGGCGCCGCCCGCCATGGGGAAGTAGGTCGGCGCGGCCACGACGCCGCCGGCGGCGAAGGGCTGGACGCGGCCGCCCCGGAACACGCCCCCGCGGGCGAAGCCCGTCTCCGCGCCGGAGCCCAGCATCGCGCCGATGAGGCCCGTGAGGCCCGACTGGATCGGCCCGGCCGCCGCCCGCGCCGCCACGCCGGCGAGGCGCGCCCCGATGGTGCCGAGCACGCCGTCGAGGCTGCGGCCGGACGCGGCCCCGCGGGTCAGGGCGGTGTCGAGGCTGCGGCCGAAGCTCTGCGCCAGCCGGTCCAGGGTCTCGAGCTGCCGGATCCGGTCGTCGGACAGCGGGTCCCCCTGCGGGTCGGTCTCGGCCATGGCGGTGCCTCACGGTGGGTCGGGATGGGCGGCGAGGAGCCGCGCGAAGGCGGCGCGGGACAGGGGCTCCGGGCCGGCGCGCCGGCCGAGCGCCGCCGCGAACTCCCGCGGGGTCGCCGACCAGAAATCGCGGGGCCGCCAGCCCAGCGCGCCGAGGCCGAGGGAGAGGGCGTCGTCCCAGGGGAAGCGGCCCGGGGCCGGACGCGGCGGCTTGTCCGCGTCCGGCCCTAGGGAGGGTTTGCCGGGCCCGGCGCCTCCGCGCCCGGCGCCTCCCCGCCCGGCGCTTCCCCGCCCGGCGCTTCCCCGAAGGCCGCCGCCAGGACCTCGCCCAGGGCGGCCGAGACGGCGTCGAGCCCGCCCGCCAGCGGCAGCCGCGCCACCGTGGCGTCGTCGAGGTCGTGGCCGCCGCCCCGCAGGGCGACGCCCAGGAGGGCGATCAGGTCGCGGGCCGAGACGCGCCCGTCGGCGAAGCGCGCGGCGAGGCCCGCGAGGTCGCCGGCCTGGAGCGCGGTCTCCAGCTCGGCGAGCGCGCCGAGGGTGAGGCAGAGCGTGTAGCGCCGCCCGCCGAGGGTGAGCGGCACCTCGCCGCGGATCCGGTTGGCCACGGCGCTCAGACCGCGGCGAAGGCGAGCGCGCCGCCGGATTCGAGGCTCATGTCGAAGGTGACCTCACCGGCATGGTCGCCCCGGTACTCCAGGCTCGCGATCTGGAACGGCCCCTCCAGGATCCCGAAGGCCGGAATCACGATCTGGAACACCTCGACCGCGCCCTCGAAGAACAGCAGGCGCAGGCGCGCGTCCGAGGCCTGGTCGCGGAACACGCCCGAGCCGGCGATCGCGGCCCGCCGCACCCCGGCCCCGGCGAGCAGCTCGCGCCAGCGCCCGGCGGAATCGGCGTTGGTGACGTCGACGGTCTCGGCGTTGAGGGTGATCTGGCGGCTGCGCAGGCCCGCCACCGCCGCGAAGCCGCCCGCGCCGTCGCCGGCCCGGATCAGCAGGTCCTTGCCCTTCTGCGCGCCCATCGGCACCCTCCTCACAGGTTCTCGGTGACGGCCTCGACCGTCAGGGTCGCCCTGGCCTCGCCGGTCCGGGCGTCGCGCCGGGCGCGGACGGCCCGCACCCGGAGGGTCACGAGCCGGCAGCCGGCCAGCGGCAGGACGAGGGGCGTTGGGGCGTCCCGGAGGAGCGCCGCCATGCGCGAAGCGGCGTCGAGGGCGGTGCGCACCGAGCCCGCCTGGGCGATCACCGCGATCGCGTGGCTGTGCCGGTGGCGCTCGGCGCCGTCGACGGACTCGTCCGCGATCTCGGCGTCGCCGAACAGCGCGTAGACCGGGAGCGTGCCCCGCGGCGGCTCGTCGTAGAGCCGGACGCGGCCGCCCAGCAGCGCGGCCAGGGCGGCGTCGGCGGCGAAGCGGGCGATCAGGCCGGCGCGGAGCGCCAGGAGCGGGCCGGGATCGCTCACGACCGGCCCTCCCCGGGCAGTTCCTCGACGTGGCAGATCAGGTCGCGGCCCCGCGCGTCGGGCTCGGCGACGGCGCGGATCGCGAAGCGGCGCGGCCCGGCGGCGAGCCGCATGGTCGGGTCGAGCGCGGCCCGGCCCCGCAGGGTGACGCGGTAGGCGGGCCGCGTGTCGGTGCGGCCGCCGGCCGTTCGGTCGGCGAGTCCCGCCGGGGCGATCGCGCCCCACAGGACCGGGCCGGCCACGTAACGGCGCAGCACGCCTCCGAACCCGTCGGGCTCCTCCAGCGGCCGCTCGAGCACGAAGCGGCGCCGCCGCGCGCCGAGGGGCGGGCGTTGGAACGAGGTCGCCATCGGGGCAGCTCCGGGTGCGAGGATCACAGCCGCAGGCGCCGGAACGGCGCGCCGAGCGCGGCGGCGTCGGTGCGGGCGGCGTCGGGCTCGTCGCCGCGACGCTCGTAGCGGGCGGCGGCGAGGCGCAGGATCGCGAGGCGCAGGGGCTCGGGGAGCGGCGGACCGTCGCCGCCGTACCCGGCCGCGACCTCGATCAGGATGGTGCGGCCGGCGGGATCCGGCGCGGCCGGATCCACCTGCAGGGACGGTGCCCCGTCCGGGTCGGGGCCGAGGCGCACCAGCCCGGCGTCGAGGTCGGTGACGCCTCCGGACGGGTCCGCGAGGCCGGCGCGGAGGATCGCGACCAGCGGGCTCAGGGGCAGCGGCACCTGCCCGTCCGGCGGCCAGGCCGTCAGGGCGATCCGGTACCGGCCCGGAACCAGGATCCGCCGGGTCTCGATCTCCAGGCTCGCGCGGGCCGCCGCGATCAGGGCCTGGAGCAGGCCGTCCTCGTCGGCGCCCGCGTCGGAGTCGACGCGCAGGTAGGCGCGCAGGTCGGGCACGCCCACCGGCTCGACGGCGGCGGCGGCGATGCGTAACGGGATCATCGCGCGTCTCTCTGCAGGTGGTCCGATGCCGATCTCGAAGCGCCGCCCGGCGGCCCGCGCCGCGCGGGTAGCGACCGTCACCGCGATCCTGATGGCGATCCCGGCGCTCGCGGCCGTCCCGGCGCGGGCGGTGGTCGGCGGCACCGAGGCGCCGGCCGGCGGGGCCGTGATGGTCCTGTCGTCGAAGGGCGGTGTCTGCACCGGCGTGGTGCTCGCCCCCGACACGGTGCTGACCGCCGGCCACTGCCTCGCCGGCGCCAAGGAGCACCGCGTCCATTTCCGCGACGCCGCCGGAGCGCCGGTGCTCGTCGACGTCACCGCCCAGGCGGTCCATCCGGGCTACGACGCCGGCGCGGCCGCTTCCCGGCGGCGCTCCGTCGATCTCGCGCTGCTGCGCACCGAGACGCCGCTGCCGCCGCGCTTCGCGCCCGTGACCCTGAGCGCCGCCCCGGCGCGGGCGGGCGAGACCCTGACCCTGTCGGGCTACGGCGCGGCCAAGCCCGGCGACCCGCGCTCCACCGGCACCTACCGCAGCCTCGGCCTGCCGGTGATCGAGCCCTACGGGCCGAGCCGCATCCTGGTCTGGCTGAAAGGCGCGGGCGGCGGCGCCTGCCAGGGCGATTCCGGCGGCCCGATCGCGGGACCGGACGGGGCGGTGCTCGCCCTGTCGGCCTGGATCGGGGGCGCCTGCGGCGGCCTCACCCAGGGCGTCCTGGTGGGGCCGCAACGGGGCTGGATCGACCGCGTGCTCGACGGCTGGGACCGGACGGCGCGCTGGGCGCAGTAGCGGCGCGGCGCCGCGTGCGCAGGGAACCTCAGCTTGGCCGGGCTATTGCCTTGCTCTAGGCTCACTCGATCTGGGGCCCCTCGCCCCAGGCTCCCTCGGCGCCGCCTCCGGCGTCCCCCACCCGCGCCCGCGCGCGCCCGGAGTTCCCGATGTCCCCTCGCCCGATCCGGAAGGCCGGCCCCCGCGAGCGCAGCCTGCGCGGCGGCCTGTGGGGCGGGTTCCTGGGCCTGTCGCTGCTCGGCGCCCTCGGCGGCCTGCTGCCCACGCCCGCCGCGGCGGTGATCAACGGCACGACGACGCGGGACCCGAACGGGGCGCGCAGCTTCGTGGTGCGGATCGAGAGCACCGAGGGCGAGATCTGCTCGGGGACCCTGATCGCCCCGGACCTGGTGCTGAGCGCGGCCCACTGCGTGATGCGGCCGGCCGGCTACACGGTGATCAGCGTCGACCGGAACTTCCGCCAGCACCGGACCGCGGTAATCACCGCCTCCATGCACCCCGACTTCGTGCCCGGGACGACCCCCGAGGACCAGCCCGGCGTCGACCTGGCGCTGCTCAAGCTCGAGCGCCCGCTCGGCGACGACTACGTGCCCCTCGATCCCCGGGGCGCGGGCTCGATCACCGACGGGCAGCCCGTGGACATCGCGGGCTTCGGCGTGGTGGCCGAGAACCGGCGGAACTCGGCGCGGATCCTGCGGCTCGCCCACCTCGTGTCGATCGGCTCGCTCCAGGTCGCCAACCGGGTCACCGTCGTCACCGACCGGCGGCGCATGGCCGAGACCTCGGGCGCCGGTGCCTGCCTGGGCGATTCCGGTGGCCCGATCCTGACCGGCGGCCCCGGCGGCTACCGGATCGTCGGCGTGGTGAGCTGGTCGAGCGGCGCCCTGCAGCAGGGCGCGCGCCGGACCGCCTGCGGCGGCTTCACCGCCGTGACCCCGGTGGCCGAGCATGCCGGCTGGATCGCCGCGCGCACGGCGGAACTGTCGCGCATCCAGGTCGGCGACGCCCTGCCCCGCGGCAACCGGTCCGACTGGATGGCCCGCCCGGGCCGCCGCCGCTGAGGGGCCTGACCGCGGCCCGACCGCGGCCCGACCGCGGCAAAGCCGCTGCCCGCCCCCGGATCCTTCGCGCCTGCGGGAACCCGGGGGCCGATCGGCACTTTTCGCATCCGAACCTTCCCGGCTCACGGAGCGAGAGCATGGCCGACACCGGCACCAGCAACACCCCGCGGACGCACAAGACCCGCAACAACACCGACTCGAACGCCAAGAAGGTCTCGATCGAGGCGCTCAACGCCCGGCTCGCGGACGGCATCGACCTCGCGCTGGCGATCAAGCAGGCCCACTGGAACCTCAAGGGGCCGCAGTTCATCGGCGTCCACGAGATGCTCGACGGGTTCCGCACCCAGCTCGACGAGCTGAACGACAGCGTCGCCGAGCGCGCGGTCCAGCTCGGCGCCACGGCCTTCGGCTCGACCCAGGCAGTCGCCGAGCGCACCAAGCTGCCGGCCTACCCGACCGGCATCTACGCCATCGCCGACCACATCGCCGCGCTGATCGACAGCTACGCCGCCTACGCCAACGCGGTCCGGCAGAACATCGACGAGACCGACGAGGCGGGCGACCCCGACACGGCCGACCTGTTTACCGAGATCTCGCGGGCGGTCGACAAGCACCTCTGGTTCCTCGAGGCGCACGTGCAGGAGCCGACCGGCACCCTGCGCGACGGCAACGCGGGCCGCTGAGGATCGCGGCGCCCCGCCTTCGGGCGGGGCGCGACCCGACGCGATCGGGGATACGAAAATGCCCGGCCGCGAGGCCGGGCTCAGTGGGGTCCCTTTGCACGGGGACATCAGGACCGGGAAGCTTTGGAGGGCGAACCGGTCCCGATCGGGGATCAGAAGTCGCGCTGGACGCGGAAGCGGAAGGTGGACACGCTGTCCGCCGTCGTGGTCCGCGGCACGAAGGTGCCGTTGTTGATGCCGGCGACGTTCGCGTAGGCCGTCGGGCTCTTGTCGCGGTCGATCACGCGGCCGTTCTTGACGCCGATCTGGGTGTAGAAGCCCTCGACACCGATATCGAGGTCCTTGACCGGCGACCAGATGATGCTGCCGCCCGCCACGAACTGGTAGGTGTCGCGCAGCGCCTCGCTGAGCTGGTAGAACCGGGTGCCCGGCACGCCGACGGCGTTCACGCCGAAGGAGTTGGCACCGGCCGGGTTGGACAGCGCGAAGGCCGCGCCCTGGGCCAGACGGGCGCCGCTGCTGTAGTTCATCTCACCGTACGACCCGAAGAAGGCCGAGCGCCACTCCGGCGTCCAGTAGTGGAGGTACGAGGCCGTCGCGGTGAAGCTGGTCGACTGCTCCATCTGGCCCGTGAAAGGGTTCACCGTGGCGTCGTTGAAGTACTGCGCGAACTTCTGGCCCTGGATGGTGGCCGGGTTCTGCGAGTAGCAGCCGCTGAAGGCGCAGTAGCCGGTGTACATCTGCGAGCCGGAGCCGTAGGCGCCCTGCAGGTAGAGGGCGTCGCCCGGCGCGATGAACGGCGTGTTGATCTTCAGGCCGCCCTGCACCGCCCAGCCGTACGAGTTGCTGGTGTGGGGGATGCTGATGTTCGAGCCGGTGCCGGTGCCGGCGCCGTTGGCCACGTTGCCGACGTTCAGCTCGTGGACGGCCGCCGACAGCTGCGCCGAACCCCAGGCCTGGTCGAGGCGCAGGGCGCCGACGACGTCGGGCATGCGCGAGCGCTGGATCACGTCGACGAAGCTGTACCGGGTCGGCACGCCGCCGGTGTAGCCGATGAACACCTCGGCCGGAGCGTTCGTCTGAGCGAAATTGACGATGTTGGAGTTGTTCGTCACGCCGGCCGGGTTGTTGGTCTGCGAGAAGATCGGGCTGCGGCGGAAGACCGGGTCTTCGGCCGAGATCGTGGCGGACAGGCCGTTGCCGAGCGTGGCCGTGTAGGCGAGCAGGTTGGTCGAGGCGATGTCGGAGCCGAGCGTGGCGCCGGCGAACTCGAAGTCGTGGGCGTAGAAGTCGAAGAACGACGAGGCGCGACCGGCGGTCATGCCGGCGAACTGGATGAAGGCCTTGTCGACGTTCACGAACTGCGAGGCGCGACCGAACTGGTCGATGCCGAGAGCCGGGAAGGCCTGGCCGATGCGCTGCTGGGTGCCCGACTGGCCGACGCCGGAATAGCCGGTGCGGGATCCGGCATCGAGGCGCACGAAGGCGCGCAGGGTGCCGTAGGCGGTCTGGGTGCGGGCATCGAGGTTGATGCGCATCCGGCCCTGGTAGCCCGACGTATCACCGACGTTCGAGCCGTTCTGCCGCGAGTAGCTGGTCATGTAGCCGCCCTCGAACCGGGCGCGGCCGGAGAGACGCAGGCAGGTGTCGGTGCCGGGGATGTAGAAGAAGCCGGCGCCGTACGCGCCGCAGACGCGGACGTACTCGATCGGGACAGCCTTCTTGACCGGCAGATCAGCCGCCTGCGCTGCGCTCGCCGCGGACAGAGCCGCGGCGGAACAGAGGAGCGTGTGCTTCAAGATCCTCATCGATTTCCCCAAAACGTCGAGACCCATATTGGAGACAGCATTCAGCCACGCAGGCCGCGCTGCTATTATTTGTTTCGGCCGAATTGATTCGTCTTGCCGATGAGCTCTGGTTCTTTCGAGCTCTTGTTCGAATAAGTTCCCGCAAATGGCCGCAGCCATCAATCCCAAATCGGAACGGCCACCCGTGCCGATGTATTCGGTGGCCACGCGGCCACATAAAAATGATCTTGTTTGTCCGACGGAAACAGAAACAGCACGAGCGTTTCGGCTGGAAAGCGTACTAACAGACCATGTTTCTATCAGAAACACTGTACTTCCCTGACAGATCGTATTGATCTACCGGAAACGAAGGGGTATTCGGCCGTCGAGCCCTCACGGGCCGGCTCGGACGCGGATCCGATCGCCCTGCAGGATGGCGCCGCGCCGGGCGGTGCGCGGGCCCCGCAGCGACGGACGTCTGCCGACGGGACCGGACCCGGACTGCTCGGTATCGAGAGACGGCGCCGGGGTCCCGGCCCCCTCTCACCCCATCGGGTCGACCGGCACGGCCGACCGGCCCTAGGCGAGCCGCCCATGCGCAGCGCTTCGTTTCATCCCGTCCCACGCCCGAGTCGTCCGCGTACCGTTTCAGCGTTTCCATGATTTCCGCGCGTCCGCCCGAGCGGATCCGCGTCATGCAGCCCTTGAAATTGTGAGACGTCAGTGGAAATCGATGTTGAGACATATTATCAGGCGGCCAGACCCGGCAGTCTGGCCTGTGTTCGCTCGCTCGACCCGATCTACGGCGAGCGCTTCTTCTTCCTGCGCGTCCGCGAGGTGCGGAACGGCCGCATCGCCACCGCGCGCGGGATCTTCTGGGCGGTCAACGGCGAGAAATGCGATCCGGGCTGGGGCGGGGACGCGCACGCGCTGGTCGTCCCGACCCTGGCGCTCCTCGAGATGATCGAGCCGAACCTGGAGCGGATGGCGCAGTTCGGCGTCGACCGGCGGTTCGAGATCGCCGTGGCGCGGGCCGTGCTGGAAGGCCGCCTCACCGAGATGCCCGAGATGCCGCAGCCGCCGGTTCCGACCCTCAAGGAGGCGCAGGCCGAGCTGCAGGCCGCGATGGCCTACTGGGAGGCCGTGGACGTCCGCGAGGCGAAGCCCGGCACCTCGGTGCGGATCCGCCGGGAGGCCAGCGAGCGGCTGGTCACCGCCCGCACCAATCTCGAGCGGGCCAAGCAGCAGGCCGGGCGGCTCGCGGGCTGCGGCGACCGCGCGGGCTGCCCCGGCTAGGGTCGCCGCCGAGCGCTCAGGAGAACTTCAGGAGCTTGAGCGCGTCGAAATCCTGCACCCCGCCGCCGACGCGCTTGGTGGTGTAGAACAGCACGTAGGGCTTGGCCGAGTACGGGTCGCGCAGCACCCGCATCCCGGTCCGGTCGACCACGAGGTAGCCCCGGCGGAAGTCGCCGAAGGCCACCGACAGGCTGTCCTTGGCGAGGTCCGGCATCGCCTCGGCCTCGGTGACCGGGAAGCCGACCAGCGTCGCGGACCGGCCTGCGGCGAGGGGCGGCTGCCAGAGATAGTTGCCCTCCGAATCCTTGAACTTGCGGATCGTGCTCTGGGTGCGCCGGTTCATGACGAAGCCGGCATTCTGCCGGTAGGCCGCCCGCAGCCCGTAGATCAGGTCGAACAGCGCGTCCCCCGGGCTCGCCGACGGGAAGGCACCCGCCGCCCCGGTGGCGACCGTGCCGATCTTGCCCGGCACCCAGGCGGCGTTGGCGACCGTGTCGTAGCTCAGGAAGCCCCGCGGGCGGCTCGCGCCGTTGCCGGAAACGAAGGCGACGCCCTCCTGCTCGGCGAAGGCGGTCTCCACCTCGGCCGAGAGCCACGCGTCGAGATCGACCACGGAATCGTCGAGGAGCGTCTGGGTGGCGGCCGGCATCGCGTAGAGCTCCATCGCGGGGAACGCGATCTCCGACAGGGCCGGCGCGGCGGTCTCGGGGCGCGGCGCGGTCTCGGCGGCCCAGCCGGTGACCGGCGCGCCCACCGAGACGGCGCGCTTGTACTGGGCGCCCGAGATCGGCTGCACGCTGGCGATCGACCGGATCGGCGAGACCTGCCCGAGGCGCGCGAGCACGGTCCGCTCGATCGTGTCGGGGACGAGGTAGCCGCCGTCGGGCCCGGAGCCGGCCGAGAGCGCCTTGGCCTCCAGGCGCTTGAGCCCGGCGCTCTCGCCCGCCCGGACGTAGAGGTCGAAGGCGGCCTTGTGCTCGTGCGCGGCCCCCGTCTCCCGGACGTCCGGCTGCCCGAGGGGCGGCCGGGCCCGCTCCAGGGCGATGCGGTCGAGCCGGGTGCGGGCGGCGTCGAGGGCCGCGTCGATCCGGGCGAGCTTCTCCTCGGTGAGCACGTCGACGCCGAGGCGGCCCTCGATCCGGTCGATCCGCGCGTCGTTCGTCTCCTTGAAGGCCGCGAAGGCGGCGGCGAGCTCGTCCAGGGCGGAGCGGACCGGGCCGCCGTCGGAATGGGCGGCCTTGTTCTCCAGCGGCGGCAGGCCGCCCAGCGGGGCGGGATCGGCGATCGGGGTCTGGGCGTCCATGATGGGCCTCGTCGGGGGTGGAAGTCAGGACCGCGCGGCCGGCAGCGGCCAAGCGGCAGGTCTCGCGGCGGGTCCGAGGGCGCCCGGCGGCGCGATCAGGCCGGCGAGGCCGCGGATCGCGTCGGCCTCCGGGTCCGGAGCCGGGATCGACGCGGGGCTCGCCCTGGCCCCCGGCTGCAGCGGGAAGGTCACGAGCGAGATCTCCCAGAGATCGACCTGCTGGAGCCGGCGCTCGCCGCCGGCGCCCTTCCGGGCGCGCAGCGTGCGGAAACCGATCGAGAGCCCGTCGAGGCCGCCGCCGCGCATCAGGGCGTCGACCTCGCGGGCGCGCTGCACCGCGAGGTTGAGCGCGCCCTCCGCGAACAGGCCGCGGCCGTCCTCGCGCAGGGCGAGCCAGCGGCCGATCGGCTCGGCCGGATCGTGCTGGAACAGGAGCCGCACGCCCGCGGCCCCGCGGCGGGCGAGGCTCGCCGCGAAGGCGCCCGGCACCACCACGTCGCGGCCGAGATCGGGCACGCCGAACAGGCTGGCATAGCCGGAGAAGTGGCCGTCCATGGGGGGATCCTCGGATGGGACAGTGAGGGCGCGCCCCGCGCCTCAGGGTGTGCCCGGCGCCCCCGGCATCGCGGGCGGGTAGCCCACGGCCTCCCGCTTCTCCGCCACCGACAGGAAGTCCGCGGCCTGGACCCGGCGCCACAGGGATTCCCGCTCCCCGGCCAGCGCCTCGATCCGGTCGAGGTCGGGCTCCAGGTCGATCGCCCCGAAGGCGGGTTCCAGCCAGCCGGCCAGCGCCCGGGCGGTGCGGGCCGCGAGGGGGATCAGGGTCTGGCGGTAGAGGGCGCGGTTGGCCTCGGCGTAGTTGGCGTGGGTGTTGTCGCCGGGGAGGCCGAGCAGCAGCGGCGGCACGCCGAAGGCCAGGGCGATCTCCCGGGCGGCCGCGTCCTTGGCCGCCACGAAATCCATGTCGCGCGGCGAGAGCGCGAGCGGCTTCCAGTCGAGGCCGCCCTCCAGCAGCAGCGGCCGGCCGGCATTGGCGGAACCCTGGTAGTTCGCCTCCAGCTCCGCCTTCAGCCGGTCGAATTGCGGCTCGGACAACGTCGCCCCGGCGAAGACCAGGGCGCCGGACGGCCGGGCGGCGTTATCGAGCAGCGCCTTGTTCCAGGCGCTCGCGGCGTTGTGGATGTCGAGGGCGGCGGCGGCGGCCGCGATCGGGGCGAGCCCGCCGGCCTCGTCCTCCGGGTGGAACAGCGTCAGCGCCAGGATCGGCGCCACGGCGATCCCCGGCTCGGGCAGGTCGAACCGGCGGCTGCGCCCGCCCGCGGTGTAGAGATAGGCCGCCGGCCAGCCGTCCGGGCCCGGCAGCACCCGCATCCGTCCGGGACGCAGGACCTGGAGCGCGGCGACCCGCCCGTCGAGGCTCACCGCCTCCAGGTAGGCCGTGCCGGTGAGGAGGAGGTCGGCGTAGAGCGTTTCCAGGAGGTGCGGCCCGCTCTCCCGGGGGTTCGGCCGCGCCAGCAGGGCGAGCAGGTCGCCCGCGCGCTCGGCGCCGGGGCCGGTGGCGATCAGCGGCAGGCCGGCGGCGCTCTCGGCGACGAGCCGCACTGCCCGGTGGACGACCGGGTTGGCCTGGTAGCCGGCCCGGGCAAGCGCCGCCGGATCGCGGGGCGTCCAGCTGGCCCGTCCCTCGGCGTAGAGGGCGAAGGCCGGGGCCGCGGCGGCCTTGGTGGCGAGGGCCGGGCCGCCGGCGGCGCGGCGCGCGACCCGCGCCAGGCGTTCGAGGAGGGTCGACATGCCGGTCCGTTCCTGAGCTATGGTCACGCGATGCAGCCCCGGATCCCCACACGGCCCCAGGCGCGGCCCCAGGCGCGGTTCGGGGGACGGGTCCGGGGACGGGTCCGGGCGGGGACCCGCGTCGCGGCGCGGGTCGCGGCTCTGGTCCCAGCGCTCGTCGCCGGGCCTCTGTCCGGGCCTCTGGCCGGGCCCCTGTCCGGGCCACTGGCCGCGCCCCCGGCCGCGCCGGCCCGGGCCGCGGATGCGCCCGCACCCGCACCCCTGTGGCCGGAGCCCGACGGGACCCTGATCCTGGCGCGCCCCTTCGGCCGGTCCGAGATCAGCCTGCGCCTGTCCCGGCGGGTCGCCGGGGCGGTGGACACGCTGACCTGGGACGGCGTCACCTTCCTCGCCGACACCGAGCCCGGCGATGCCCTGCAGGCGCGGGCGGAGATCGGCTCCGGCGCCGCCTGCCGCCGGGCGAGCGAGGCCGGCACCCCGCAGGACGGGTCCGGCGCGCCCGCGGCCCAGCGGCTCCGCGCCCTGCGCGCCGGCCGGAGCTGGGCCGAGACCGAGACCCGCATGGCCTGGGACGGCCCCGCCGACCCGGCCGACGAGCCGCCCGCGGACTGCCCGACCGCCTCCGCGAGCCCCGCGATCCCGGCCCCGCCCCCGGCCCCGCTCCTGCGCAAGCGGGTCGCCCTCGGCCTGCCGGGCCTCGGCAACGCCGTGGAGGTGCAGGCGAGCTTCAACCTGACCGAGCCCGCGGCGGCGCTGCGTCTCGAACCCCTCGCCGCCGCGGTGCCGGCGGAGTTCTCCGCGGCCTGGCGCTTCGACCCGTCGACCGGCGGGCTCGCGCCCCTCGGCCCCGGAGCGGGGGAGCGGCCGGACCCGGTGATCCTGGCGACGCCGGAGGGCTCGCACGCCCTCGCGGTCTGGGCCCCGGGTCCGCCGGAGCAGGAGCCCGACGCGCCGCGGCCCGGCTTCGCGGTCGCGCCCGAGGCCGGGGCGAACCGCCTGAGCTGCCGCTTCCGGCTGGCGAACGCCGCCGCCGGCGCGCACGATTTCGCCTGCTACGCCCTGGTCGGCACACTCGCCGACGTCCGGGCCGCCCTTCGGAGCCTGACCACGCCGCCCTGACCGGCCCGGCGCCGACCTGTGCTAGACTGTCCGGACCGACGAACCGATGGAGGTTCCGATGGACAGAAAGCAGGCCCTCGAACTCGCGATCTTCGTCATCGCGCTCGTCCCCTTCCTCCGCTGCCTCATGCCCTCCGCGACGCGCTCCCGGGGGCCCCGCCGCTCCGGCTCCCTCAGCTACGATTCGGGCTCCGGCGGCGACGGCGGCGCGATCTTCGGCGATGGCGGCTGCCACGGCAGCGACGGCGGCAGCTGCGGCGACGGCGGCGGTGGTGATGGCGGTGGCGGCGGCGATTGAGCGACCGCTCGGGCGTCCAGGAGCCCGGCACGCCCAGGAACCCGGCACGCCCAGGAACCCGGCATGCCGATGTGCCGGGGTCGGGCAGCGACGACGGTTCGGGAATCGGAGCCGGGCCGCGGCGCCCGGGAAGGACGGCGGGGATCAACCCGACAGATGCGCCGCTCAATCCGCCCGCCGTCGCCGCGCAATACGGAGAATTACGGTGGGGATTCCCAGCTCAGGACCGCGTGCCGTGGCCTGATCGCTACAGATTTGGCGCACGACATTGTGTATACAGCATGCAGTTCGTTCCAGAGACCACGAACCGACTCCGGCGCGCTTCACCCGAAGCGCGCCGAATTGTTTCCGGCGACCGCTGTCACAACCGCCGGATCCGGGGCTCGGCCCGGGGCTCCAGCATCAGGTGCGTGAGCGCCCAGACCAGGGCATCGAGACGGTCGGGCGAGGTCCCGCCGGACAAGCCGTCCGGGCCGAAATCGCACAGCTCATCCTCCAGCGCCAGGAAGGCGCCGACGTGGTGGACCAGCCCGCGGGCGTAGAGCAGCGAGACCGGCTCGGCGCGCAGGTACTTGCCCCGCGTGGCGTGGACCCGGGTCACCGGCACGGCGGGGTCGCACTGGCCCAGCACGGCGGCGGCCATCTCGCCGCCCTGGTTGACCTCGACCACGAGGGCGTCGGCCCGGAGCCGGTGGTAGAGCGCCAGCGCCGCGGCCGCCCAGGCCTGCGGGGTGGCGCGGGCGAGGCTCGCGTCGGCCAGCACGTAGGCGTGCCCGCCCGCGCGCCCGGCCGCCACGATCCCGCAGGCGTCCGAGCGCGCGCCCGAGGCGGCGGGGGGATCCACCGCCACGACGATCCGCCCGAGATCGGGCGCCGCGGCGAGGCGGCCGGCCTCCAGGGCCGCGCGCGTCCACAGGCCGTCGTCCCGGTCGGCGATGAGCTCGCCGTCGAGTTCCTGCCGGCCGAGCCGCGTGCCGGCGTAGCGCCCGACCACCTGCTGGAGGAAGTCGGGCGCGAGATGCGCGGCGTTGTCGTGGGTCCGGGCACGGCTCACCACCGTGCGCGGGTCGGCGAGCAGGCGGCGGATCAGCGGCACCGGCCGGGGTGTCGTCGTCACGAGGTTGCGCGGCCGGGCGCCGAGGCGCAGGCCGAACTGCAGCATGTCGAAGGCCGCCTCGGGCCGGCGCCACTTGGCGGCCTCGTCGCACCACGCGGCGCCGAATTGCGGGCCGCGCAGCGCGTCGGGCTCCTCCGCCGAGAAGGCGAGCGCGACGGCGCCGTTGCTCCACTCCACCCGGCGGCGGCTCGGCGACCAGGTGGGCCGGGCCCGTCCCCGCGCCGGCAGGCCGAGGAGGCCGGAGGGCCCCTCGACCATCACGTCGCGCACGTCGAGATGGGTCTCGCCCACCAGGGCGATCCGCCCGACCGGCGCGCCCGCGAAGGCCGGGTCGCCGCGCGCGAGGGCGTCGACCCACTCGGCCCCGGTGCGGGTCTTGCCGCTGC
This sequence comes from Methylobacterium sp. yr668, assembly GCF_900116245.1. Taxonomy (NCBI): domain Bacteria; kingdom Pseudomonadati; phylum Pseudomonadota; class Alphaproteobacteria; order Hyphomicrobiales; family Methylobacteriaceae; genus Methylobacterium; species Methylobacterium sp. yr668. Next base: position 84,890 of record NZ_FOZY01000007.1, on the reverse strand, counting down.
CGCGGCCGCCGATCACCGCCCAGGTGGTCCAGGGCGCCGCGTCGGGCGGCGGCAGCTGGTCCGGCCGGGCCTGGTGCAGCCAGTCGCCCGCGAGCGCCCGGAGGAGGTCCGGCGGCAGCGTCTCGAGGAAGTCAGGCAGCCGCCCGGCCGCCGACAAAGCCAGCAACGCGTCGCGCGATCTCCGCGCGCAGGGCGGGCAGGTCAGGTTCGGTGTCGGGTTCGGTGCCGGGTTCGGTATCGCGTCCGGTGCCATCGCCCCCCTCCCCCGCGGCGCCGCGCGCGCCCTCCGCATCCACCGTGTCGAGGAGCCGCTTGAGGCCGCCGAGGTCGCGCAGGATTCGGGCGGAGTCGCCCGCGCCCGCCCCCACCCCGCTCAGAGCCGCGTCGAAGGCGGCGATCTGCCGGGCGATGTGGGCGCGCAGACGCGCCCGCAGGGTCGCCGGGTCGGCCGCGGGGTCGCCGCGCCCGGTGACCGCCGGCGGCAGGTCAGCCCCGAAGGCCGTGGGCATCATCGCCGGGTCGAGCCGGCCGAGACCGAGGATCTCGGTGACGTCGCCGGGATCGGCGCCCGGCGTGCACAGCAGGCGGATCAGGGCGGCCCGGCGCGCCGCCGGCCAGCGCCCCGTCAGGAGCCGCGGCCGGTGCTGCCGCGGCCTCGGCCAGCCGGCCCGGGCGTTCCAGGTGTGCACGGTCTTCGGGTGGACGCCGAGACGGGCCGCGATCGCGTCGCACGTCAGGTCGGTCTCGCGCAGGAGCGTCAGGGCCTCGGCGCGGCTGTCCGCCCTGCTCGGAGGGGGTGGCCACATCGGGGTCTCTCCGCACACGTCTCGACCGTGCCTGGTTGATACCCCGGCAGCGCGCCGGTGTCAAGCGTAAATTCCTATTTCTCGCCTGATCTAGGACTTAAGGCATCGTTCGGTCTCAGCCCGCCCAGTGCGCCACGCCGCCGTGACCCGAGCAGGTGCCTCGACGGGTGTGGCTGAAGCTCCACGTGCCGTCCCGGCACTTGGCCGTGGCGCCCGCGGGCTTCCTGCCGTCGAGGCTCTTGGCCGGCCGGTGGACGTCGGACCCGTCCCGGCTGCGGTAATGGCCGTGGCGGTCGAGGTTCCGGTCGTCGGGCTCCGAGAACGGCCGGGCGACGGCGCCGCCCGACAGGCCGAGGAGGACGAGGCCGGCGAGCACCGGCCAGCGGGCGGCGTTCGTCGCGGTCGGGACAGGCAGCACGGCACCCTCAAGGTTGTATCATCCGCCAAGAGACACAACCAGATCGGGGCGTCACGAACTATCTGTGGTTATCCAGAAGCCAGCTACAGGTTGTGCGCGCGGGTCACGGGCTGCGCGCGGGCCGGACCTCGGCCGGGGTCGCCCGACCGGCTCTCCGCCGCGTCCGCGCGCCCGGTGCGGCCCCGCACGTCGGCGGGATGCTGAACGGGCTCGAAAGGTATTGCCGCTAATGTCCCGGTGAATGGCAGATCTGAACGCGGTTCAGGACCGGAACGGCCGTCCGGTCGACACGTTGACCGGCGCCATCCGCACGCAGGCGTCGCCTTTCACGCAGTTCGTCAGAGTGAATCGGGTACAGAATGGTCGGTGAGCCACCAGGGTCCGGCGCGGAAGACCCGCTGGGCAACGGCCCCGCGGGGGATCCTGGTCGGGGCCCGGCGCAGGGCACCGCTGAAGCCGCCGCCCTCAGCAACAGCTTCAGGCGATTCGCCGACGTGGTGCCGCTGATGATGTGGCGCTCGGACGAGGCCGGTCAGGCGATCCACCACAACGAGTGCTGGCTGGAATTCACCGGGCGCCCCCTGGAGGCGGAGCTCGGCCTCGGCTGGCGCAGCGGGCTGCATCCCGAGGATTTCGAGCGGCACGCCCGGATCGTCGCCGAGGCGTTCGAGGCGCGGGCGCCCTTCACCGTCGAGTTCCGCCTCCGGCGGCACGACGGCGAGTACCGCTGGCTGCTCGACACCGCCCGCCCCCTCGTGGAGGACGGCCGGTTCCAGGGCTATCTCGGCTCCTGCTTCGACATCACCGACCGCAAGCACGCGGAGGAGCACATCGAGCACGCGCTGGCCGAGAAGGAGGCGCTGCTGGCCGAGGTCTACCACCGGGTCCGCAACAACCTCCAGGTGATGGTCAGCCTGATCGGCCTCTACGGGCGGGCGGCCCCCGACCCCTGCCGCGGCAGCTTCGAGGCGCTGGGCCAGCGGGTCCGGGCGATCGCGCTGGTGCAGCAGCACCTGCACGAGGCGCCGCACATCGCGTCGATCGACCTCAAGGACTACCTGCACCGCCTCGCCTCCGGGCTCGGGCAGCTCCGGCGGGCCGGGCGGATCGGCGTCCAGGTCGGCGGCTCGGGGAACGGTCTCGTGGAGCCGCGCACCGCCAACGCCCTGGGCATGATCGTCGCGGAGATCGTGGCCGAGTGCCTGGACGCCACCGCCGAGCACGTCGCCTGCGCCATCGCCATCGACATCGAGGCCGCCGCGCCGCTGCGCCTCTCGATCGTCTCGAAGGTGAGCGACACGGCCGAGTCGGGCCGACCGAACGTCCCGAAGCTCGGCCCCCGCCTCATCGCCGCCTACGCGGCCCAGGCGGAGATCAGCGTCGCGGGCGATGCCAGCCCGGGCGATCCCCTGTGGCTGACCCTGCCGGCGGCGCGCCCCGGCCCGCAATGAGCGCCCGCGGCGCCGGACCCCGTCGCCACAACGGCGCGGCCGGCCTATAGCGGCCCAGACCTTTCCGGACCCGGCCGAGCATGCTCCCTCCCATCGACACCATCATCGAGAATTTCGAGATCGTCGAAGACGACGACATGCGGCTCGAGTACCTGATCGAGCTCGGCCGCGCCCTGCCGCCGATGCCCGAATCGGAGCGGACCGAGGCGAACCGCGTCCACGGCTGCGAGAGCCAGGTCTGGATCGACACGCGGGCGGAGCCGGCGGACGGCACGCCGCGCCTCGTCCTGCACGGCTTCAGCGACTCGTTCATCGTCCGCGGCTTCGTGGCGCTGATGATCGCGCTCTACACCGGCAAGACGCCCCAGGAGGCCGCCGAGACCGACGGCCTCGACCTGTTCCGGCAGCTCCGCTTCGGCGCCCACGTCACGTCGAAGCGCTCCAACGGCGTCCGGGCAATGGCGGAGCGCATCCACCGCGACGCGGTCCGGCTCGCCGCCGAGGCCTGAGCGGCCTCAGCCGCGCCAGAGGCGCAGGCGGGCCCGGTCCGGACCGGTCGCCTCCCGTTCCAGCCCATAATGCTCGGCGAGCCGCCCCAGGGCGATGCGGGCCACGACCTTGGCGGAGCGGGCCGGCCAGCGGCGCTCGGCCTCGATCCGCTCCAGGCCCTTGAGGAATCCGCAGAGGTCGATCAGCAGGCCCGAGAGGTCGCTCCCGACCGCGTCGAGGGCGCCGCGCACCCGCTGCCGGGCCGCGATCACGTGGTCGGCCGCGGAGCCCGGGTCGCGCGGGCCGCCACCGTCGATCCGGGGCGCCCCGAGATCCGCGCCCATCCGCGGCAGCAGGGCGGCGGTGGTCATGTCCCGCCGCAGCCGCTCCCCGGCCTCGAAGGCGGCCGCGTCGATGAGCGGCGCGCCGTCCCGGTCGCGCCGGCGCACCATCCAGGCCAGGGGGTTCTCGGCGGCGTTGCGCAGGGTCGGCCCGGCGCCGCACTCCACGACGGCGAGATCGCGGTGCTGGTTCGCGAAGGCGAGGTCGCCCGGCCGGGCCTCCCGGCGCAGGCGCGCCCGCCCGGCCTCGCTGATCGTCAGGCGTGTGCCGGCCGCGTTCCACGTCGCCAGATCGGCCGCCGCCAGGGCGCGCCCAGAGGTGGCCGCGAAGCGGCCGCTCCCCACCGAGATCCCGTCGCCGCCGCGCCGGGCGACCAGCGCGTCCTCGACCAGGGGGTCGGGCCGCGCGTAGGCGCCGGGCTCCCCGAGCCGCGCCAGCAGGCGCACCGCCTCCGCCGGGAGATCCCCCGGAGCGGCGCCGCGGTGACGCGTCCCCGCGGAGGCGGAACGGCCGCCCTTCACTCGCATGTTCATGTTTTGTTCCGTGTGTGCTACGACGGACGTGCGAAGCTTCCAGTCTCTCAGGAAAAATCAGAAGGTCAAGGCTTTTTTACCTACAACCCACAGCTATCTAGCGACGGCCGCGCGCGTCGGCGGCCGGTGTAGGATGTCGGCGATCTCGCCCTCCGACTTGCCGCGGACCTCGTAGCCCATCGCCTCGAACCGGTCGATCAGCGCGGCGCTCTCGGTGGCGGAGCGCGCCGCCCAGACGGCGAGGATGTCGTTCACCCGCTCCAGGTCAGCGGCGGGGTGATCGTCCTGCGGATCCGGCTGCGGATCGGGGATCGCGTCCATGTCGGCACCTCGGGATCGAACCGGTGACCGTGGTCGATGCCACGGCCCGCGGTTCAACGCCCCAGGCCGGAACCGGCTCCCGGCCGAGCCGGCATCGCCGCCCGCCGTCCCGGATCACCCCGGATCCGCAGCCGCCCTCAGAAGTCCCGCTGCACGCGCGCGCGCACCTGGATGACGTCGACGTGGCGGGCGGTCGAGACCGGGTTGGCGAGGTTGTTGACGTAGGCCGCGTTCTGGTTGGGATACCGGCCCAGGTCGAGGATGCGGCCGCTCTGCGGCCCGTAGCGCGTGTAGATCGCCTCGACGCCGATATCGAACTCCTTCACCGGCGACCAGATCAGGTTGCCGCCGACCACGAAGCGGTAGCTGTCCCGCAGCACCTGGCTCAGGTCGAAGAACCGCGTGCCGGGGGTGCCCGGCCCGGTCCCGGTCACGCCGAAATAGGCGCCCTGCGCCGCGCGGGCGCCGCGAGCGAAGCTGAGAGCGCCGTAGGAGCCGAAGAAGGCGGAGCGGACCGCGGGCGTCCAGTAGTGCAGCATCGCCGCCGTGAACGAGTAGCTCGTCGACAGCTCCAGGCGCTGGGTGAAGGGGTTGATCACGCCGTCGCTGAAGAACTGGGAGAAGGCCGCCCCCTGCACCGCGGTGGCCGATTGCGCCCAGGGGCCGTTATAGGCCGGCAAGCCGGTATACAGGGCGGTGCCCTCCCCGTAGGCGCCCTGCAGGTAAAGCGTGTCGCCGGTCGCTATCGCTGGCAGGTTGATCTTCACGCCCCCCTGAACGGCCCAGCCGAGGGCGGAGGCCGCGCCGCCCGGGGTGCGGTTGTTGCCCACCGAGACGGGCGCCCCCAGGTTGGTGCCGGCGAACGAGACGCTGCTGAGCAGGCCGTGGTTGATCTCGTGCACGGCCCCCGAGAGCTGCGCGGAGCCCCAGGACTGGTCGGAGCGCAGCACGCCGACGATGTCGGGCATGCGGCTGCGCTGGACCGTGTCCACGAAGCCCACCCCGGTCGGGCGGCCGGCGGCGTCGTAGCCGACGAAGACCGGGGCGACGGGGTTCCCGGGCGAGAGGATCGCGCCGGGATTCGGGAACGCCGAGGCCGCGGCGTTCTGGGACGCGTAGACCGGCGTGCGGCGGAATACCGGGTCCTCCATCGACAGCGAGGCGGACAGGCCCTTGCCCAGTGTCGCCGTGTAGGCGGCGAGGTTGGTCGAGGGATTGTCCGAGCCGATGGAGGCGACGATGAACTCGAAGTCGTGAGCGTAGAAATCGAAGAACGAGGAGGCGCGGCCGGCGGTGATGCCGGCGAACTGGATGAAGGCCTTGTCGACGTTGAACTGCTGCTGGGCCCGCCCGAACTGATCGACGCCCAGGGCCGGGAAGGCGCCGCCGATCCGGTTCAGCGCGCCGGCATGCATGGTGGCGAAACCGGTCCGGCTCCCGGCGTCGAGGCGGAGGAAGGCGCGCAGGGTGCCGTAGGACGTCTGGGACCGGGCGTCGAGGTTGATCCGGAGCCGGCCCTGGTAGCCGCTGTAATCCCCCGGGGTGGCGGTCGCGCTCCCCGAACGGCTGTAGGAAGGCTGGTAGGCGTACTCGTAGCGCGCGCGGCCGGAGAGGCGCAGGCAGGTATCGGTGCCGGGGATGAAGAAGAAGGCCTGGCCGTAGGCCGAGCAGATCCGCACGTGCTCGATGAGCTGCGATTTTCGCCGATCGGGAAGTTCCGCCGCCTCCGCCGGCAGACTCAGCAAACCCGCAACACCCGCCAGTACGCTCGTTGTCCCCCGCTTCGCACGATGTTTCCGGTACTCCGCACACAAAACATGCATCGAATCGGCCATTCCACCATCCGCAAGTCCCCCTTCATGTCGGACGGATCGCGGAGCCGGATAATCCCAGAGCGATTTTCTCGGGCCTGTGCTCGGCTCGACTTGTCAGGATCTGTGGCGCACCCGCGGCGTTCCGGTGCCGCGTTGAGGCCGAAATCGGCCGCTGCGCCAAGTCCCTGGCGGGTTCGGGGCCTTCGCCGAGACCGCACGATCGGGCCGCCCCGGCGCGGCTCCCGACGCCGCTCCGGCGCGGGACTGCGCCGGCGGATTGCGTCGTCGGCCGGACCGTTTCCCGCGCCACCGATGCCGGAAAGCAACGGATCGGCCCCGGTCCCGTGGCCGCGCCGTCCCGGCCGGCGATACGCGCCGCCCGCCCCGGCCGCGCCCCCGGACGCCTTGCATCCGCGCGCCCGGCGGGACACATCCCCTCACCCGGACGCGACACCCGCGCGCGACGGGACCCGACGGGAGAGACGATGACGGAGATCGGCCACGGCTTGCTCGCTCACAGGACCGGCGCGCCGGTGGCCGAGGCCCGGCCGCGACGCTTCAGCGTCCACGGGCAGGAGATCACCGACGACTACGCGTGGCTGAAGGCCGAGAACTGGCAGACGGTCCTGAAGGACCCGGCCGCGCTGCCGGAGGACATCGCCGCCTACCTGAACGCCGAGAACGCCTTCGCCGAGGCGGCGCTCGCCGGGAGCACGGAGCTCCGGCGGCAGCTCGTCGCCGAGATGCGCGGGCGGATCCAGGAGGACGAGAGCGGCGTCCCCGAGCCGGACGGGCCCTTCGCCTACTACACCCGCCACCGCGAGGGCGGGCAGCACCCGCTGATCTGCCGGCGGCCGGCCACATCACCCGACGTGCCCGAGTCGGGCTTGGACCCGGACGAGACGATCCTCATCGACGGCGACCGCGAGGGTGAGGGCCTGCCGTTCTTCGAGATCGCCGCCGCGGTGCATTCCGACGACCACGCCCGGCTCGCCTGGAGCGCCGACACCAAGGGCTCGGAACTCTACACGATCCGGGTGCGCGACGTCGCCACCGGCCTCGATCTCGACGACCGGGTCGAGGCGACCTCCGGCGAGGCGGTCTGGGCCGCGGACGGCGCGAGCTTCTGGTACGTGGCGGTGGACGCCAACCACCGCCCCGCCAAGGTGATGCGCCACCGCGTCGGCACGGGGCAGAGCGTGGACGAGACCGTCTACACGGAGGCCGACGCCGGCTACTTCGTCCACATCGGCAAGACGCAGTCCGGCGCCTTCCTCGACGTGACGGTGAGCGACCACGAGACCTCCGAGGTCCGGCTGCTCGACCGGCACGCGGAGGACGCCCCGTTGCGCCTCGTCGAGCCGCGCACGCCGCTGCTGATCTACGGGGTCGAGCACCGCGGCGACCGCCTGTTCATCCGCACCAACGCGGACGGCGCCGAGGACTTCAAGATCGTCACAGCGCCCCTCGACGATCCGGGCCGCGCCCGCTGGACCGACCTCGTGCCGCACCGGCCCGGGGTGATGATCCGCCACCTGCACCTGCTGGCCGGCCACTTGATCCGGCTGGAAATCGAGAACGCCAAGCCGCGGATCGTGGTGCGCGACCTTGCCGACGGCACCGAGCACGTCGTCGCCTTCGCCGAGGAGGCCTACTCCCTCGGCCTGCGGGCCGGGCTCGCCTTCGACACGGCCACGATCCGCTTCGTCTACTCGTCGATGACGACCCCGTCGGAGACCTGGGACTACGACTGCGCGACCCGCACCCGGCTCCTGCGCAAGCGGCAGGCGGTGCCGAGCGGCCACGACCCGGCCGCCTACGTGACCCGGCGGCTCTTCGCCACCGCGCCGGACGGCGAGCAGGTGCCGATCTCGCTGCTGCACCGCCGGGACCTCACCCTCGACGGCGGCGCGCCGCTACTGCTCTACGGCTACGGCTCCTACGGCACGCTGATGCCGGCGGCGTTCCGCACGAACCTGCTGAGCCTCGTCGACCGCGGCTTCGTCTACGCGATCGCCCATATCCGCGGCGGCACCGAGAAGGGCTGGCGCTGGTACCTCGACGGCAAGCGCGAGAAGAAGCCCAACACCTTCACGGACTTCATCGCCTGCGCCCGCGCCCTGATCGACGCGCGCTACACGTCCGAGAAACGCATCGTCGCCCATGGCGGGTCGGCGGGCGGGATGCTGATGGGGGCTGTGGCCAACCTCGCGCCCGAGCTGTTCGCCGGCATCGTCGCCGACGTGCCCTTCGTCGACGTGCTCAACACCATGCTCGACGCGGAGCTGCCGCTGACGCCGCCGGAATGGCCCGAATGGGGCAACCCGGGCGAGAGCGAGGCCGCCTTCCGGACGATCCTGTCCTACTCGCCCTACGACAACGTCGCCGCCAAGGACTACCCGGCGATCCTGGCGCTCGGCGGGCTGACCGACCCGCGGGTGACCTACTGGGAGCCGGCCAAGTGGGTCGCGCGGCTGCGCGCCACCATGACGGGCGGCGGGCCGGTGCTCCTGCGGATCAACATGGAGGCCGGCCACGGCGGCGCCGCCGGCCGGTTCGACCGGCTGGAGGAGGTGGCGCTGATCTACGCCTTCGCGCTCATGGCGGTGGGGAAGGCGTAGAGCCGCCGCCCGTGCGGGCGCGGCGCTCCAAGGGGTGCTGCGCCTGAGGCCGTCACGCTGGCCAGCCCCACCCCCGCCCTCAGGACGCGGCCGGCCTCACGGCCGGGCCTCGGCCGGCGCCGGTGGCTGGGCAGCACCCTCCTCCGGGTTGCGCGGCCGCCTCGCCGCCTCCTCGGCGGCCTTGTCGGCGGCAGTCCTGTCCGCAGCGGCCTTCTCGGCCGCGGCCTTGAGGGCCGCCGCGCGGGCCCGATCCATCTCGATCCGGGCGCGGCGGCGCTGCCGCTCCACCTGGTCGGCCTCGGTCAGCTCGATCGTCTCCAGCTCGCGCTGCAGCACGAAGGCCGCGAGGCCGTTCGACAGGGTGCCGACGTCGAGCACCCGCTCGGGCGCGCCGAGCGGCCCGGTCAGGCCGAACTGGACCGCGGGCGGCCCGGCATTCCAGCCGCGGGGCACCGGGCCGCCCGCGAGCGTGCCGCGGGCGTCGAGGCGCCCGGCGCGCAGGTCGTAGCCGACGGTGCCGACCCAGCGGGCCGGCCCGAGATCGAGGTCGAACGGCCCGGCCCGCAGCACGCCCCCCACGATCGTGGCGGCGGCCCGGGCGGATCCGCGCGCCTGCGCGCCGCCCCGGGCGAGTTCCTCGGTGACGAGCGCCTGGAGCCGGCCCTCGCGGAGCGGGTCGTCCATCTCGGCCGCGCGGGCGAGAGCGCGGCCGAGCGCCGCGGGATCGGCCGCGGGCAGGCTCAGGTCCGTCAGGGTGAGCGCGCCGCTGCCCGAGAGGCTGTCGGCGAGGCCCGGCAGGGTCTCGGCCGTGGCGGCGAAGCGCAGGTCGGCACTCAGGCGGCCGCCGAACGGGCCGCCGGCCAGGGTGGGGAGCGCCGCGCCGTCGAGGCTGCCCGAGCCCGAGACCGAGGCGCCGGCCCCGAGCCGGGCGATCGTCACCGAGCCCGCGAGGCGGCCGCCGGCGAGCTTGCCGGTCAGGTCGCGCAGGGTCAGGCCCGCGTCGGCGAGGCCGAGGGCAGCGGTCGCGTCGGTGGCGACGAGGCCGCGGCCGAGATCCAGGCTGGCCACGCGGGCGTCGAGCGACAGGGCCGGGTGGGCGGTCGGCGGGCCGAACGCGCCGTTCGCCCCCGGCGGGATCACCAGGGCGGCCGCGAGCTGCGGGATCGACAGCCGGTCGAGGGCGAGGCGGCCGTGCAGGGCACCGCCTGCCGACCGCAGCAGCGTCCCGTTCACCCCCGCGCCCGCGACCGTGCCGGCGAGCGCGGCGGCGGCCTCGCCCTGCTGCCGCGACAGCGTGACGGTGAGGTCGGCCGGCCACGCGCCCGGTGCCAGGGTCGCGGCGCCGGCCAGCGTCAGGAACGGCGCCAGATCGGCCGTCTCGCCGCGGAGCGTGCCGCCGGTGGGGACGAAGTCGGGACCGACCAGGATCGGACGGCCCGTGGCGAGGCGCAGGCCCGCGACCGTGCCGCTCGCCGTCAGGGCAAGGGACTGGCCGTCCGGCCGCTCGGCGGTCAGCCGAAGCTCGGCAGGTTGCTGCAGGCCGACGAGGTCGGCGCGGCCGAACCACGGTCCGGCCCGCGGCGCCGTGAGGGTGGCGGTGCCGCCCTCGATCCGCGTGCCACGGCTCGCGAGCGTCAGGTCGAGGGTGCCGCCGCCGGCGCTGCCCCGGGCCTGGGTCCGCAGGGCCGCGGCCGCGCCGCCCTCCCGGTCGAGGGTGACGGCGAGGTCGAGGGGCGCGTCCCGCAGGAAGGCGGGCAGCAGGCGGATCTCGCCCACCCAGACCCGCTCGAGCAGGCCAAGCAGCGGCGCCGCCGCCGGCGCCTTGAGGCGCCCGGAGACGCGGCCGGTCCCGTCCGCGCCGATCTGCCCGGACAGCCGGGCGCTGGCGCCGGCGAGGTCGGTGACGTCGAGGCTGTCGACCGTCAGACCGGCGCCGTCCGACTGGATCCGCGCCGCGATCGTGCCGGTACCGGAGCCCGCGGTGCCGAACCGGACGTCCTTCGCCTCGAGCGTCAGGGCGAGGTCGGTGTCGCGCAGGGTGCCGAGGGTCGTCCCGAGGGGCGGCAGGCCGGCGATGTCGAGGCCGGTGGCGCGGATCTGGGCCTCGAACCGCCCGCGCTCGGCGCCCTCGGCGGCGGTGTAGCGGGCGTTCCCGGTGATCCGCGCCGGCCCGAGGCCGAGGCGCATGTTGCGCAGGGATAGGCCGGTCCCGGCGGCCGACAGGTCGGCGGCGGCCTCGATCTTCCGCCCGTCGAGGAGCGCGACGAGCGGCCCCTCGGCGCCGAGGCGGCGCAGGTAGCGGCCGAGCGCCTCCGAGTCGGGGGCGGCGAGCGCCACCGGGCCGGAGAAGCGCAGCGGCGCCGTCTCGACCTGCCCGCTCGCCGTGACGGTGGACTCGGCCGGGCCGGTCACCGCGAAGCGGCGCAGCAGCAGGCCGCCGGCCCGTTCCAGGGTGCCGGTGAGGGCGAGGTTCGACCATTCCTCGCCGCCCAGCACGGCGCTGCCCACCGTGAGGTCGAGGTCGAGCATCGCCGGCAGGCTGCCCGTCGAGCGCGGCAGGCCGCGGGCGATCAGGTTCTGCCCCTCCGCCGAGGCCAGGAAGGCGTCGAGGTCGAGGCGGCGGGCGTCCAGGGTCAGGCCGGCGCGCCACTGGCGCAGGTCGAGCCGTCCGGTGCCGCCGAGCCGCAGGGCCCGGCCGCCGGGGTCGATGGCGAGGTCGACGGCCTCGAAGCGCACCTGCGTGCCCCGGGCCTTGAAGGTGCCGGCCAGCGAGAACGGCAGGTAGGCGCCGGCCGCCTGGGTCGGCGGCCCGACGACGAGGCGGGCGGAGCCCTCGGCCTCGACCTGGGCGCCACCGGATTCGGCGGGGACGAGGCCGAACCGCGCGTCCGCCTCGAAGCGCGGCGTCGCGTCGCCGCCGCCGGAGATCTTGGCGGCGAGGCGCCCGTCCGGTCCCGGCGTGCCGCTGACCGCCCGGAACGGGACGCCGCCGCTCGTCCCCTCGATCCGCCAGGGCCCGACCAGGGCCGGCGCCTGCAGGCGCAGGTCCTGGACGTAGAGCTGGTCGGTCCGCCCGGTGGCGGGGACCTGCGTGGTGACGAGGAACTGCTGGATGTGCAGGTTCTCGATGGCGAGGTCGCGGTCGCGCAGGGCCCCGCCGAAATCGGGCGGCAGCTTCAGCGTGTCCGGGCCGGCGACCGGGAGCTTGATCTCGGCCCGGCCGATCCGGGTCTCGGTGAAGCGGAACTCGCCCTTGAGGAGCGGCGCCAGGGCGATCTCGGCCTTGACGAACCGAGCATCCAGGCTCGGGCGGTCCGGATCGGCGCCGAGGTGGAGGCGGTCGACGCGCAGCCGCGGCGAGGGCAGCAGGCGGACCTCGATCCGGCCGTCGGTCCGGACCGGAACGCCCAGGGACCGGGCGAGCGCCCGCTCGACGAGCCCGCGATGGGCCTGCCAGTCGACGAAGGGCGGGACTGCGAGCGCCGCCACGAGAACCAGGATGACGGCGCACGCCAGCGCGGTCAGAAGATCACGCAATGGTCCCGTTCCGCACCATCTCTGCGCGAGGCCGCGACCTCACCGGGCCGCCGTGCCCCGCGTGCCCCCGCGAGTCAGTCGCCACGGCCATAGCACGATAAGCCGCCGGGGGCGCCAGCGGCGATGCCACGGTCCCGAGCGGCGGTCGGGGCACGCGCGAGGTTCCTCGGGCATCCCGGGCCCGCGGCCTATGGATCGCGCGATCGGCCGCGGAACGCGACCAGCCCGAAGGACGCGGATCACCCCGGCGCGGACAGCCGCGCTTAATGGCTCCGCGCCCCCGCCGCGGCGCGAACGGCCTCGACGCCGTTCGCGATTTGGTCCAGGGAAGCAGGATGCAGAACCGCCCGCATCCGCAACCCGCCGGGGACGGCGCGCCCGCCACGTCCATCGCCGCCCGCGCCATGGGCGCCCTCCGGCGCGACGCGGCCGGCTACCTCGAGGGGCTCAACCCCGAGCAGCGCCGCGCCGTCGAGACCACGGAGGGCCCGGTCCTGGTGCTGGCCGGGGCCGGCACCGGCAAGACCCGGGTGCTGACCACCCGCATCGCCCACCTGATCGCCACCAACCGGGCGCGCCCCTTCGACATCTTGGCGGTGACCTTCACCAACAAGGCCGCCCGGGAAATGAAGCACCGGATCGGCGCGCTGATCGGGCCGGCCGGCGAGGGCATGCCGTGGCTGGGCACCTTCCACGCCATCGGCACCAAGATCCTGCGCCGCCACGCCGAGCTGGTCGGGCTGAAATCCGACTTCACCATCCTCGGCACCGACGACCAGCTCCGGCTGATGAAGCAGGTCATCGCCGACCAGAACGTCGACGAGAAGCGCTGGCCGGCCCGGGCCCTGTCCCACGCCATCGACGGCTGGAAGAACCGCGGCCTCGGCCCCGAGCAGGTGCCTCCGGGCGAGGCCTCGGCCTTCGCGTTCGGCAAGGGCGGCGCCCTCTACACCGCCTACCAGGCCCGGCTGGCGACGCTGAACGCCGTCGATTTCGGCGATCTCCTGCTGCTCTGCCTCAAGCTCTGGCGGGAGAACCCCGACGTCCTGGCCAATTACCAGGACCGGTTCCGCTACATCCTGGTCGACGAGTACCAGGACACCAATGTCGCTCAGTACCTGTGGCTGCGCCTCCTGGCGCAATCCCGCAAGAACATCGCCTGCGTCGGCGACGACGACCAGTCGATCTACGGCTGGCGCGGGGCCGAGGTCGACAACATCCTGCGCTTCGAGCACGACTTCCCGGGCGCGGTGGTGGTGCGCCTGGAGCGCAACTACCGCTCCACGGGCCACATCCTTGCCGCCGCCTCCGGGCTGATCGCCAGGAACGAGAGCCGCCTCGGCAAGACCCTGCGCACCGACGACGAGCCGGGCGAGCGCGTCACCGTGACGGGCGCGTGGGATTCGGAAGAGGAGGCGCGGATGCTCGCCGAGTCGATCGAGTCCCTCCAGTCCAAGCAGCATCCCCTGTCGGAGATCGCCGTGCTGGTGCGGATCTCGGCGCAGATGCGCGAGATCGAGGACCGGTTCGTCCAGCTCGGGCTGCCCTACCGGGTCATCGGCGGCCCGCGCTTCTACGAGCGCGCCGAGATCCGCGACGCGCTGGCCTACCTGCGCGCCACCGTGAACGTCAGCGACGACCTCGCCTTCGAGCGGATCGTGAACACGCCCAAGCGCGGCCTGGGCGACGCCACTCTGCAGCAGCTCCACACCTACGGCCGCGCCAACCGGCTGCCTCTGCGCATCGCCGCCGCGCGCCTGTGCGAGACCGACGAGCTGAAGCCCCGGGTCCGCTCGACCCTGCGGGCGCTGACCGAGAGTTTCTCGCGATGGGCGCGGCTCGCGGAGACGCAGCCGCACAGCGAGGTCGCGCAGACCATCCTGGAGGAGTCCGGCTACACCGAGATGTGGCAGAAGGACCGCTCCGCCGACGCCGCCGGCCGGCTGGAGAACCTGAAGGAATTCGTCCGCTCCATGGAGGAGTTCCCCGACCTCGCGGCCTTCCTGGAGCACGTCTCCCTGGTGATGGAGGCCTCGGAGGCGGAGGGCGCCGAGCGGGTCTCGCTGATGACGCTCCACGCCGCCAAGGGGCTCGAGTTCGACACCGTGTTCCTCCCCGGCTGGGAGGACGGCCTGTTCCCGAACCAGCGCGCGCTCGACGAGAGCGGCCGGGCGGGCCTGGAGGAGGAGCGGCGCCTCGCCCATGTCGGGCTGACCCGGGCGCGCAAGCGCGCGAAGCTGTCCTTTGCGGTCAACCGGCGCATCCACGGCCTCTGGTCCTCGACCATCCCGTCCCGGTTCATCGACGAGTTGCCCGAGACGGCGGTCGACGTGGTCGAGGCCCCGGCGCACTTCTCCGCCGGCGCCTCGCGGTTCGACCGCAACCCGACGCCGTTCGGATCGAGCTACGGCACGCCGGGCTGGCAGCGCGCGCAGGCCAACACCGCGCCGGGCGGCCGGTCCGGGTTCGGATCGGGGTCCGGAGGCGGCTTCCGCTCGGCGGGCCCGGGCGGCCGGTCCGGGGGCCAGTCCGGCGGTCCCCGCCAGATCGAGGGCGAGCTGATCGCCAAGTCGACGGGCGCGCCCTCGGCCTTCCAGGGCGGCCAGCGGGTCTTCCACACCAAGTTCGGCCCCGGAACGGTCGCGGCGGTCGACGGCAACAAGCTGACCGTTGACTTCGACAAGGCCGGCCGGAAGATGGTCCTCGACAGCTTCGTCCAGGCCGGATCGAGCTAGTCCCGCCGACCAAGCCCGGACGTGTCAGGGCGGCAGGGTCGGCCGGCTTCGCCCGCGCGGGCGGGGAGGATCGCGACCGTGCCGGATGCCGCGTTACCGCGACACCACAGTCCCGAACCTGATGCATCCGCGCCAGCCGCGCGGCTTTTTCGAAGCCTCTTCACCGACCGTCACCCCTTAGTCACACCCGGCGCGCAATCGTCGGGCGCGAATCGCACTGGTGCGCCAGTTGCATCGCGTATTCGGCCGCGCACGGAACGTCGTGACGCTCTCCACAGGCGGACGAGCGCGGGGCGGAACCTTCGGCCTTGGGCCGGTATTAAGTTCCGCAAGCGAGTAGAACCGGGAGCAAGCAGGTAAACGGCAGTTCAGAAACAGATCCAGGTTGGCAAGTCCCGTTGGAGTGTACATCCATGAAGAGACGCCGCGCACGACTTGAACTGGTTGAAGACCGCACGTCCCGCATTCATCGCACACGCTTCGACGAAGAACGCAATCTCGCTCCCATCCAGCCGCTCACCGAACGCCAAGCCGAGTACCTCGACGCCCTCGCCCGCTCGCCGCAGGTCATCGTCCTGGGGCCCGCCGGCACGGGCAAGACCTTCATCGCCGGCACCCGCGCGGCGGACCAGCTCCGCCAGCGCCGCATCGCCAAGGTGGTCATCACCCGCCCGAACGTGCCCTCGGGCCGGTCGCTGGGCTACTTCCCCGGCACCCTGGAAGAGAAGATCGCCCCCTGGGTCGCCCCCCTCACCGAGGCCATGAAGGAGCGCATGGGCGCCGCCGCCTTCGAGATCGCCCTGAAGACCGGCGACATCGAGATCGTCCCCTTCGAGGTGATGCGCGGCCGGACCTTCAAGAACTGCCTCGTGATCCTCGACGAGGCGCAGAACACGACGATCAACGAGATCAAGATGTTCCTGACCCGGATCGGCGACGATTGCCAGGTCATCATCAACGGCGACGTCTCGCAGACGGACCTCCGCGAGACCTCGGGCCTGCGCACCGTCATGCACATGGTCAAGAGCCGGATGATGCCGATCCCCGTGGTGGAGTTCACCCGCAACGACATCGTCCGCTCCGGCATCTGCGCCGAGTGGGTGAAGGCGTTCGAGGAAACGAATCTCTAAATCGGAAGTTGATGGCGGCGGGTCCTCGCAGACCCGCCGTGCCGTCCCCCGGCACGAGACGACTCTCCGCACCTCCCATTCGGGAGGATGAACCGGGCGCCGAGCCCGGCCTTCAGAGAACTGGAGTCTCCTCGTGAGGAAACTGACCTTCGCCTTCGCCGTGCTGGCCTCGCTCGGCGGCGCTGCCCTCGTCCAGCCGGCCTCGGCCGCGCCCGCGATGCCCGGCGCCGTGTCGGCGCCCGACGCGGTGACGCATGTCCGGATGACTCCCATGGAGCGGCGCATGATGCACCGCCGCATGGAGCGGCGCATGATGCACCGCCGCATGGAGCGCCGGATGATGCATCACCGCATGCACCGCCGCATGCACCGCATGTGATTGAACGGCGGAGTGGGGTCTTCCGGCCCCGCTCCGCTCGCCCGGCCGGAACCGGGCGTTGCTCCCCGTTCCGAAGATTCCTATCTCGTCGTCTCGAATCGCGCCGTCAGGCGGCCGCCGCGGCAGCCGGCCGATCCGGGAGACCCCGATGCCCCCCTCCAATCGACTGTTCGACGACCTCGCCCGCCTCATGACGGACGCCGCCGGCGCCGCCCAGGGCGTCCGCCGCGAGGCCGAGACCGTGGTCCGGGCGCAGCTCGAGCGCGTCGTCCGCGACCTCGACATCGCCTCCCGCGAAGAGCTCGACGTGCTCCGCGACCTCGTGACCCAGCTCCAGGCGCAGAACGAGGCCCTGACGGCCCGCGTGGCGGCCCTGGAGGCGCGATCCGGGAGCGCCGGAGCGGGCGCCGCGGGCCTGAGCGAGGTGGTCTGAGTCTCCGCGGCAACGCCGCGGGCTTTTACACAGGAAGCGGCGTCGACGATCCGGTTTCCTGTTCACTGAATGTGACCTGCACTTTGTGTCGCGAGTCACGGCCGGTCTATAGTCGGGCATAGGGTGATTCGGGGGCTGCGGGGCGATGTCCGCAGAGCTTCGACAGTCGATCGCGTCACCGCCGGCCTAGATCTGCCGGTCGTTCCAATTCTCGGAGTGTTCTCGCGCTCCGGTTTCGCGTCACCGCCACGTCGGGCCGGATCTCGTCCGGGTCGTCCTTTTGGATCGTCATGCCGCTTCTCAACGTCGACTTCCACGACCCGGACCGGAACGAGCATCCGCTCGACGTCGTCGAGCGGCTGGCCTCCCTGCGCGACTGGATCTTCGACCGGGCCGAGACCGACGAGATGTCGGTCACGAGCCCCGGTCGCTGGACCGACTACAACGTCGCCTTCACGTGGATCGAGGACGTCGAGGCGCTGCACGTCGCCTGCGCCTTCGACCTCAAGGTGCTGGAGCGGCAGCGCACCGAGGTGATGCGCCTGATCGCGCTGATCAACGAGCAGCTCTGGGTCGGCCATTTCGACCTCTGGACGACCGACAGCGTGGTGATGTTCCGGCACGCGCTCCTGCTGACCGGCGGCGCCGTCCCGACCCACCCGCAATGCGCCACGATGATGAAGACGGCGGTCGACGCCTGCGAGCGATACTTCCAGGCGTTCCAGTTCGTCCTCTGGGCCGGCAAGAGCGCCCGCGAGGCCCTCGACGCCGTCCTGTTCGAGACCGAAGGCGAGGCGTGACCGCCCCGGGCGCCCCCACGGCGCGGATGCCCGCCTCCCTGGTCCTGGCCGGGGCGGGCAAGATGGGCGGCGCGATGCTGGCGGGCTGGCTGGAGGCGGGCCTTGATCCCCGCCGCACCACCATCATCGACCCGGTACCCGTGCGCCCGATCGTGGATCTCTGCGCCGAGCGGGGCATCGCCCTGAACCCGTCCGATCCCGAGCCCGGCGACGTTCTGGTCCTCGGGATCAAGCCGCAGGGCCTGGACACGGCGGCCCCCGGGCTCGATCGGCTCATCGGCCGCGACACGCTCCTCGTCTCGATCCTGGCGGGCAAGACCGTCGCGGATCTCCGCGGCCGGCTGCCGCGGGCGCGGGCGATCGTCAGGGCGATGCCCAACCTGCCGGCGAGCATCGGCCGGGGCGCCACCGGTGCCTGTGCGAGCTCGGAGGTCACCCCCGCGCAGCGGGCGGCCGCCGAGGCCCTGTTCGCGGCCAACGGCGCCGTGGCGTGGCTCGCCGACGAGGCGCAGATCGACGCCGTGACGGCGGTCTCGGGCTCCGGACCGGCCTACGTCTTCCTCCTGGCCGAAACGCTGGCGGAGGCCGGCATCGCGGCCGGCCTGGAGCCCGACGTCGCCCGCCGCCTCGCCCGGGCGACCGTGGCGGGAGCCGGCGCGCTCCTCGATGCCAGCCCGGCCGAGGCGGCGGAGTTGCGCCGCAACGTCACGTCGCCCGGCGGCACCACCGCGGCGGCCCTCGACGTGCTGATGCGGGAGGACGGCCTCAGCGCGCTAATGCGCGAGGCCGTGGCCGCGGCCCGTCGGCGGGCGGGGGAACTGTCCGGCTGACATCGGGCGTTGGCATCGGGGACTGACATCGGGCGGCGCCCGTGCGGCATGGCCGCGCGACGGACCTGCCCTTCGCGGCCCGCCCGCCTACATGAGGCCACACGACCGATCAGACCGGGCGACCGATCCATGACCGACAGCAAAGCCCCCTCGAAGCGGCCCCGCAAGGCCGCGAGCCCCGCCAAGGCGGGCGACGCGCAGGAAGGCGCTGCCCGAGAGAGCGCTGCCCACGCGAGCGTCGCGCAGGAGAGCGACAAGACCGGGGCCGACGCCTCGGGGACGCAGGCCGGGGCGCCGAAGCTGTCGCCCCGGGAGGCCGCCGTCGAGGCCCTGATGCGCCTCGCCGCCGAGCAGCCCTGGAACGACATCGAGGTCGGCGACATCGCCCGGGAGGCGGGCCTGACGCTCGCCGAGCTGCGCGACCTGTTCCCGTCGAAGGGGGCGGTCCTCGGCGGGCTGACCCGCATCATCGACCGCAAGGTTCTGGAGGGCGATCTCACGGGTCTCGAGGAGGAGCCGACCCGCGAGCGGCTGTTCGACGTGCTGATGCGCCGCCTCGACGCCATGGAGCCCTACAAGCCGGCGCTGCGCCGGATCGCCTACGCGCTCCGGGGCGAGCCGCTCTCGATGCTGGCGCTGAACGGCGTGATGCTGAACTCGCACCGCTACATGCTGGCGGCGGCCGGGATCGACACCGAGGGGTCGCTCGGGCAGCTCAAGCTGCAGGGCGTGGTCATCGCCTTCGCCCGCGTGACCCAGGTCTGGCTGGACGACGACGATCCGGCGCTCGCCCGGACGATGGCGCGGCTCGACAAGGAGATCCGCAACGGCGAGCGCATCATGGAGCGGGCCGAGGACGTTCGCCGCCTGACGGCGCCCCTGCGCGCCATCGGCCGCTCGTTCCTGGACCGGCGGCCGCGCGACCGGCGGAGCCGCGACGGCGACGGTGACGAGAGCGACCCCGCTGCCGCCATCTAGACCGGTCGCTCACGCGGCCTGGATGTCGCTGAGGAAGCTGTCGACCTCGCGCTTGACCGTCAGGGACTGCGTCGCCAGTTCGGCCGCCGCGCTCTGAACCTGCGCGGCGGCGCTCCCGGCCTCCCGGGCGGCGGCCAGCACGCGCGCCACGTTGGCCGAGACGCCCTCCGTCCCCCGCGCCGCTTCGCCGGCATTGCGCGAGATCTCGCCGGTGGCCGCCGTCTGCTGCACCACCGTCGCCGCGATGGCGCCGCTGATCTCGTTCACGGAGGCGATCGTGCGGGCGATCTGCGCCATCGCCTCCGCGGCCTGCCCGGAGGCCGCCTGGATCGCGGCGATCTGGCCGCCGATCTCCTCGGTCGCCCGCGCCGTCTGGGCGGCGAGCTCCTTCACTTCGGAGGCCACGACGGCGAAGCCGCGTCCCGCCTCGCCGGCCCGCGCCGCCTCGATGGTGGCGTTGAGGGCGAGCAGGTTGGTCTGGTTCGCGATGCCGGAGATCATCATCACGGCGGCCCCGATCTGCTCGGCGGCGGCGTGCAGGCTCGCCATGGCGGCGTTGGTCGCCTCGGCCTCGTGGGCGGCGTGACCGGCCACCGCGTTCGTGCGCACGACCTGCCGCTCGATCTCTTGGAGCGAGGAGACCATCTCCTCGGCGGCGGCCGCGACGGTCTGGACGTTGGCCGAGGTCTGGGCAGCGGCCGAACTCGACGTCACGGCCTGGCTGTTGGTGTTGTCGGCCACCCGGGTCATCGCCTGCGCGGTCGCGTCGAGTTCGCTGGTCGCCGCCGTGACGATGTCGAGTGAGGCGGCGATCTTCGCCTGGAAGGCGTGGACGCGCTGCTCGACCCGCTCGGCCCGGCGCAGGCGGGCCTCCCGCTCGGCGGCCTGCGCCGCCTCAAGCTCCGCCCGCGCGACCGCGTTCTGGCGGAAGACGTCGACGGCCTTGGCCATCGCGCCCATCTCGTCGGTCGCCGCGCGGTACGGCACCGCGACGTGAAGATCGCCCTCGGCCAGCCGCGTCATCGCCTCCGTCATGCCGGCGACCGGTCGGATGACGCTGCGGGCCAGCACGAAGGCCAGGACGCCTCCGAGGAGCAGGGCCGCGGCGACCAGGCCGATCAGGATGTACCGGGCCCGCCTCGCCGCCAGGGCGGTCTCCCGGGAAATCGTCTCGCCGGCGGCCACGATCCGGTCGCGCAGCGCGATGCCGAGCCGGTCGATCGCGTCGGCGTGGGGCTTGATCCCGGTCTCGAACGTCGCCTTCGCCGACGCCACCGCCCGATCGTACGTGCGGAAGCCGGCCGCGGTGGCGATCAGCGCGTCGCGGACGGCCCTGGCCTGCTGCCCGAAGACCGCGCCGCCCTGCGCATCCTTGAACGCGTCCAGGGCCGCCAGAGCCTGCTCGACCCGCTGCTCGAAGGCGTCGCGGTCTTGTGCGTCCAGGCCGATCACGAAGCGGGCCGACGCGATGCGGGACCGCAGGACGGCGTTCTCGACGTGCTCGACACGCGCGAGCATCGCCTCGCCGGCCCGGGCGCGCACGTCCACGAGCAGGCTCGCGAGAAGGTTGGTGAGCGCGTTGCCGGTCTCGTAGAGCTTCGTCCTGGCCTCGCGCAGGCTCGCCCCCGACGCCGCGAGGCGTTCCAGCTCCGGCTTCATGGCGCGGGCGGCCTCCCGCACGTCGTCGTAGAGCTTCCGCCCCCCGTCCGTCATGGCCAGCGAGAAGTACCGGTCGCAGGTCTGCTCAATCGCCTGCCGGGCCTGCTCCATCGCGGCTATCAGGTCGGGATCCGGCTGGAGCCGGTACCGTTCGGCCGTCCCGACGAGGCGTGCGGCGTGACCGTCGATCATCAGGACCGATTGCGCCCCCCGCTCCACGCGCTCCTGAAGCGCGTGGTCCGCGCCGATGACAGCCTGCTGGTAGATCGCGAATGCGCCGATGATGCCCGTGATCATGACGAGCATCGCAAATCCCGCGTAGAGACGAGCGCGTATCCCAGTTCTCACAGACGTATCTTCCACAGAAGAGGCCAGACTTTCGGCCTTAGGATAGACGATACGATCATGACAACATCGTGTCGCGCGATCAAGTTCAACTTGTATTATAGATGATAGACGACAATACTTAGAGACAGACTCGATATCTCGGGCGCTCGAGGTGACCAAACCTGCCGGGCTGCGCGCGCAAACGGCAATCGGTGCGTTCTCGTCGCGATGGATCAGTTCTGACCGCGCCTCCCGGTCCGCCCGGAAGCTTCGCCCTGCGCGTGTCCGCTGCCGAGCGGCGTCGAGACTTCGCGCGGTACACGCTCGCGCTGGATCACGCGGGCGATGCACTTGCATTGCGGCACGGTCCGGCCCGCGTTGCTGACATCGGGCAGGAAGACCCGCGCTACAGTCCCGACCTTCGGGGAGACATGGCGACGGCCTGAAGCGCGTCGGCCGCGATTCGATCGACGGGTCGCGCAGACCCTCGGCTCGCGGGCCGTCCGGGTCGATCAGGCCTCGCGCCGGAGTTCAGGCGGCGCGGCTCGCCAGCGCCTCGCGCATGGTCGTGGCGATCATCCCGTTCTGGAACTGGTCGCGCGGGACCAGCAGCGCGTCGGGCACGCGGACCGACGCCTCCGGCCCCATCGCGTCGACCGGGTCGCTGGCGAGGATGATGCGCAGGGCCGGGCGCAGGGCCCGGGCCTCGACGGCCAGCTGCGCGCAGCACAGGCCGCCCTGGAGCGCGGTATCGACCACCAGCACGTCCACCGGCAGGCCCAGGGCCAGCACCGTCATGGCGTCGACGCCGCGGTCGCAGGCGGTGACCTGGTAGCCCAGCATCCGGACCTGGGCCGAGACCTCGTCGCGCCAGCGCTTGTGGCGGCCGACGACCAGAACCTGGATCCGGTAGCAGCTGCCCTGGGGAAGGCTGCTCGAGGCAGTCTCGTCGTCGGCTGGGGGCATTCCGCACTCGACTTCGCGCTGGCTTTGCGATGCAGCATGCTAAGCTGGGATGCAATCCACACGCAAGCCCGGCGCCGTCATCGCGCCGCATTCGGCGCCGCCGTTGCACAAAGGCGAAGCACTCCGGCGGCCTGATCATAGGCTGGGCACGGAGTTGACGCCGGCGGGG
The DNA here is from genome assembly GCF_900116245.1 of Methylobacterium sp. yr668. Taxonomy (NCBI): domain Bacteria; kingdom Pseudomonadati; phylum Pseudomonadota; class Alphaproteobacteria; order Hyphomicrobiales; family Methylobacteriaceae; genus Methylobacterium; species Methylobacterium sp. yr668. The sequence continues at coordinate 62,152 of NZ_FOZY01000007.1, read as the reverse complement.
TCGCGCGGGCAACACCGGGCCGCCGCGGGACCTGAGCCGCGCGCTGCCGGAGCCCGAGCCGATGTCGTCCGCGAAAGCCCCTCCCGTCTCCCCGCTGGCGCCCACCGCGATGCCCGATCTGCCGCCCCTGCCGGGCGTGCGAATCGCGACCGCCCAGGCGGGGATCCGCTACAGCGGCCGCACCGACGTGCTCTACGTGGCTTTGGAGGCCGGGACCCGGGCCGCGGGGGTGTTCACCCGGTCGAAGTGTCCCTCGGCGCCGGTGGATTGGTGCCGCGACGCCCTGGCCGACGGGTCGGCGCGGGTGCTCGTGGTCAATTCCGGCAACGCCAACGCCTTCACGGGCCGGCTCGGGCGCGACGCGGTGGCGCGCACCGTCGAGATCGCCGCGGAGGCGGCGGGCTGCGGCGCGCGCGAGGTCTACGTCGCCTCGACCGGCGTGATCGGCGAGCCGCTCCCGGCGGAGCGGTTCGCGGGCGTGCTGGCGGACTGCGCGGCCCGCGCCGAGGACGGGCCGGACGCCTGGACCGAGGCGGCCCGGGCGATCATGACCACCGACACCTTCCCCAAGCTCGCGACGCGCACGGCCGAGATCGACGGCGTGCGCGTGACGATCAACGGCATCGCCAAGGGCGCCGGCATGATCGCCCCCGACATGGCGACGATGCTGTCCTTCGTCTTCACCGACGCGGCCCTGCCGCAGGACGTGCTGCAGGCGCTCCTCTCGGCCGGGACGAAGACGAGCTTCAACTGCGTGACCGTGGACGGCGACACCTCCACCTCCGACACGCTGATGCTGTTCGCCACCGCCAGAGCCGGCAACCCGGCGGTCACCGATCCCGCCGACGCACGCCTCGCCGGCTTCCGGGAGGCGCTCGACGGCCTGCTGGTGGAGCTGGCCCAGCTCGTCGCCAAGGACGGTGAGGGCGCGCGCAAGTTCGTCACCGTGCGGGTCACCGGCGCCGAGAGCGACGCCTCCGCGCACCGCATCGCGATGTCGATCGCCAACTCGCCGCTGGTGAAGACCGCGGTGGCCGGCGAGGACGCCAACTGGGGCCGTGTGGTGATGGCCGTGGGCAAGGCCGGCGAGCCCGCCGACCGCGACCGGCTCGCGATCTGGTTCGGCGACGTGCGGGTGGCGGTCCAGGGCGCCCGCGACCCCGATTACAGCGAGGCGGCGGCGAGCGCCGTGATGCGCGAGCCGGAGATCACGGTCCGGGTCGATCTCGGCCTGGGCGGCGGCACGGCCCGCGTCTGGACCTGCGATCTGACCAAGGCCTACGTCGAGATCAACGGGGATTACCGCTCGTGAGGGCGGTCCTGTCCGGCGCCCTCCTCGTCCTGAGCCTGGCGACCGCGGCGCGGGCCGACGACGCGGCGTGCAAGCGCCACATCAGCGTCGTCGGGCGCGCGTCGGAGACGCGGGCGCCGGACTTCGCCGAGGTGACGGTCGGCATCGAGGCGCGCGGCGCGAGTGCGGCGGCGGCCCTCGACGCGGCCTCGAAGGCGGTGGCCGGGGTCTCGGCGCAGGCCCACGCCCTCGGGGTCCCGCCCGCCGATCTCGGCACGGCCGCCGTCACCCTGCAGACCGCGACCCGCACCGTCGCCCGGCCGGGGGGCGCCGTCACCGAGGAGCCCGACGGCTACCGCGCCAGCAACCTCGTCACCGTCCGGCTCGCCGACATGGACCGCCTCGGCGACCTGCTCCGGCAGGCCCTCGACTCCGGCGCCAACCGCATCGACGGCGTGAGCTTCGGGCTGCGCGACCCGGACAAGAGCGAGGCGGCCCTCCAGGTGGCGGCGACCCGGGACGCGCGGAGCCGCGCCGAGGCCCTCGCGGAGGCGGTCGGCGCCAAGCTCGGCCCGCTCTGCACGCTGAGCACAACCGCGGCCGGCACGCCGTACCGCCCGGCGCTGGAGATGGCCCGGGCGGCGCCGATGGCGGCCAAAGGACGGCGGGTGCCGCTGGAGGCGGGCACGATCCCGATGTCCTCCGAGGTCTCGGCCACCTTCGCGGTGGCGCAGTGAGCGCCCCCGGAAGCACCCCCGATGGCGTCCCCCTGCGCCTGCTCCTCGTGGTCGCCGTCGCCCTCGTCGACGTCGACGGCCGCGTCCTCGTGAGCGAGCGCCCGGCGGGCAAGCAGCTCGCCGGCCTGTGGGAGTTCCCCGGCGGCAAGGTCGAGCCCGGCGAGCGCCCCGAGCAGACGCTGATCCGCGAGCTGGCGGAGGAGCTCGGCATCCGGGTCGAGGAGCCCTGCCTCGCGCCGCTGACCTTCGCGAGCCACGCCTACCCGGACTTCCACCTGCTGATGCCGCTCTACATCTGCCGGCGCTGGACGGGGACGCCGCGCCCGATGGAGGGGCAGGCGCTCAAGTGGGTGCGCCCCAAGGCCCTGCGCGACCTCGCGATGCCGCCCGCCGACGCGCCGCTGATCCCGTTCCTGGTCGACCTCCTGGATTCCTGACGCCGTCGCGGGCCGCCCTCACAGGGTCAGGATCGCCTCGACGACTTCCTGCACGTCGAGCGCCTCCGCGAAGGTGGCGAGGTGGTGGGGCTCGCCGCGCGCCATGCGGACGACGCCCTCGAGCTGGCGCCGGAGCGTGATCGGCCGCAGCTTCTCGTTCGGGATCGCGTCGGGCTCCGGCTCGAAGCGCCCGTCGGCGCCCCGTCGCTCGGCGATGGCCCAGTCGCGCAGCCGGACGGCGCCCGCGTCGCCCTCCAGCGTCCACGTGTTGTGGTCGTCGGCCGCGACGCCCCCGACCCGGCCTGTCAGGGTGACGGGGATCCCGCCCGCCGTGAGCGTCACGTCGATCGCGCGCTCGGACCGGCCCGGTTCCGGGAAGTCGATCCGTCCGGCGAGCCCGGCGAGCGGGCCGAGCTGGCGGCGGGCCAGGAACAGGAAGTGCGAGACCACCTCGCGGGTGAAGCCGCCCTCGCCCCGCGCGTCGAGCCAGCGGGCGGCGTCGGCCTGCCAGGGCCGGGGCCAGCGGGCGAACGCCACCGCGACGGTGAGCGCCCGTGGCGTGCCGACCGCGCCGGCCGCGATCCAGCGCTCGATCGTCGCCACGCCCGGCGACGAGGCGAACGGGAAATTGACCGCGCCCGCGCCCCTCGCCTCCGCCACGAAGGCGCGGGCATCGGCGCGATCGATGGCCAGCGGCTTCTCGCAGAAGACGCTCCGGCCGGCGGCCAGGGCGGCGCGGGCGTAGCCGAGATGCGAGGCGGGCGGCGAGGCGACGTAGACGCAGTCGCTCGCCGCCACGACGGCGGCGGAATCGGCCACCCGCGGCACCGCCGGGAAGGCCGCGCCGATCCGGTCCAGGGCCTCCGGTGACGGGTCCCAGATCGCCGCGACCCGCACGGGCGAGTCCGCAGCCCCGTGGATCGCGCCGAGGAGGCGCTCCCCCATGATGCCGGCGCCGATGATCCCGAGGGCGAGCGGTGCGTCGGAGGTCGGCATGCGGAGATCCGTGCGGGGATTGGCGTCTGACGGGCCGCGGCGCGCGGCCCGCCGCAGGCTTTAGGAGCCCGGGCCGGCGCGGGAAAGGCCGCCGGTCGCCTCGATCGGCGATCTCAACCCTGGATGAAGGCGAGCAGGTCGGCGTTGAGCCGGTCCTTGTGGGTGGCGGCCAGCCCGTGCGGGGCACCCGGATACTCCTTCAGCACGGCGTCCGGCACGAGCTTGACGGCGGCGCGCGCCGCGGCGTCGATCGGCACGATCTGGTCGTCGTCGCCGTGCACCAAGAGGGTGGGCACGTCGATGCGCCTCAGGTCCTCGGTGAAGTCGGTCTCCGAGAAGGCCGCCACGCAGGCGTGCACGTTCCGCAGGCCGGCCATCATGCCCTGCATCCAGAACGTGTCCCGCAGGCCTTCGCTGACCGCGGCGCCGGGGCGGTTGGCGCCGTAGAACGGGCCGCTCAGGTCCTTGAAGAACTGGGACCGGTCGCGCAGGACCGAGTCCCGGATGCCGTCGAACACGTCCCGGGGCAGGCCGCCCGGATTCGCGTCGGTCCGGACCATCTGGGGCGTCACGGCCCCGACTAGGACCGCCTTGGCGATGCGCGCCGTCCCGTGCCGCCCGATGGTGCGGGCGACCTCGCCGCCGCCAGTGGAGTGGCCGACCAGCACCGCGTCGCGCAGGTCGAGATGGGCGATCAGCCCGGCGAGGTCGTCCGCGAAGGTGTCCATGTCGTTGCCCGACCAGGGCTGCCCGGAGCGACCGTGCCCGCGCCGGTCATGGGCGATGACCCGGAACCCGCGCTCCGCGAGGAACAGCATCTGGTCCTCCCAGGCGTCGCCGTTGAGCGGCCAGCCGTGGCTGAAGACCACCGGCTGCCCGGCGCCCCAGTCCTTGTAGTAGATCTGGGTGCCGTCCTGCGCGGTGAAGTAGGGCATCGTGGTCTCCCGAGGGTCGAGAAGGCAGAGGGCGAGAAGGAGGGGTCGCGCGGACCGACGGACCGGTCAGGCTCGGCCCTGCCGCGCGTCGAGGCTGAGCGGGCCGGCTCCGAAGGCCGCGACCTGAAGCAAGCCGCCGGCCATGGCGAGGTTCTTCAGGAAGTGGAACATCTGGTTCTGGTCGCCGAGGGCCGCGTGGAAGGTCACCGCGGTGGCCACCGCGAAGAGCGCGAGGGCCAGGGCGACCAGCCGCGTGCGATAGCCGGCAACGAGCAGCAGCCCGCCGACGACCTCCACGGAGGTCGCCGCCGCGTAGGCGAGCGGCGGCAGCGGCAGTTGGGCGGCCTCGATGGTGGCGAGCGTCGCGGCCGGGGCCGCGAGCTTGCCGGCGCCGCTCACGAGGAAGATCGCGCTCATCAGGACCCGGCCGGTCACCGGCAGCAGGGCGGTCGCGCTGGAAGAATAGATCGGGGGCATCGTCGAACGCTCCGTCCTGTCGTGCGCGGCCGGATCAGGCCGCTTCGGGAAGTGTGAGGCCGCGAAGCCAGTTCAGCGCCAGGCCGATATCGGCCTGCGACAGGCCGTGACCCGTCGGCAGGATCCGGTGCTCGACGCGGGCTCCGGCCGCGGTGAGCTGCTGCGCGAGGCACCGCGCGTTCTCGGCGGGCACGATCGGGTCCATCGCCCCGGAGAGGATCAGGACCGGCCGGCCGGCGAGATCCGCGGCCGGGGGCTCGGCGAACGGCACCATCGGGCGGATCAGGACCGCGCCCGCCAGGGTCTCCGGCCGGAGCAGAAGCAGCGAGGCTGCGATGTTGGCGCCGTTCGAGAAGCCCAGCGCCACCGGCGCCCCGAGCCCGTACCGCGTCCGGGCGGCCGCCACGAAGGCCGCGAGGTCGCCGGTGCGGCGGCGCAGGTCCGCCTCGTCGAAGACGCCCTCCGCCAGGCGCCGGAAGAAGCGCGGCATGCCGTTCTCGCTGACGGCGCCGCGGGGCGCCAGCAGGGCGGCCTCCGGCGCGACCGTGCGGCCGAGGGGCAGGAGGTCGTTCTCGTCGCCACCGGTCCCGTGCAGGAGCAGCAGGGGACGGGCGGTGTCGGGACCGGGCTCGAAGCGGTGGATGAAGCCGGCGGTGTCCTGGGTCATGATGGCCTCACGGGTGACGGGGAGAGGTCCCGCCCCGCGCGGGCGCGGGGCGGGCGTGGAGGTCGCGGATCAGGCGACCTTGGGCAGCACGGCCTCGATCTCGGCCCGGTGCGGCTCCAGGCCGGCGGGGAGCTTGAGGGCCTGGCCGAGGGCCTCGACCGGCTCGTCGACCGCGAAGCCGGGCTCGTCGGTGGCGATCTCGAACAGCACGCCGCCGGGCTCGCGGAAGTAGATCGAGCGGAAGTACTGCCGGTCGCGCTGCTCGGTGACGTGGAGCCCCCGCGCCGCGAGCGCCCGGCCCATCGCGGCCTGCGCGGCGTCGTCCGCCGCCCGGAACGCGATGTGGTGGACCGAGCCCGCCCCCGGGCGGCCGGGCAGGAACCCGCCGACGGCCCGCAGGGTGACGAGACCGCCGAGCTCGGCGCTGCCCGCGAAGCGGATCAGGTTGCCCTCGCGGCCGAGCTCCTCCAGCCCGAGCACCTCCGTGAGGATCGCGGCGGTCGCCTCGGCCCTGTCGAGGAGGAGCGTGACGCCGTGCAGGCCGCGGATCGCGTGCTCGGCCGGCACCTCGCCCGCCGCCCAGCCCTCCGCGTCACCGACATCGACGCCCACCAGCGCGAGCATCATGCCGTCCGGGTCGCGGAAGCGCAGCGTCGGCGCGCCGAAGACCTGGACCAGCGGCTCGTGGGCGACGCCCTTCTCGATGAGCCGGTGGGTCCACCAGCCGATGGAAGCGCGGGGAACCCGGAAGGCCGTCTCCTGGGTCTCGCCGATCCCGACCCGGCCCGGCGCGGCGTGCTCGACGGGGAAGAAGGTCAGGATCGTGCCGGGCCGCCCGGCCGCGTCGCCGTAGTACAGGTGGTAGGTGCCCGGATCGTCGAAATTGACGGTCTTCTTCACCAGACGCAGCCCGAGGATTCGGGTGTGGAAGTCGAGGTTGCGCAGGGCCGGCCCGGAGAAGGCCGTGACGTGGTGGAGGCCGGTCTGAACCATGGCGATGTCTCCCGACGGAAGGCCGCGGCGGGCGGCCTGTTGCGATGGCGGGAATGTGCCCCTTGCCATGGGCGGCGAAAATAGAAACGGTGGAAACCTATCGTTTCCGGATCTGATCGATGAGACTGCCCGATTTCGAGGCCTGGGCCGTGTTCGCCAAGGTGGTGGAGACCGGCTCCTTCGGCCGCGCCGCCGCGGAACTGGGCCTGTCGAAGGCCACGGTCTCGAAGGCGGTGAGCCGGCTCGAACTGCGGATCGGCGCCCGCCTGTTCAACCGCACGTCGCGGAAGCTCGCCCTCACCGAGGCCGGGCAGGCCGCCAAGGACGGTGCCGCGCGCATCCTCGCCGAGGGCGAGGCCGCGGAGGCGCTGGCGACGGCGGGCGCCGCGGAGCCGCGCGGGCTGGTGCGGCTCGCGGCGCCGATGACCTTCGGGGTGATGCACGTGGCCCCGATCCTGCCGGCCTTCCTCCGGGAGTACCCGGCCGTCTCGGTGGATCTCCACCTGTCGGACGCGGTCGTCGACCTCGTCGGCGGCGGGTTCGACATCGGGCTGCGCATCGCGGCCCTGCCGGATTCCTCCCTGCGCGCGCGCCGGCTCTGCGAGATCCGCCGCTCGCTGGTCGCCACGCCCGCCTATCTCGACCGGCACGGCCGGCCCGAGCACCCGGACGACCTCGTCCACCACACCTGCCTCGGCTACGCCTACCTGCCGACGCCGGACCGCTGGCGCTTCGTGGACGGGAGCGGCGCGGAGGCCGTCGTGGTGCCGGCGGGCCAGCTCCGGGCGAACAACGCCGAGGCGCTGGCGCCGGCGCTGCGGGCCGGCCTCGGCCTCGCCTTGCAGCCCGACTTCATGATCTGGGACGACCTCGAAGCCGGGCGTCTCGAGCGGGTGCTGCCGGCCTGGTCGCCGCCGCCGATCGCCCTGCACCTCGTCACGCCGCCGGGCGATCCGCGGCCGGCGCGGGTGACGGCGCTGATCGCCCATCTCGCCCAGACCCTCGGCCAGGCGCCCTGGGCCGCGCCGCCGCCGCGAGGCCACGCGGCGGACCGGTGAGTCCCGCGCCGGCGCGCGCGATCCAGGCACGTCATTCACCTGGATCAATGCCGTCTACGCGAACGTGCGTTACCGGCGAGCACCGTGCCTCCGAAGACGGCCTGCTCCTTGCGGGTGCATCTGTCGGAGAACGGCCGAGACTTGCCGCTCGGCCGGGAATCTCGGCCAAGCAAACTTCAGGTTTATCCAGGACAATCTGGCATTGGACAGCGGCGCATTTTCCGGTCAGTAAGGCGCCTTGTATACATGTATACGATTCTGTTGAGGCGTCGATGTCCCCTTTGATTCCCGGACGCCCCGCACCCGACCGGTTGCGGCACAAGACTGTGGCGGCGGCCGTGGCGGACTCGCTCCGCGAGCAGATCCTGAACGGTGAACTGCCGCCGGGAGTGCAGCTCCGCCAGGACGCCCTGGCGGAGGAGTTCGGGATCAGCCGGATCCCGGTGCGCGAGGCCCTGCTGCAGCTGGAAGCCAGCAAGCTCGTGCGGATCGTGCCGCACCGCGGGGCGGTCGTGACGGGCCTCTCGCTGCAGGAGGTCGAGGACATCTTCCAGCTGCGCGTCCAGCTCGAGCCGGAACTGCTCCTGCTCTCGGCCCCGCACCTGACCCCCGACGACATCCGCGATCTCGACGCGCTCTCGAAGGAGTACGGCGCGGCGCTGGAGACCGGTCAGGTCCTCCGGTGGGGCGACCTGAACAGCCGCTTCCACCTCGACCTGATCCGGCACGCCGGCCGGCCGCGGTCGCTGGCGATCGTCTCCGCGCTGCTGCAGGATTGCGAGCGGCCGACGCGGCTGCAGATCGCGACCTCCGAGGACGCGACCCGCGCGGTCAGCGAGCACGCGCAGATCCTGGCCCTGTGCGAGGACCGCGCGTTCGAGGCGGCGGCCGCGTGCCTGCGGCGCCACATCGAGCATGTCGGCGCCTCGCTCATCGCCCTCTATCGGGGGGCGCTCGCCGAGGCCTGATCGGTCGCGAGGCGGCTCAGTCCGACTTGGCCGACCGGCCGCCGATCCGGCCCGGCAGGCGGGTCAGGCGATCCTTCATCTCCAAAACCTTCTGGACCTTCGAGCCGAGCGTCAGGAGCTGGACGAGGCGCTCGGTGTCGAGGCGGCGCACGTCCGCGTACCAGCCGGCGAACAGCTCGAAGAGGTCGTGCATCTCCCGCAGGCGCGCCTGGGCGTGCCGCTCCTCCTCGGTCGCCGGCTCCTGCATCAGGAGCTCGCGCAGGAGGGTCAAGGTCGGGTCGACCTCGCGCTTCTTGCGCTCCTCGACCAGCGTGCGGACGATCTGCCAGATGTCCTCGGGCGTCGTGAAGTAGTCGCGCCGGTCGCCGGGCCGGTGCTGGAGCCGGACGAGGTTCCAGGCCTGTAGCTCCTTCAGGCCCATGCTGACGTTGGAGCGCGACACGCCGAGCCGCTCGACGATCTCGTCGGCATTGAGCGGCCGCTCGGCGACGAACAGCAGGGCGTAGATCTGCCCCACGGTCCGGTTGATGCCCCAGCGCGAGCCCATCTCACCGAAATGCAGCACGAAGGTCTGGACGAGCGGGGGCAGCTGCACGGCAGGGATCCGACGCGGGCGATAATCGGGCGGGCGCCGCCCCGGTCTATCAGCTCTTGAGCCAATACCGCAGGACCGTCGCGACGAAGCCGAGGCCGACGATGCTGGAGGCCCAGAGCCCCGCGAACCACGCGAGGCGCTTCCAGAGGGGCTGTGCTGCTGCGGGTGCCATCAGTGATATCCGTGCGCGTCGACCTTGCCGCGGAAGACCCAGTACGCGTACGCGGTGTAGGCCAGTATGATCGGGATCAAAACCGACGCGCCGGCCAGCAGGAAGATCTGGCTCGCCTCGGGGGCGGCCGCCTGCCAGATCGTGATCCGGCCCGGCACGATGTCGGGGAAGATGCTGATGCCGAGCCCCAGGAAGGTCAGGGCGAACAGCCCCAGCGCGATCAGGAAGGGCGCCCGCTCGGCGCCGCCCCGCAGGGTGCGCCACAGGGCGTAGGCCGCGAGCGCCACGAGCAGCGGCACCTGCGCGGTGACGAGCACGTTCGGCATCGCCAGCCAGCGCTCGTAGTAGCGGCCCTGGAGGAACGGCGTCACCGCGCTGACGAGGGCGATGGCCGCCACCGTCGCCGCGGTGAGGCGCAGGGCCAGGCGCCGGGCCCGCAGCTGGAGCAGGCCCTCGGTGCGCATCACCAGCCACGTCGCCCCGAGCAGCGCGTAGGCGACGACCAGGCTCGCGCCCACGAGGAGGCTGAAGGGCGTGAGCCAGTCCCACCAGCCGCCGGCATAGGCCCGCCCCTCGACCGCGATGCCTTGCAGGAGCGCGCCCAGCGTGATGCCCTGGGCGAGGGCCGCCACCAGCGAGCCGCCCGCGAAGGCCACGTCCCAGGCGGCGCGGTGGCGGGGGTCGCGCCAGCGGAACTCGAAGGCGACGCCGCGGAAGATCAGCCCGAGCAGCATCGCGATGATCGGCGCGTAGAGCGCCGGCAGGATCACCGCGTAGGCCAGCGGGAAGACGGCGAACAGGCCGCCGCCGCCCAGCACCAGCCAGGTCTCGTTGCCGTCCCAGACCGGCGCGACCGAGTTCATGGCGGTGTCGCGCTCCGCGCCCGGCGGCAGGACCGGGAACAAGAGGCCGATGCCGAGGTCGAAGCCGTCCATGACGATGTAGGCGAAGACCGCGAAGGCGATCACGAGCGCCCAGACCACCGTGAGATCGACGCTGTAGGCCATGGGTCCCTCACTCGGCCGGCTGGAGGTGGCGGTCGGGGTCGATCGCCGGGGCGGGCGTGATGCCCGCCGTCCGGATCGGCGCGCCGGGCTCGATTCCGCTCTCGCCGGCATGCGGGGGCTGGCCCATCAGGCGCAGCATGTAGCCGGTGCCCATGGCGAAGACCGCGAAGTAGATCACCACGAAGGCGGTGAGCGAGGCCGCCACCGCCGGCGCGTGCAGCGGCGAGACCGACTGCGCCGTGCGCAGCAGGCCGTACACCGTGTAGGGCTGGCGCCCGACCTCGGTGGTGATCCAGCCGGCCAGCACCGCCACGAAGCCCGCCGGGCCCATGGCCACCGCGAACCGGTGCAGGGGGCGCCACGCGTAGAGGGCGCCGCGCCAGCGGGCGAGGAGGCTGAGGGCGCCCAGGAGCAGCATCAGCATGCCGAGGCCGACCATGATGCGGAACGACCAGAACACGATCGGCACCGGCGGCCATTCCGACCGCGGCAGGCTGTCGAGCCCCTTCAGGGGCGCGTCGAGGGCGTGCTTCAGCACCAGCGACGACAGCTTCGGGATCTCGACCGCGTAGCGCACGGTGCCGGCCTCCTGGTCGGGCAGGCCGAACAGCACCAGCGGCGCGCCGTCCGGGTGACTCTGGAAGTGCCCCTCCATGGCCATGACCTTGGCGGGCTGGTGCTCCAGCGTGTTGAGGCCGTGCGCGTCGCCCGCGAGGATCTGGACCGGCGCGACCAGGGCGGCCATCCACATCGCCATCGAGAACATCGTCCGGGCGGCCGGGTTGGCCCGGTCGCGCAGCAGGTGCCACGCGCCGACCGCGCCCACCACCAGGGCCGTCGTCAGGTAGGCGGCCAGCACCATGTGCACGAGGCGGTACGGGAAGGACGGGTTGAACACGATCGCCCACCAGTCCAGCGGCACGAACTGGCCCTCGGCGTTCGTGCCGTAGCCCGCCGGCGTCTGCATCCACGAGTTCACCGCCAGGATCCAGAACGCCGAGAAGCAGGTCCCGACCGCCACCATCAGCGTCGCCGCGAAGTGCAGCCGCGGCCCGACCTTGCGCATCCCGAACAGCATCACGCCGAGAAAGCCCGCCTCCAGGAAGAAGGCCGAGAGCACCTCGTAGGCCATCATCGGGCCCAGCACCGGGCCGGTCTTGTCGGAGAAGACCGACCAGTTCGTGCCGAACTGGTAGGACATCACCAGCCCCGACACGACGCCCATCGCGAAGGCGATGGCGAAGATCTTCAGCCAGTACTTGAACAGGTCCAGGAAGACCTGGCGCCCGGTGGCGAGCCAGAGCCCCTCCAGGACGGCGAGGAAGCTCGCGAGGCCGATCGAGAAGGCCGGGAACACGATGTGGAAGGCCACCGTAAACCCGAACTGCATGCGGGCGAGGATGAGGGGATCGAGGTTGGCGAGCACGTCGTGCCTCCGGCTCTGTGCGCGACTCGGCGTATAGCAATTTCAGAAATTTCTGAAAAGTCAAAACATCCTGTGTCGCCGGTGCGGCGCCCTGGCCATGCGCCGGGGTCCGGGATCGATCCGGCCTTGGGGTCTGGACGTCCGCGCCCGAACGCGTCAGGGTCGCTGGATTCCTCACAGGTCGGGACCACGCGGGCCCCTGGACGCGCGCCGCGCGACGGGACGCCGCGTCCCGACGCACGGAGAGCACGCGCCGCCATGGCCGACACCCTCGTCTCCGCCGCGCCCGTCGATCTCGCCGCCGCGCTGTCGGCGCGCATCCGCGGCATCGGCACGAGCCAGATCGGCCTCGTGGCGGATCGCGGGCGGGACGACCCGGAGGTGGTGAAGCTGTGGATCGGCGAGGGCGACCTGCCGACGCCGCCTTTCATCGTCGAGGCCGCGCACCGGGCGATGCTCGACGGGCACACCCGCTACACCACGTCGCTGGGGCTGCCGGCGCTGCGGGCGGCGCTCGGCGCCTACCACGCCCGCCACTGGGGCGTGGAGATCCCGCCGGACCGGTTCGGCGTCACGGCGGGTGGCATGAACGCGATCATGCAGGCGGCCCAGGTGCTGCTGGAGCCGGGCGACGAGATGATCATCCCCTCCCCGGCCTGGCCCAACCTCGGCGAGGCGGTCCGCATCGCCGGCGGCGTGCCCGTGACGGTGCCGTATCGCCGCCTGCCGGACGGGCGCTTCGCGCTGCCGCTCGCCGACATCGCGGCGGCGATCACACCGCGCACCCGGGTGATCATGGTGAACTCGCCCTCGAACCCGACGGGCTGGACCATGCCGCTCGCCGAGATGACGGCCCTGCGCGACCTCGCCCGGGAGCGCGGCCTCTGGATCCTCTCGGACGAGGTCTACGCCCACTTCACCTACGGCAACCGGATCGCGCCGTCCTTCCTGCAGATCTGCACGGAGGACGACCGGCTGATCGTGACCAACACCTTCTCGAAGAACTGGGCGATGACCGGCTGGCGGGCCGGCTGGGTGATCTATCCCCGCGGCCTCGCACCGACCTTCGCCAAGCTCGGGCAGTACAGCACCACCTCGATCCCGACCTTCGTCCAGCACGCCTGCATCGCGGCCCTCGAGGAGGGCGACGGCTTCATCCGCACGATGGTGGATCGCTGCGCCGAGGCCCGGGCGATCCTGGTGGAAGGGCTGTCGCGCCTGCCGGGCGTCACGGTCGCGCCGCCGGACGGGGCCTTCTACCTCATGGCCCGGATGGGCGGCGGCGAGCCGAGCCTCGACCTGGCGCTGCGCCTGCTGCGGGAGGCCAAGGTCGGCGTGGCGCCCGGCACCGCCTTCGGACCCGAGGGCGAGGGCCTGGTGCGGATGTGCTTCGCCATCAGCCCGGACCTGGCGCGGGAGGCGGTGCGCCGGCTCGCGGGCGTGCTCGGGACCCGGGCGCCGGCCGCGGCGGCGCACTGAGTCGGGCGGAGGCGGCTCAGCGGCCCCAGCGCAGGACCAGCGCGTCGTTCCGCCGGGCGAGCTCGATCAGGCCGGCCCGCGTCGCCGGGTGCAGGGGCTGGATCGGCAGCCGCGCGGTCTCGCTCGCGATCACCCCGCCCTCGGCCATGAGCGCCTTGCAGGCGAGCAGGCCGCACTGCCGGTTCTCGTAGTTGATCAGCGGCAGCCAGCGCGCGTAGGCGTCCATCGCCTCCTCCCGGCGCCCGGCCGCGTAGGCGTCGGTGATCTGGCGGATGCCGTCCGGGTAGCCGCCGCCGGTCATCGCACCCGTCGCGCCGGCGTCGAGGTCGGCCATCAGGGTGATCGCCTCCTCGCCGTCCCAGGGGCCCACGACCGCGTCGCCGCCGAGCGCGATCAGCTCGCGGAGCTTGGCCGCGGCGCCCGCGGTCTCGATCTTGAAGTAGGCGACGTTCGCGATCTCCCGGGCCATGCGCGCCAGGAGCGGCGCCGACAGCGGCGTGCCGGCCACCGGCGCGTCCTGGATCATGATCGGGATGGAGATCGCGTCCGAGACCGCGCGGAAGAAGTCGACGATGCCGAGCTCCGGCACGCGGATCGTGGCGCCGTGATAGGGCGGCATGACCATCACCATCGCGGCGCCGGCCTCCTGGGCGCGGCGCGAGCGCTCGGCGCAGACCTGCGTGGCGAAGTGCGTCGTCGTCACGATCACCGGCACGCGGCCGGCCACGTGTTCCAGCACGGCGTCCATCACCCGCTCGCGCTCGTCGTCCGTGAGGACGAACTGCTCGGAGAAGTTCGCCAGGATGCACAGGCCCTGGCTGCCGGCGTCGATCATGAAGTCGACGGCCCGGCGCTGCCCGTCGAGGTCGAGGGCGCCCGCGGCGTCGAAGACCGTGGGGGCGACCGGGAAGACGCCGCGATAGGCGTGGGCGGGCGAAGTCATGCGCGGTCCTCCTGCCGGGATCGCGCGTCCCGGCGGACGGCCGTGTCCGCGGGCGGGATCCGGGCGCCTCTTAGCACGCGGCCTCTATCCTGGCGCGGGCCGGATCGAACCAACCAAGCTGTCGACAAGCGCACCGACTTTCCTGTACGGCCGAGCTCTTCTTTGCTTTGTCCATCGACAGCCGAGATCGCGCGCGGCGGCCGCACGAGAACAGCGTTTTCTTTTCGGAGCTACTGTAATGCGATTCTTCTCTGCCGGCCGCGTCGCGGCGCTCGTCGTCGCGGCGCTCCTCGGCGCGGCCCCCGCCTCGCCCTTCGCCGCGCCCGCGCGGGCCGACGATCTCGACGCGATTCGCGCCGCCAAGACCCTGCGCGTCGGCACCGAGGGCACCTACGCGCCCTTCACGTTCCACGACGCGTCCGGGCAGCTCGTCGGCTTCGACGTCGAGATCGGCCGCAAGGTCGCCGAGCAGCTGGGCGTCACGCCGCAATTCCTCGAGGGCAAGTGGGACGGGCTGATCGCCGGCCTCGACGGCAAGCGCTACGACGTGGTGATCAACCAAGTCGGCATCACCAAGGAGCGGCAGGCGAAGTTCGACTTCTCCGAGCCCTACATCCGCGCCCGGGCCGTGCTGATCACGCGGGCGGACCGGTCCGACATCACGTCCTTCGCCGATCTCAAGGGCAGGAAGGCCGCCCAGAGCCTCTCCAGCAACTTCGCGCGCCTCGCCGAGCAGTCCGGCGCCGAGCTCGTCGGGACGGACGGCTTCGACCAGTCGATCCAGCTCGTCCTCACCGGCCGCGCCGACGCCACCGTCAACGACAGCCTGTCGTTCCTAGACTTCCACAAGCAGAAGCCGAACGCCCCCGTAAAGATCGCCGCCGAGCAGGCCGACGCGGACGCCTCCGGGATCATCATGCGCAAGAACAACCCGGCCCTTAAGGCGGCGATCGACAAGGCGCTGGAGGCGATCAAGGCCGACGGCAGCTACGCGGCGATCGCCCAGAAGTACTTCGGCGCCGACGTCTCCAAGTAGACCGTCCGCAGAGGGCCCGCCCGGACGGATCCCGCCCGGGCGCCGCCCCGTACAGCCCCACGCTTCGATCGCCCGGTAGGAGACGCCGCCCCGTGCCGCACTGGCTCGACCTCATGCTCCAGTCGCTGGGGCCGCTGCTCGCGGCCGGCCTGCGCTTCACCGTGCCGCTGACGCTCATCACCTTCGTGCTGGGCCTCGCGCTGGGGCTCGGGACCGCCCTCGTGCGCCTGTTCGCGCCCCGGCCCCTGGCGGCCCTGGCGTGGTTCTACGTGTGGATCTTCCGGGGCACGCCGCTCCTCGTGCAGCTGTTCGTGATCTTCTACGGCCTGCCGAGCGCCGGCATCCTGATCGACGCCTTCCCGGCCGCCGTGATCGGGTTCACCCTCAACGTCGGCGCCTACACGTCGGAGATCGTCCGCGCCGCCATCGCCTCCATCCCGAAGGGCCAGTGGGAGGCGGCCTACGCCACCGGCATGACGCCGGTCCAGGCCCTGCGCCGCACGATCCTGCCCCAGGCGGCGCGGGTGGCGGTGCCGTCGCTCGCCAACTCCTTCATCGCGCTGGTGAAGGACACCTCGCTCGCGGCCGCCATCACGGTGCCGGAGCTGTTCCAGGCGGCCCAGCGCATCGTCGCCGTCACCTACGAGCCGCTGATACTCTACATCGAGGTGGCGCTGATCTACCTCGTCCTGTCGACGCTCCTGTCCTGGCTCCAGACGCTGCTGGAGCGGCGCCTCGGGCGCTACGGCGGCTACCTGGAGGCCCGCGCGTGATCGCCCTGTCGGCCATCGAGAAGCGCTTCGGCGACAACCCGGTCCTGCGGGGCGTCGACCTCGCGGTGCCGGAGGGGCGGGTCACGGCGCTGATCGGCCCCTCGGGCTCGGGCAAGTCGACGCTCCTGCGCTGTGCGAACCTGCTGGAGGTCCCGCAGGCCGGGACGCTGACCCTCGGCGACATACGCCTCACCTTCCGGCCCGGCAGCCCGCCGGCGCGGCGGGACGTGCTCGCCGTGCGCCGGCAGACCGGCATGGTGTTCCAGAACTTCCAGCTCTTCCCCCACCGGACCGTGATGGAGAACGTCACCGAGGGGCTCGTCACCGTCGGCAAGTGGCCGCAGGACCGGGCGCGGGCGCGCGCCCTGGAATTGCTGGAGCGCGTCGGCCTCGCCCACAAGGCCGCGGACTGGCCCGCCAGCCTGTCGGGCGGCCAGCAGCAGCGGGTGGCGATCGCCCGGGCGCTGGCCCCCTCCCCGCGCCTGCTGCTCTGCGACGAGCCGACCTCGGCCCTCGACCCGGAACTCGCCGCCGAGGTGGTGGACGTCCTCGCCGGCCTCGCGAACGCGGGCACGACCATGCTGATGGCGACCCACGACCTGCGCCTCGCGCGGCGCGTCGCCGACACGGTGGTGTTCCTGGAAGGGGGGCATATCGTCGAGCAGGGCGCGGCCGCCGACGTCTTCGCCCGGCCGGCCGACCCGCGCACCCGCCGGTTCGTCCGGACGCTGCTCGGCGAGGCGGCCGAAGGGGCGTGAGAAGGGGCCTACGGAACGGGCCGGGACGCGGGATTCAGCGCGTCAGGCAGCGGAGCGTGAGAAGATCCTCGACGGTGAGCGTGGTCCCGAAGACCAGGGGCCGCCAGGCCGGCAGGGTGGCGAGGCTCAGGCCGGCCGCCAGGGCGAGCCAGGGCAGGACCGGGCTCAGGCCGGGACCGGCGGCCCTCACGCGGGATTCCGCGCCAGCGACGCCTCCTCGCCCTTGCCGACCACCACGAGGCCCAGACCCGCGGCCAGCATGGCGCCGCCCCAGAGCAGGAAGCCGATGTCCCAGTAGAGCCACTGCTCCGGCGGTGCCCGCTCGTTGACGTGGTGCACGCCGAGGATCTCGTGGTCGATCAGGCCCTCGACGAGGTTGAACAGGCCCCAGCCGACCAGGAGCGACCCGGCGAGCAGCTTGCTGGACCAGTAGAGGTGCGTGCGGTGCGCGGCGCGCCAGAGGAGGAACAGCCCGAGGACCACGAAGACGTAGGTCGCGCTGTGGAAGAGGCCGTCCCAGCGGGTGTTCAGCTCGAGGTTCGGGATCGTGTCGATCGGGTACCAGCTGCTCAGCATGTGGTGCCATTGCAAAATCTGGTGCAGCACGATCCCGTCGAAGAAGCCGCCGAGGCCGAGCCCGAACAGGATGCCGGCGCTCACGGGGAAGACGCGCTCCCGGGTGTCGGCCGCTCTCTCAACCGCCCTGTCAGCCGCTCTGTCAGCCGCTCTCATGCGCAATTCCGGCGTGGCGGAGGCCGCGGCCGCGCGGGCGACGGCGTCTTGCGGGGAACCCGCCCGGGGCGCCGGCGGATCCGTCACGCCCCCCGCGGGGCCGCTTCCAGTCGCGAGACCATCCGCAGGTAGACGACGAGCCCCGCCAGGAAGACCGCGAGGCCGAGCCCGGTGGCGTAGGGCGCGAAATCCTTGCCGGCCACGGCGATCGCCGAGCTGTGGCCCGCCAGGAGGTCGGTGCCGGCGAGAAGCACGCCCACGAAGCTCTCGCCGACGAGGAACCCGGACGCGAGGAGGACACCCCGGCGGCGGGCGGTGCCGACCGCCCTGTCGGCCTTCGCGTCGCCCTTCGCGCCGACCCGGGCGCGCAGCCGGCGCTCGGCGACCCAGCCGAGGATGCCGCCGATGGCGATCGTCATCTCCACCGAGAGCGGCAGGTACATGCCGATGCCGACCGTCAGGGCCGGGAAGGTGAGGTCACGCCGCTTCAGCCACGTCTCGGTCGCCACCAGGACCACCCCGAGCCCGGCGCCGATCAGCACCATGGTCCAGGGCAACTCACCGTGCGTGATGCCGTTGGCGATCTGGGTCATCAGGGCCGCCTGGGGCGCCGGCATGGCGCTCCCCGCGTCCTGCCCGTCTCGCGCCGGGGCACCGACGAAGCCGTAGGCCTCGTAGAGCAGCGACAGGAGCGGGGCGATCACCACGGCGCCGACCCCGACGCCGAGGATGAGCGCGACCTGCTGGTGCCAGGGCGTGGCGCCGAGCACCTGCCCGGTCTTCAGGTCCTGCAGGTTGTCGTTGGCGATCGACGAGGTGGTGATGATGACCGACGTCAGCAGCAGCGCCATGCCGGTGACGAACCGGTCTCCCTCGGGCCCGGCGGAATGCCCCAGGACCAGGGGCAGGAGCAGCGCGGTCGCCATCGTGGTCAGGATGCCGATCCCCGAGATCGGGCTCGACGAGGAGCCCAGCAGGCCCGCGAGGTAGCCGCAGGCCGCCGCCATCAGGAAGCCGAACAGGACGGTGAACAGGGTGGCGGCCACCACCAGCACGATCGTCAGGCCGCCGAGGTCGGCGGCCCCGGCGAAGGCCCAGAACAGCAGCGCGAGCGGCACGCACAGGCCCAGGGTCGCGGCGGCCACCCAGGTGATCGGCAGGTCGCGGTCCTCGCGCGGGTGATCCTTGCCGAGACCGCCGCTGCCCGACAGGGCGGCGCGGATGCTCCCGAGGATCGGGCGCGCCAGCGAGCCCACGGTCCAGAGCCCGCCCACCGCGATGATCCCGGCGCCCATGAGGCGCACTTGGCCCGACCAGACCGCCTCGGCGGCCGCGCCCGCCGACTTGGCGGGATCGGGCGACAGGGCGGTGAGGATCGGGACCGCGATCCCCCAGGCGATCAGGACGCCGGTCAGCAGCGCGAGGCAGGCGCCGATGCCCACGAGGTAGCCGACGCCGACCAGCGCCAGCGAGAAGCCGGTCCCGGTGCGGAACACCGCGCCGCCGAGGCTGACCGCGCCGTTGAGCCCCTCGCCCAGGACCTTCAGCCCCGTGGTGGCGAGCCCGATCGTCCCGGCGGCCGCGGCGGCCCCGAGCAGGTCCCGCAGGCCGTGGCCGCCCTGCTCCTCGTGGCCGGTCCTGAGCACCTCCGCGGCGGCGATGCCCTCGGGATAGGGGAGATCGCTGCCCGACACGAGCGCGCGGCGGAGCGGGATCGAGAAGGCGACGCCGAGCAGGCCACCCAGCAGGCAGACCGCCGTGGTCTGCCAGAACGGGAAGCCGTGCCAGTGGCCGACGAGGATGAGCCCGGGAAGCGCCAGGATGACGTTGCACAGGGTGCCGGCCGCCGAGGCCTGCGTCTGCACGATGTTGTTCTCGAGGATGCCGGCGCCGCCCATCAGCCGGAACGCGCCCATCGAGATCATCGCGGCCGGGATCGAGGACGAGAACGTCATCCCGGTCTTCAGGCCCATGTAGAGGTTGGCGGCCATGAACACGACCGTGATGGCCGCGCCGAGCGCGATCCCCCGCAGGGTGAGCTCGGCCTGACGGTCCTGCGTCGTCGGCGTGATCGTCGGGCTGCGGGCGTCCATCGTCCACTCGGGCTGCCACAGGCACAGCACGCGAGGGGCCGGAAACGTTCCCGCGCCGCGCCCGGCCCGCCCGGCCTCACCCTGACCCGCCCCGCCCTGGGGCGATGTGTCCCGGCACCGACCAGGCCTGTGATGCAGTCACCCGGCGCGGCGGCGGGTTTGGCAGCAGACCGCCCCGTCCGGGTGCGATCCGCTCCTCGTCGGGAAGGCGCCGCCTTGTCCAAGTGGTATCTCTACGGCATCGCCCTCGTGGCCGGCGTCGCGAACGCCATCGAGCCGGGCCAGAACGCCACGCTGGCGAAGGTCACGGGGCAGCCGATGCTGGCCGGCCTGTTCTGCTTCGGCCTCGCGATCGCCTGCTTCCTCGCCGCGATGGCCGTCGCCTGGCTGCGCGGCCGCTCCCAGGCCGAAGCGGCCACGCCCGTGCCCTGGTGGGCTTGGCCGGGCGGCGTGCTCGGGGCGGCGGTCGTCCTGGCGCAGCTCTACATCTCCGAGAAAGTCGGCGCGGCGCCGTTCCTGGGCTGCGTGATCACCGCGGGCGTGGTCGGCTCGATCATCCTCGACCATCACGGCCTCGTGGGCTTCGCGCGCCACCGCGCCGGGCGCTGGCGCATCCTCGGCGGCGCGCTGATGGTCGCGGGCGTCGCCCTCGTGGCGGCGTTCTGACGGACCCGTCGATCCGAACGCCTCGCACCCTCAGGATCCCAGCATGCTCTTCCTGTACGGCTTCGCGCTGCTCGCGGGCATCGCCACCGCGATCGAACCGGGCCAGAACGCGGGCCTCGCCAAGTCCCTCGCGCGGCCGCTGCTCGCCGGCGTGGTGAGCCTCGTCGTCAGCGTCGCGGCGATCTGCGTCGCCATGCTGGTGACGGGGCAGTACGGGTGGCCGACGCTGGACCGCCTCGCGCAGGTACCCTGGTGGGCGTGGCTCGGCGGCGTGATGAGCGCGGGCCTGACGATGGCGCAGCTCTCCGTCTCCGCGCGGATCGGGGCCGCCACCTTTCTCGGACTGATCGTGACGGCGGGCGTCGTCACGTCGATCCTGCTCGACCATTTCGGCCTCGTGGGCTTCAAGGTCCACGAGGCCGGCCTGTGGCGCATCCTCGGCGGCGCCCTGATGATCGGCGGCGTGGCGCTGGTCGCCCGGTTCTGAGGCCCGCCCCGGCGGATCAGATCGTCCAGCCGCCGTCGATCACGACGGCCTGGCCGGTCGTGTAGGTCGCGCCCGCGAGGTAGACGGCGAGGTCGGCGATCTCCTCGGGCGTGCCGAGCCGGCCGATCGGCTGGCGTGCGATGAAGGCCGCGCGGGTCTGCTCGTAGTCGCCCTGCTGGCGGATGCGCTCCTGCAGCGACGGGCTCTCCACCGTGCCGGGGCAGATGGCGTTGCAGCGGATGTTGTGGCCGACATAGTCGGCGGCCACCGCCTTGGTCAGGCCGATCACCGCCGCCTTCGTCACCCCGTAGGCGAAGCGGTTGGGCACGCCCTTCACCGAGGAGGCCACCGAGGCCATGTTGACGATGGCGCCGTCGCGGCGCTCCAGCATGCCGGGCAGGACCGCCCGGATCGTGCGGATCATCGCCTTGACGTTGAGGTCGAGGGCGAAGTCGAGCTCGTCGTCGCGCATCTCCAGGATGGTGCCGGCGTGGACGGTGCCGGCGCAGTTGAACAGGATGTCGACCGCGCCGATGCGCGCGACCAGGGCCCCGACCGCCTCCGCGTCCAGCACGTCGAGGGTCGCGGTGCTCAGGCTGTCGGCGCGCAGATCGGCGAGGGCGGCCGCGTTGATGTCGGTGGCGTGGACCCGCGCCCCGGCGCGGGCGAAGGCGAGCGCGCTGGCGCGCCCGATCCCCTGACCCGCCGCCGTGACCAGGACCGTCTTTCCGGAAAGATCTGCCATTGCTCGCTCCAGCAGGCTGCGCGGCGCCGCGCGGGCGTCCGGACCGGGCCGCGCCCGGCGGGGCCGCCGATCAGGTCCGGTGGGCCCGGCCGAGCGGCCCATCCTTGTAGGTTCTGACCGCGCCGGGCTCCAGGCCCGATCGCGTCGGATCCGGGGCCGCCGTTCGGGCGTTCTCCCGGCGTCACCGTACCTAAGGAGGATCGCCGTGGGGCTCGCCGCCTTCGTCTTCTTCGTCGTCCCGTGGATGGCCGTCGCGATCTGGATGTCGATGCGGCCGTCCGGCGCGCGCCTCGGCACTCCGTCCGCCCCCTGGCGCCCGCTGACGGATTACCCGCCGCCGGCCCGGGACCAGCGGCAGGCCGGCGAGACGCTGAGCATGGAGTCGGGCTCCGCCCACGACGGCAAGCACGCGCCGATCGAGGCCGTCTAGAGCGCCCGCCGCCGGATCAACTACTGGCCCGGCGCGCGCGAGCGTGTCGGGAGAAGAGTTCCGCGCCGGGTCAGGCCTCCGCCTGCAGCAGGTGGAGGTTGAAATCTCCGCCGTCCCCCGTCCACAGGGCGCGGGGCTGCCAGCCGCTCTCGGCCGCGAGCGCCCGGAAGGCGTCCGCCGGGTACTTGTGCGACGTGTCGGTCCGGACGCTCTCCCCCGCCGCGAACGCGATGGTCCGGTCGCCCAGCCGGTAGCTTGCCGGCCGGGTCGCGACGAGGTGGGCCTCGACCCGCAGCGGGTCCGGGCAGATCCGCACGGCGTGCCGGAAATTGTCGCGGTCGAAATCGGCGCCGAGTTCCCGGTTCAGCCGCGTCAGGATGTTGCGGTGGAACGCGGCCATGAGGCCGTCGGCGCGCCCGTAGGCGCGCTGCAGGCGGTCCGGGTCGGCGGTGCCGTCCGCGCCGACGAGGAAAAGGCTCGGCCCGAGGGTGGCGCGCGCGCGCTCGAGGAACTGCCGGGCCCCGCGCGGGTCGAAGTTGCCGATGCTCGTTCCCGGATAGAAGCCCAGGATGCCCCCCGGCCCGGCCCCTCGCGGCAGCTGGACCGGCTGCGAGTAGTCGGCGCAGACCGGGATCATCGGGATGCCGGGGTAATCGGCGGCCAGCCGCCGGATCGCGGCCTCCAGGTACGCCCCGGAGATGTCGATCGCCACGTAGGCCGCCGGTTCGGGCAGCGCGTCGAGGAGCGTGCGGATCTTGCGGCTCGCGCCGCTGCCGAACTCGACGACGGTCACCCCCGGCCGCACCCGGCGCGCCACGTCGGCGGCGACCTGCGGCAGGACGGTCATCTCCTGCGCGGTCGGGTAGTAGTCGGCGCTGTGGCAGATTCTGTCGAACAGGTCCGAGCCGGTCTCGTCCCAGAGATACTTTCCCGGCAGCGTCTTCGGCTCGGCGGAGAGGCCCGCGAGGGCGTCCCGGAGGAAGGTGTCGGTCGAGCTGTCGGTCGAGCTGTCGGTCGAGCTGTCGGTCATGCTGTCGGTCATGCTGTCGGTCATGGCCGGGTCACCGGGCGCGTGGCGGTCAGGACGACGAGGGCGAGTCGCTCGACCGCGTCGTAGGCGGGCGTCGCGAGTTCCTCGCCGTACGCGTCCGGGTCGAACTCGCGGTAGGTCCAGTCCAACCCGGCCCGGTCGCAGAGGTCGGCCACGGCGTCGCGGAACGTGTCCGCCCCGTCGACGATGGCCGCGCCGGTGAACAGGACGAGGCTGCCGCCGGGCGCGAGCCGCCCGGCCGCCTGCTCGGCCACCGCGAGCGGCAGCCCGGCCCCGAGGGGGCCGCCGCCGTGCCGGTAGGCCCGTTCCGCCGTGTCGATCATGAAGGGCGGGTTCGACATGATGAGGTCGAACGGGCCCTCGACGTCGCGCAGCAGGTCGCTGCGGCGGACGTCGACCCCGTCGGTCCCGGCGATCCGGGCGTTGACGCGCGCCGCCCGCATGGCCGCCGGGTTGATGTCGACGAGCACCACCTCGGCGCCCGGCGCCCTCTTGGCGACGCAGATCCCGGCCGCACCCGAGCCACAGCCGATATCGACCGCGCGGCGCACCGGCCGCGACCGCGCCTCGAGATGCGCGATCACCGCCGCGGCGAAGCGCGCCGTGTCGGGCCCGAAGAACACCGCGTCGGCCGCGCTCGGGGGATACGCGGAATGGGCGAACAGCTCGCCGTCGAGGCTGGAGACGCGCAGCGTCGGCCGCAGCAGCGGGCCGTCCTCGATCACGGCGCCGGCCGCCCGCATCAGGCGCAGGATCGGCTCCGGGACCAGGTCGGCGCGGAACGGCCGGCTCCAACCGAACACGTCGCGCAGGCTGCGCGCCTCGACGTGCCGCGGCCGGGCGTTGACGTGGGCGTGGGTGGCCGGGGTCACGGTGGTGAAGGTATAGCCGGTCTCGCGCAGGGCGCGCGCCAGCGCCAGCACCGCCTCCTCGTCCGCGGGAAACGGAGCGGCAATCGGAACGGAACGCGTCATCGGTCGGCCCTCAGCTGTCCATCCGGCGCATCACGAAGGCGCCCGACGCGCGACCGGCGGCGACCTGCCGGGCGTCCCCGGTCGAACAGCACCGCGAAGCTCCGGAACAGGCCCGGCTGCGCGCGGTACCGCGCCGTACCGACAGAGGAAGGCGAGCAGGGCCAGGTAGATGCGGGCGTCGTCCAGGCCCGATGAAGTTCCGGAACCGCGCGGCGACGGGATGATGATCGTCATACGTGGGAAGCTGCATCGGAGCGTCGGTTCAGACCACCTGTAGCGGGCGCGCGCGCACCCCCGCCCGACCGGCCGCGGTGTCGTCCCGACTCGAATGCCCGGAGAACCGGAAGCCGCAGGCATTGTTCCCTGCGCAATACGCGCAGATCGGCCATCTGATCTATGTTAATCCCGGAGTTTAAACATCTTGTTTTGATTGAATACTCACATGATGCCGATCGACACACGGAATGACCGATGATCGGGCCCACGGACATGCGGGCACGGCGGGTCGCCGCGCGGGACCGCGGTGCGGCGGCGCGGCCACGCTCGCCGGGTCGCGATCGTCGCCGGAGGCGGCGTTAACCATCCGATTACCGGGCGATCCTAGCGCGATCGACTGAAACGGCGCCCCCGCGCCGGCCGGTCGCGCACGATGAACGCCGCATCATTCCTGTATTCCTGGTCCGCCGCCGCCGCGACGCACCTCGATCTGTTCGGGTCGCTGGGCCTGATCCTGGGCTTTACTGCGGGGGTGATGCCGCGGCGCGCCTGGATCCTCGCGGCCTCGGCGGCCTGTGCCGCCTGCTTCGGCGCGCATTACCTGACGCTCGGGGCGCTCACCGGGACGGCGATGTGCGCCATCTCGGTGCTGCAGAGCCTCGTCTCCCTCCGCTGCGTCGGCGCGCCCGGCCGGGGCGGCTGGGTGCCGCCCGTCTTCGCCGCGAGCACCCTCGCGGCGGCGTGCCTGACGGCGGCCACGTGGAACGGCTGGCCGTCGGCCTGCGCGGCCGCGGGGTCGCTGCTCGCCACCGGCGCGCGGCTCCAGGCGGCGCCGCAGGCGATGCGGCAGCTCTTCCTCGGCGCCTCCCTGTGCTGGGCCGGGCACAATCTCCTGGTCGGCTCGGTCTTCGGACTGACCTGCGACGTGCTGACGATCCTCGGTCTCGCGATCGCGCTGCTGCGCGCCGCCCCGGTTCCGCCGATGGCGCCGGTCGCGCCCGACTGCGCGCGGGCGTGAGACGCCCCGGGCCTGCGGCGATGGATCCGGGAAACCCGCCGCGGCCCCGCCGTTGCACGGGAGCGGGCGCGTGACGCCCCGCGGCCGAGGAAGAGAGCGGGATTTGCCGGACGCGACCTATCCACCCCTCGACGTGCTCAAGCCAGTGGCTGAGGGCGTCTGGATCGTCGACAGCGGGCCGCTCCGCGCCCTCGGCATCCCCCTGCCCGTCCGGATGACCGTCGTCCGTCTCGGGGACGGATCGGTCTGGCTGCACTCCCCCACGCGCTACGACGCGGGCCTGCACCGCGCGATCGCCGCGCTCGGACCGATCCGCCACCTGGTCGCGCCCAACATCGCCCACTGGACCTTCCTGAAGGACTGGCAGACCCAGTGTCCGGAGGCCCTGACCTGGGCAGCCCCCAACCTCCGCGAGCGTCGCCAGGTCCGCCGCGCCGGCCTGCGCGTCGACCGGGTTCTGGAGGATGCGCCGCCGCCCGACTGGGCGGCGGACCTGCGCCAGGTCGTCGTGCCCGGCGGGTTCGGCTTCCGGGAAGTCGCATTCTTCCACGGCGCGAGCCGCACGCTGATCCTGACCGACCTCGTCCTCAACCTGGAGCCGGCGAAGATGCCGGCGCTGCTGCGTCCGCTCCTGCGCCTCGCCCGCATGACGCCGCCGCACGGCGAGCCGCCGCCCTACCTGCGCCTCGTGATCAGGCTCCGGCGGCGCGACGCCGCGCGGGCGGCCGCGGATCTCGTCGGCTTGGCGCCGGAACGGGTCGTGTTCGCGCACGGACTCTGGTTCGCCGCGGACGGTGCGGTCCGGCTGAGACGCTCGCTCCGCTGGCTCGGGACGCCGTCCTGAGGATCACCCCGAGGATCACCCCGAGTTTCGCCGTCGCCGCCGTCAGGCCGCGGCGATCAGCTGCCGCATGATCCAGGCCCGGGCCGCCGGCAGGTCCGCGAACAGCGGCGGCCCGAGGGGATCGATCGGGCCGAACCCGGCTTCGAGGAACCACTTCCCGGCATCGGCCCCGTGCTGCGCCGAGAGACGGACCAGGATCGCGACCAGGAACCCGTCGGCGAAGACGAGCTGACTCTCGGCATCGTCGCTGCCGGTCGCGACCTGCACGGCCTGCAGGCTCAGGATCATGCGGCCATCGCCTTCACGACGCGAGCGGGTTGAGGGCGTGCGACCGGAGGCGATCGTCGCACCGCGGCGGCGGCGCGGATCTCCGTGCCGGCACACTGATCAATCACCCCTTCGCCCCGAAGTTCCGGCCTCGCGGCGGTCCGGAACACGGCCGGGACCGCCCGGTTGGCCAACCATGGACCGGTGGCCGCGCGGGGCAGGATCGCAGATGGATGACAGGCAGATGGCCCGCGGGCTGGCTTGGTTCGGGATCGGGCTCGGCCTCGCCGAGACCTTCGCGCCCCGGCGCGTCGCCGCGGCGACCGGCCTCGACGGCCACGAGGGCCTGATCCAGCTCTACGGCCTGCGCGAGATCGCCTCGGGCGCGGCGATCCTGGCTGCCGCCGAGCCGGAGCGGCATCTCGGCCTGCGGTTGGGCGGGGATCTCCTCGATGCCGGCCTGCTGGCGGCCCGCGCCACGCCCTCGAACCCGCGGCGCAACCGCACCCTGGCCGCGGCCCTGGCGGTGGCGCCCGTCGTCATGCTGGATGCCGCCATCTGGCTGAGAGCTCGCGACAGGCGCGGCCCATCTCCGGGCGATCCCGGCCGGAGTCCCGGCGCGATCGCACGATGACCGGTACAAGGGTGGCGACGGGGGTGTGGCGACGGGAGCGGTGCGCTCAGGGCTGTCCGGGCGCGTCCTTCGCCGGGTCTCCCCCAGAATCGTCCGCCTCGCCTTCCGCGGCGGGTTCGGTCCCCTCGATCGCGCGGGCGAGCTCGGTCAGCACCTCCTCCACCATCGGCGGCCAGGGGGCCCTCTCCTCATCCATCAGGCGGGCCGCGCCGACCAGCGCGGAGATCTGCGCCTCGTAGACCGGGCGGCCTACCAGCTGCGCGTAGCGCACGCGCGCCGCGAGCGCCGTGGCCAGGCGCTGAACCTCCGCGATCTTCGCGCTCGGCGCGCCGCTGCCGTCGCCGTTGCCCATCCGTCCACCCCCTCGGGATCCTCACCGATCCTCATAGGCCATGGCCGGGACACAGTCAGGACCGGCTACCAGGCTTCGAGAATCCGGCCGCCGACGAGCGCGACGACGACACCGACGAGCAGCGCCATGCCGATGTCCCGGAGCGGCGCGGTGATCAAGCCGACCTCGGGAGCCGGCGGCGACACGTAGCGGGTCAGGCTCTCGGGCAGCGCCGTCGCCGGCGGCACGGGGGCCCTCCGCCGAAGGGCCAGGCGGATGCGGTGCATGGGCGTGATCCCCGGACTACCTCAGGCGGTCTCGACCTGGCGGGGCCCGGCGGCCGCCTGGGCCTTCCGCGCGGACGTCTTCGGCCGGACGAAATCGCCGAGGGGCTTGCAGGTCGGCAGGCCGATCACCTCGACCGACCGGGTCGGTGCCTGCGGCGGCGCATTGCGCGGAACGATAACCTCCGTCCCGTCCGCACTCTCCGTCTGCCCTTCGCCGAGATCCGGCAGCTCGACGCGATGCCCGACCAGGTACGCCTCGATATCGATGAGGCGGTGGCGCAGCCGCCAGATATCGTTCTCGACGCCGTTGATCTGCACGAGGAGGTCGGAGACGGTGCCCTGACGCGCCGCGATCGCCGAGAGCACAGAGGCCCGCTCGTTCAGCAGCACGGCCTTGACGGTCGGGTTCATGACGTACGCCTCCGAATGTTACAGCACCACGATTCCCGAATTCGGAAGCGAAGACAGTTCTCAAAATGGCTTAGCCGTTACGCCCGAAGGTGAACGGCCGCATTCAGCCGCCGAACGACTCGCGCCGGGGTGCCGATCGCGCGCGGAGGCGGGAACTTCTCGCGCGCGCGTGCGTCAGTTTCGCACAGACCGACGCACGCAGTGCTGGGAGCTTCACATGCGCAGATCCGCGACTCTCGCCATGGCCGCCGCCCTGACCCTGGCCTCTGTCACTGCCTGGGCCGACCCGGTGAGCCAGACGGGCACCGGCGGCGGGCCCGCCACCACCGCCAAGGCGCCCCATACCGCCGCAACCGGCCAGACGGTGCCCAATCCCGGCGCCCTCGGCCCGAACGAGACCGGCAGCATCGAGCGCCGCGACGCCGTCGAGGAGCGCAACGACGCGATCACCCGCGGCATCTGCATTGGCTGCAACCGCTGATAGCGGCGGGCCGACGGCTGCAGGGCGTCGGTAAGACCGCGCGCCTACGGCGTCCCGGCCATGACCGCGATTCATGACCGGGGTGCGGTGGTCGCGGCCGGGGGTTGAAGCCCCGGCCGCTCTGGCCCAAATCAGCGCGCCTCACCGACCATGAACAGGAGTGAACACGTGGCAAACGAGTCTGTCGAACAGGCGGCAGAGAAGACCTATTTCGGCCTGACCCTCTCGCAGCACGCGGACCGGATCCGGAAGCTCGCGACGGAGCGGGGCCTGACCGGGGAGACGTTCGACCGCGTGACCGCGCAGGCCGTGGCGATGATCCCGACCATCAAGGTGACCGACGCCGCCCAGCGGTGAGCCGGGCCGGGCCGATCATCGCTCGGCCCGCAGCCCCTTGAGCATGCGCCGGGCGATGGTCCGCACGGCCTCATCGTCCCGCGCTTCGCCCTCGACTGTATCCCACAGGTGGACGAGGCTGCCCTCGAGTTCGTCCAGCAGGTCAGGGTTCTGCCGCGTCAGGAACCGCATCGTCCCGAACAGGAGATGCTCGGTCGCCATCTCGCGCCGGCGCGCCTCGGTGACGGGATCCGGGTGCGGCTTGGATGTCTGATCGCTCATGGCCGGCCAACGGCCCGCGCGGGCCGCGGTTCGCCGGGCCGTGCGCGGTGCGACGCCGCGGACGGCCCCGAGCCTCGACGACGCATGCGACCGGGAACAGCGCCGGACCGACACGGTTTTCCGGTCAGGAACGGGCGTCCGGAGAGGGCTGACGATGGCCGAGGCGGATCCGCGCAAACCCGGGGACGAGGCCCCGCCCGGAACGCCGGGCACCGGCGAGAACCTGTGCCGGACCTGCGGCGGCACCGGCAAGGTCGCCGACGCGCAGTGCTCCGAATGCCGTGGCAGCGGCACGGTGACGACCGGCATCGGCGGCGCCTGACGCCGTATCACCCGGCACGTCACCCGGCACGATCGGCGCGGAGACCGCGACGCGCTCAGCGCCGCAGCGCGCCGAGCCACGCGGTGAGCGGCTCCACGAACGCCGCCCAGGTCCGTGACCACACCGTGCCGGTGCGAGCGTCCGCCGGGCGCGCGCCGGACATCAGGGCCGCCACCAGGGCATCCTCGCGGGCCTTGCACTCGTCGAGGGCGTTGCGCTCGTCGCCGGCGCGGCTCTGCCCCGTCGGCTGATGCCCCGTGGCGTCCCGCAGGCAGCGGTGCCACGCGCGCTCCAGCTCGGCCGGATCGGTGGGTCCGGCGGCCGGCCCCGCAACCGCAGGTCCGGTGGTCAGGAGGAGCATCGCGGACAAGCTGAGCACCGGCATGCGCATGCTCGCTCTATGCCCGATTCGTGCCCCCGAGGGATAGAACGTAGCAGCAACAGTGCCGCGGCTCGGCTCGGCTGGGCTCGGCCGCCGGTCAGCCGGCCCGGCCGTGCCTGGCCACCCGGCAGCCGTGATCCATCAGGTACTCGGCACTGGCCTCAGGCTCCCGATAGGCGAGCAGGATCATCCCGCCCCGCGGATCCCCGGGATCGGCCTCCACCGCCGCGAAGCTCGCGTCGTGCAGGTGGCCCTGCCAGCCCGGCACGCGGGCCAGAGCGGCGAACGGGTTGAACGCCGCGACCGAGTCCGCCGGGACCCGCATGGCGAGGTAGGACACCTCCGCCAGCGGCACCGGGAACGGGGCCCAGCTGTCGCCGACGGCGTCGCCGTGGGCCTTCAGGGCCGCCGTGACGCTCCGGCGCATGCAGTCGAGGTGGATGTGCAGCTGATCCTGGCTGCGGCCGCCCGCGGAATTCACCTCCAGGCCCACCGCGGAGGGGGGCAGGCGACCCTGCAGCGCGTCCGACACGTAGTGCCGGGCCGCGAGCGCCGCCCGCCAGTAGGCCGCTCCCCGCGGGCCCTGGAGCACGGGGGCCTCGATGCCCGAGACGCTGTCGGTGGGCATCACCACCGTGTGGGTGGGCTGGCCCGGCGCCCGCAGCACCGCCGTTCCCGGGCGCGCCGCGTCGCCGAGATCGACCGCGAGGCAGGGAAAGCTCCGGCCCGCGGCCTTCTTGGCGAGCACGCAGCCCTGCAGCGCCACCCAGAGCACGTCCCGCACCGGATTGGCCGCGATGGCGGCCGGCATCACCGAGAAGGCGAGAAGGGTCGCGACGACCAGAGTACCATGCATGATCAGATGTTCCGGTCCCCGGCCGTCGTTATGATACGTCGGGCGGCGCGCCATCGTTGTACGCGGCCGCCGTCGCCGCGAGGTTACGTTTCCGCGATGCTGAGATCGAACGCGCAGTGGCACGGCCTGATACGGGTCGCGGCCTGGATCCTGGTGGCGCTGATCGCCGCGATCACGCTGGTGCCGATCGGCCTCCGCCCGGTGGTCACGGCCAATCCCAGCTACGAGCGCGTCGCGGCCTACGCACTGGCCGGGCTGCTCATGACGGTGGCCTACCCGCGGCACTGGCTCTGGATCCTGGCGGGCAGCGTCGTCCTGGCCGGCGGCCTGGAAGCCGGCCAGACCCTCACCGGGACCCGCCACGGCCGGTTCGACGACTTCCTGATCAAGGCCGCCGCCGGGCTCGTCGGCGCCCTGGCCGGCCGCCCGCTCGCGATCCTGGCCGACCGCGCCCTCGCCGGCGGCACCACGGCCGGCACCACCCTGGCCGGCCGCGATCTGGGCGACCGCACCTGCGGCTGAGCCGTGTCCGCCGTCGCGCCCATGCCGCCGGCGCATGGCCGCGGCGCCGGTCCGGTGCCGGACGACGGGCCGCGCGCGGAAACCGCCGAGCTTGACCCGCGTTGCTTTCAAGGGGCTCTCACGCGAGGTGCTGCATGTTCGGCGCGGCCAAGCTCACGGGACGGTTCTGGTTCCGCAAGACGTGGACGGGCAAGCTGGTCCTGCTCGTCGAGGAAGAGAGGCCGCGGTGGTTCAGCCGCACCGGCCTCACCAAGCTCCGCTGGCGCGACGCCCGCCTGCTCGACCTGGCCGAGGCGCCGATGCGCACCCTGATGACCCTCGAGCGCAGCTACCGCGCCGACTACGCGGCCGGGCCCGCGCGGGTCCTGCAGGCCGTCATCCCGCCCGGGACGCGGGGCGCGATCGCCACGCCGATCGGGACCGCGGCCAACGCCTGAGCGTCGCCGCGGCGCGAGGGCGCGGGCCGAGCATGGAGGGGCAGGGCTCGGCCCGCCTGTCGTTCGGCTTCTTACCCCCAAAGCCGGAGCGACCCTGTCAGTGACCACGGTCAGGGTTAACGCTTTGTGAAGAGCCCCGCCCGGTCCGGCCGGTCGGTGGCGGCCGGAGGCGCCCGAGGACCCGGCAATCGGGGTGCCGGCGGGCGAAAGATCCGGCGCGAAATGCGCCACTGATCTATGTTGGTATTCGCCACTCCATTCGGTAGATAACAGGCATAATGGGTTATCTTCGTGCAGATAAGGACTTGACTGTCGAGAAGCGAATGCACGTTCATGGATCACTCACACGTGAGAGGCGCCCATGGAAGATAGCAATCCTGCACCGCATCAGGACCCGATCGATTTCGTCGAGCTGACCGCCGATATTGTTTCGGCTTATGTCGCCAACAACTCCGTTCCGGTTCCCGACCTCCCGTCGCTGCTGTCCGGCGTGCACGCCGCGCTGGCCGGTCTCGGGCACGCGACGGTCACGTCGGAGCCCGAATTCAAGAAGGCGACGCCCGCGCAGATCAAGAAGTCGATCACGCCCGACGCCCTGATCAGCTTCATCGACGGCAAGCCGTACAAGACGCTCAAGCGGCATCTCACCGGCAACGGCATGACGATCGAGCAGTACCGGCAGCGCTACGGGCTGCCGCCGGACTACCCGACGACCGCGTCCAACTACTCGGCGATGCGCGCCGAATTCGCCCGCAACGCCGGCCTCGGCCACAAGCGCCGCGGCCCGGCCGCCAAGCGGAGCGAGCCCGCGGAGACCGTCGCGGCGGAGGCCGGCGCCGGCACGAAGGCTCCCAAGGGCCGCAAGACCCGGAAGGCCGCCGCGGAGGCGTGAGGCCCCGGCCGCGCGCTCCGGCGCGCACTGCCGGCGCCCCGCGCGCCAGGACCTGAGATGACGGGACCGGGTACGGCCTCGCCGGACCCACCCGTCACCTCCCGGCCGGTCCCGGACCGGCGCGCGTCGGAACGACCCCTGCGGCCAGCCGTTGGGCCGGTTGAACGCCCGACCGCGCGACGGAGCCACGCTTGACCCGATCGATCCCCGCCCTCGTCCTCGCCGCCGCCACGCTGGCCGCCCTTCCGGCCGCGGCCCGGGCGCAGGATCGGCCCGGCCCCGGGGCGGCGCCACCGGCCGAGACCGCGCCGAAGCCGGCGGCCGACACGAAGGACCCGGGCAAGACCGCGACGGAGGCCGTCACCCACCCGTCCGCCGTGCCGCCGACCGAGGGCGCGGTCGGCACCGGCAAGCCCCCGGCCACGGGCGACGCCCCGACGACCGGCCGGTAGAGTCCGCCCCCGCACCCCCAACCCTGTCCGCCCGTCGCCACCCCCGGCCGGCGGCCACATCCCCGTCGCGGCCGAGCCTCGTCCCGGCCGCGCATCGGCCCTGTCGGGCGAGGTGAGCCGGATCATGCGTCCAGACCGGGCCGTTCACGCCGGCCACGCGCCCATCGTCCGCGCTCGAAACCCGGCACGTCCCTGGTGGCACCTGCTGCGCCGGCACAGCACCGGCATCGCCGCGCCGGACCCGCGTCTCTGGGCCCTGACCCTGGCGATCGTCGCGGTCGACGCCGTCTGGATGGCGGCGTCCGGGATCGCCGCCGCGCCCCTGGGCTTCGCGCTCGCGGGCCTCGCCGTCCTCGTCCTGCTGAGCGCCGCCGCCTGCCTGAGCACGGTGAAGTCCGACCCGCCCCTGCGCGGCATGGCCCTGGCGAGCGCGTTCCTCATCGCCTTCACCGTGCCGGTGGCGGTCCTGCACTTCCTCGCCGCCGGGATCGGGCTGCCCTTCGTCGATCCCGCGCTGGCCCGCATCGAGACCGCCCTCGGCTTCGACTGGACCGGTCACGTGGCGTTCCTGGCGCGGCACCCGACGCTGTCGTGGTGGCTGGCGCTCGCCTACCATTCGAGCGGCCCGCAGGTCGGGCTCGTGGTGATCGCGCTGAGCGCGACCCGCCGCCTCGGCCGGCTCTGGACCTACATCCGGCTGTTTTCCGCGACGCTGCTGTGCGTGATCGTCCTCGCCGCCCTGCTGCCGGCCCTCGGCCCCTACGCCCACTACGCCCCGCGGGTCGTCCCGTCCGAGCCCCTGGAGACGGTCGGCGCGCTCTGGCACCTGGAGCCGGTGGCGCGGCTTCGGGCAGGCAGCCTGCACACCCTGGCCCTCGGCGACCTGCGCGGCCTCGCGACCTTCCCGTCCTTCCACGTGTGCCTCGCGATCCTCACGGCCTGGGCGCTGGCGCCGGTGCCGCTCCTCGGCCCCCTGGCCGTCCTGCTGAACGCCGCTGTGATCGTCGCGACCGTCGGGTCGGGCGGTCATTACCTGCCGGACGTGCTGGCGGGCGGTCTCCTGGCCCTCGCGGCCCTGGCCTGCCGCGCCCGGCGGCGCGGGTCGACGGCCGATCCCGCCGCGCGCGATCCCACCACCCGGAGGATCGAGGCGCTCGAAGCGATCCGGCCCGCCGACGCCTGAGAACGGGTCGGGCCGCGAACATTTCCCCGCCTGGTGGATGGGCCAGGGAGCGGGGAAGGCGCGACGATGACCCGGACCCGGTGGACGATCCGCGGTTCCGTCGCCGCCGCGCGGCTCCGGTCGATGTCCGAGAGGCCCACGGGCGCTGACGGCACCGCCCGGATCCCGCGGCCCCGACGGCCCCGCTTGCCCCCCGACCCCGCGCTCCATAGATCCCGACGATGACGGCACTCCCCTTCGACAACAGCTACGCCCGCCTGCCGGAGCGCTTCTACGCCCGCCGGCCGCCGACGCCCGTGGCGGCGCCGCGCCTCGTCCGGCTGAACCGCGCGCTCGCCGAGGAGCTCGGTCTCGATCCGGACTGGCTCGCCGGCCCGGACGGCGTCGCCGCGCTCGCGGGGAACGCGGTCCCGGACGGCGCCGACCCGATCGCCGCGGCCTATGCCGGGCACCAGTTCGGCCAGTTCGTGCCCCAGCTCGGCGACGGCCGCGCGGTCCTGCTCGGCGAGGTCGTCGACCGGAACGGGCGCCGCCGCGACATCCAGCTGAAGGGCGCGGGCCCGACGCCGTTCTCCCGGCGGGGCGACGGGCGGGCAGCGCTCGGCCCGGTCCTGCGCGAGTACCTCGTCAGCGAGGCCATGGCGGCGCTCGGCATACCGACCACCCGGGCCCTCGCCGCCGTGACGACCGGCGAGCCGGTGGTGCGCGAGACGCTCCTGCCGGGCGCGGTCCTCACGCGCGTGGCGGCGAGCCACATCCGGGTCGGCACCTTCCAGTTCTTCGCGGCGCGGGGCGACGTCGAGGGCCTGCGGGCGCTCGCCGACCACGTCGTCGCCCGGCACCATCCGGACGCGGCCGGGGCCGGCAATCCCTACCGGGCGCTGCTGGAGGGCGTCGTCGCGGCCCAGGCGGCCCTCGTCGCCCGCTGGTTGCACGTCGGCTTCGTCCACGGTGTGATGAACACCGACAACATGTCGGTCGCGGGCGAGACGATCGATTACGGGCCCTGCGCGTTCCTCGACGTCTACGATCCCCGGACGGTCTACAGCTCCATCGACCGCAACGGCCGCTACGCCTACGGCCAGCAGCCGCGGATCGCGCTCTGGAACCTGACCCGCCTCGCCGAGACCCTGCTGCCGCTCCTCGCCGAGGGCGAGGACGCCGCCGTCGCCGAGGCCGAGGCAGCGCTGGCCACCTACGCGCCGCGCTTCGAGGCGGCCTATCACGGCGGCCTCGCCCGCAAGCTCGGCCTCGCCGAGACCCGCGACGGCGACGCCGAGCTGGCGGGCGACCTCCTCAAGGGCATGGCCGAGAACCAGGCCGACTTCACCCTGACGTTCCGCCGGCTCTGCGACGCGGCGGCGCAGCCTGAGGCCGACGCGGCCGTGCGCGACCTGTTCGTCGACCCGACGCGCTACGATGCCTGGGCGGCCGCGTGGCGCGCGCGGCTGGCGCAGGAGGCACGCGACCCGGGCGAGACCGCCGCCGCGATGCGCCGGGAGAACCCGGCCTTCATCCCGCGCAACCACCGGGTCGAGGCGATGATCGAGGCCGCCGTGGAGCGGGACGACTTCGCGCCGTTCGCGACGCTCCTCGCCGTCCTGGCCCGCCCCTACGACGACCAGCCGGACCACGCCGCCTTCGCGGAGTCGCCCGCGGGCGGCGGCGTCGGCTATCGGACCTTCTGCGGCACCTGAGCCCGCGCGCCGCCGGTCAGGACCGCGGCCACGTGAAGATCTCGCGCAGCCCGCCCGCGTGGCGAAACCAGTGGACGCGGGTCGCTGGATTGAAACCGTGATCCTGGTACGAAGTGGCGATCACCGACACGAGAGTCTCGGCCGCCGAGCGGTCGTGAATGTCGTAGGCCAGAAGTTTGGGAGTACCGTCGGTCTCGCGGGTGAGATCGCGAACCAGAATCGAATACGACATATCCCCCCTCCTTTCGACACAAAGCATGTACTCAAGATTATATCGCCAAAGCCAGGATCGTTCGCGGAAGGATCGTGTAAAGGTTAAACAACATTAACGGGAATGTGTTGATTTGATACGGCCCCGGTTGGACTCGCCGGGCACGCAGGTCTTCGGGGGGGGGGGGGGGGGGGGGGGGGGGGGGGGGGGGGGGGGGGGGGGGGGGGGGGGGGGGGGGGGGGGGGGGGGGGGGGGGGGGGGGGGGGGGGGCGCGGCCCGCGACGCCGGAGCGGTCCGGTTCGGGAGACGCGGCTGTCGACCGGGTTCGGGCACCGAATCACGCCGCGGCGCCGGCCCGAGAGCTGCTCCCGATCGTGTCGCAGCGGTCTGGACGGACGACGATTCGGGCGGAGTCAGTCGCGCCATGCCCCCTCTCCCGTGCGGCACAGGCTCGGCGCGCCTCCGCCTCAACTTGACCGGGACCGGCCCTAGATGTCGGAAGGCGGGCGCCCGACCGGACCGACGGGGCGCGGGGCAGAGCCGGAGGCCATGGTGAAGCGGATCCGGGCGGGGCTCGTCGCGGCAGGGCTCGCGCTGCTGACAGCCCAGTGCGCGCCCACGCCCGGCGCGCCGGCGGCCGGGATCGTCGTCGCCTCCAAGCTCGACACGGAGGGCGGGGTGCTCGGTAACATCATCCTGCAGGCGCTCCAGGCCCGGGGCCTGCCGACCGTCGACAAGATCCAGCTCGGCGCGACCGCGATCGTCCGCCAGGCCCTGATCGAGGGGCAGATCGACATCTATCCCGAATACACCGGCAACGCGGCGTTCTTCTTCGGGAAGGCCGATCTCCCGGTCTGGAAGGACCCGGAGGCGGCCTACCGCACGGCCCGGGACCTGGATCGCGCGGCCAACGACCTCGTCTGGCTGACGCCCGCCTCGGCCAACAACACCTGGGCGATCGCGGTGCGCGAGGAGGTCGCGCGGGCCGCGGGCCTGAGGACCATGAGCGACTTCGGCCGCTACGTGGCGGGCGGAGGCGCGATCAGGCTCGCCGCCTCGTCGGAATTCGTGACCAGCCCGGGGGCGCTGCCGGCCTTCGGCCGGGCCTACGGCTTCACCCTCCGGCCGGACCAGCTCGTCATCCTGGCCGGCGGCGACACGGCCGCGACGATCGCGGCGGCGGCGCGGGGCACCTCCGGCACGAACGCCGCCATGGTGTTCGGCACCGACGGGAGCATGGCGGTCGCGCGCCTCGTCATGCTGGACGACGACAAGGGCGTCCAGCCGGTCTACCAGCCGGCGCCGGTGGTCCGCGGCGCGGTCCTCAAGGCCCATCCGGAGATCGCCGCGGTGCTGGACCCGATCTTCCGCAAGCTCGATCTGGCCACGCTCCGGGATCTCAACGGCCGGGTCCAGATCGGCGGCGAGCCGGCCTCCGCGGTCGCGGCGGACTTCCTCCGGCGGAACGGGTTCGTGCGGTGAGCCGGCCGCGCGGACAGCGCGGCGCGGCGCGCCCTCACCGGCGGAGCCGTCCGCGGCCCGCGGGATCCCGCGTCGACAAGCCGGGGCTCCGCCGGCAAGGATGCGCGGCGGGGCGCCCGAGAGCGTCGCGACGCCGGTGACCCGCCTCATGAGACCCGCCGCATTTCCGTCCATCGTCGCGCCCCCGGGCGCCGCCGCAGCGTGAGGATGGGGGAATCCCTCGCGACCGGGCGGTTTCGCCCGGGCGTCGATCCGCTGGGCGCGGCCTTCGCGGCCGTCCTGGCACTGAGCCTGCTCGCCCTGCCGCTGATGACGACCCGGCCGAACCGGATCGCGGCCGGCACCGCGCTGACGGCGTGGTCGGCGCTCCCCCCCGGCGCGGCGCTCCTCCTCGGGGGCGTCGTCGCCCTCGCGCTGCCGCCGCTGGTCCTGCGGTCGGCGCAGATCCTGCGGCTGGCCGCCGCCGCCGCGATCC
The DNA here is from genome assembly GCF_900116245.1 of Methylobacterium sp. yr668. Taxonomy (NCBI): domain Bacteria; kingdom Pseudomonadati; phylum Pseudomonadota; class Alphaproteobacteria; order Hyphomicrobiales; family Methylobacteriaceae; genus Methylobacterium; species Methylobacterium sp. yr668. Next base: position 24,208 of record NZ_FOZY01000007.1, on the reverse strand, counting down.
TGCTGCTGCTCGGCCTCGCGGCCGGCTGGGCGGCCGATCACCTGACCGCGCCGGGCGACCGGTACGGCCGGGTCTCGCCGGACGCGGGCTGGTGGCTCGCCTTCGTCACGGCGGCCCTCGCGGCCGGCGACGGGCTGGCGCGGCTGCGGCCGGGACCGGTCCTGCGGATCGCCGCGCTCGCCCTGCTGGTCGCCGCGACGGGGCTCGCCCTGCGCACCGGCTTCTGGGACAACCTCTCGGTCCTGCGGGAATATGCCAGTCGCTCCGACACGTTCGGCCGGGAGCTGCGGACCCACGCCGCCCTCGCCCTCGCCTCGGTGGCGGCCGCCGCCCTGGTCGGGATCCCGGCGGCCGTGCTGGCCCGCCCGGTCGCGCCCGCGCGGACGGGCCTGCTCACGGGCCTCAACGTCGTGCAGACCGTCCCGTCCATGGCGCTGTTCGGCATGCTGATCGCGCCGCTGGCCTGGATCGGCCGGGAGGTGCCGGGTGCGGCCGCCCTCGGCATCGCGGGGATCGGCGCCGCGCCGGCCTTCGTGGCGCTGTTCGCCTACGCGCTCCTGCCCGTGGCCGCCGCGACCGTCGCGGGCCTCGACGCGGTGCCCTGGCCGGTGCGCGACGCCGCCCGGGGCGTCGGCATGACCGCGCGCCAGCGGCTGTTCCAGGTCGACCTGCCCCTCGCCCTGCCGGCGATCCTGACCGGGATCCGGATCGTCCTCGTCCAGAATATCGGCCTCGCGGTGATCGCGGGTCTCGTGGGCGGCGGCGGCCTCGGCGTGTTCGTCTTCCAGGGCATCAGCCAGAACGCGGGCGACCTCGTCCTGCTCGGCGCGCTGCCGACCGTCGCCATGGCGACCGGCGCCGCGGTGCTGCTCGACGCCGTCATCGACCTGAGCCGCGGCCGCGCGGCGGAGCGGATCCCATGATCGACCTCGCCGGGGTGAGCCGCGTCTTCGAGGGGCGCACGGTGGTGGCGGACGTCACCCTGCGGGTCGAGACCGGGGCGATCCTGACGGTGGTCGGCACCTCGGGATCGGGCAAGACCACCCTGCTGCGGATGATCAACCGCCTGATCGAGCCGAGCGCCGGGACGATCCGGATCGCGGGCCGGGACGTCCGGGAGGTGCCGCCGCACCTGCTGCGGCGCGGGATCGGCTACGCCATCCAGGGCCACGGGCTGTTCCCCCACCGCACGGTCGCGGAGAACATCGCGGTGGTGCCGAGACTCGTCGGCTGGGACCGCCGGCGGATCGCCGCGCGGGTCGACGAGCTCCTCGGCCTGTTCAACCTCGATCCGGCGATCTACCGGGACCGCCTGCCGGCGGCGCTCTCCGGCGGCGAGCAGCAGCGGATCGGCGTCGCCCGCGCGCTCGCGGCCGAGCCGCCGATCCTGCTCATGGACGAGCCCTTCGGCGCCCTCGATCCGATCATCCGCGGGCGGGCGCAGGCGGACCTTCTGGCGATCCAGGCGCGCTACGGCACCACGATCGTGCTGGTGACCCACGACATGACCGAGGCCCTGCATCTCGGCGACCGGGTCGCCGTGATGGATGGCGGGCGCCTCGTGCAGGAGGCCGCGCCGGCGGACCTCGTCGGCGCGCCCGCCACCGCCTTCGTCGGCGCCCTCCTCGGCAGCGGCGACCGGGCCTTCCAGCTCATGGCCCTGCGCGCCGTGGACGATCTGATCGAGCCCGGCCCGGCGCCGGGCCCGCCCATCCCGGCCGGAACCACGGTGCGGGCGGCCCTCGCCGAGAGCCTGTGGTCCCGGCGCCCGGCCCTGCCGGTCAGCCGCGACGGCGTCGTCCTGGGCCGGGTGACGCGGGAGGCCCTCGAGGCGCGGGGCGCCCGGCCGTGATCCGGGCCCCGCAGATCGCCCGGGCCGGGCTCCTCGCCCTGCTCGGGGCGTTCCTGGTCGCTCCGGGGTGGTTCGCGCGCCTGTTCCGGCCCTTCGCCCCCGGCGACACGCCGCCGATCTACGCCCAGACGCCGCTGCTGACGCTCGCCGTCAACCACCTCCTGCTCGTCGCCGCCGCGACCGTGACCGCGGCCGTGATCGCCCTCGGCCTCGCGGTCGCGGCCACGCGGCCGGCCAGCCGCGACGTGCTGCCCTTCGCCCGGTCGGTGGCCCGAATCGGGCAGACCTTCCCACCCGTCGCGGTCCTGGCCCTGGCCGTGCCGATCCTCGGGTTCGGCGCGGTCCCGACCCTGATCGCCCTCGTCCTCTACGGACTCCTGCCGATCTTCGAGACCGCGCTCACCGGGCTCGAGGATCTCGACCCGGCGCTGATGGAGGCCGCCCGCGGCATGGGGCTGACCGACCGGCAGCGACTCGTCCGCGTCGAGCTGCCCCTGGCGCTGCCCATGATCCTGTCGGGGATCCGCCTCGCCGCGATCATCGGGCTGGCGACGGCGACCATCGGCTCCACGGTCGCCGCCAGCACCCTCGGCGAGGTGATCATCTCCGGCCTGCTGACCGGCAACACCGCCTACGTCCTGCAGGGCGGCCTCGTCGTGTCCGCGCTGGCGCTCCTGATCGACGGCGGTTTCCGCCGACTCGAGCGCGGCGCGGCACGCCGGGCTGGATTTCCTTCCTAGAGGCGACTAGAAGGCCAGCGGGGCCGTACGCGCGGCCCTGGGGCGTGGAACCCCCTGTCTGATGGTCGGTGCCGACCACAACGGCACCCGTATCCTTGGCCACACGGTCGGGGAGCCTGCGGCGTATGTCCAGGCGTTCCGGCGCTAAAGGTCGTAGGGACCGTTCAGACACGGTTTTCCAACTCCCCGACTCGGGATGGTCGAAGGCTCGCTCGCGGGGGCGCACCGCGAGCCAGGGCCCGCCGGGAGGATGGGCCATGGGTTCCAGCGATCCCGAGACGCGCAGGCGGCAGCTCGACCGGCTGCGCGCGGCCTACGAGGCCCGCGCGGGCCGGCCGGACCTCACGGCCATCGGCAGCGGTGCGCGGCACTCGCGGGTGCTCCTGGGACGGATCCTCGTGGTGCTCGGCGGCCTGCCGGACGGGGCCGGGCTGCCGGCGATCGGTCCGGGCGGGAACGGACGCGCCCAGACGTAGCCGCGCGGGTCGCGGCGCCGGACGGCCGGCGAGACGCGCGGCCGCGGCGGCCTGACCGGCACGGAGGCTGGCGCGAAACCGGATCGACGGATCCGGTGCGACGGGACAGGCGGGTCGACTCGGCGATAAGACGCTGCCCATGACGTCGCCCATGACGCCCGCCGACCGGGACCGGTTCGAGAAGTGCCTCGCGCTCGCCGATCAGGGGGCCACGGCGGGCGAGCGCGCGGCCGCCCGGGCGGCCGCCGAGCGCATCGCCCGGGGTGCCGGGCTGACCCTCGCGGCGGCGGCCGAGGCGCTCCGGCGGAGCGGGCAGGCCTCCGCCGATCGGGCGGCCCGCCCGCCCCCGCCCCGGCGGTCCTATCCCTGGGCGCAACCCAAGGAACCGGTGACACCCGTCACGGTCGAGGAATTGCTGCGCCAGAAGGCCGAGACGGAGACGTGGCGCAAGCGCAGCGCGGCCGCCGGCGACCGCCGCCGGAAGCGGGAGCGCGCCGACCAGGAGGCCTACGTGGCGGAGCAGCGCGCCCGGCAGGCGGAGCGCGACCGGGACTGGGCGCGCACCCGCGCGGATCCCCCGGGGGCGCCGGAGGACGGGACCTGAGCGCCGGTCGGCCGGCTCAGCGGTGATGCCGCGGCCGCGCGCTCCGGTGCGCCCGCGCCCTGCGGTGCCGCGGCGCGACCCGCGGCGCCGCCGGCGACTCCGCGGCGGCGACCGGGGGCCCGGGCGCGACGCCGTCACGGGCGGCGACGATCCGGCGGGCTTCCTCGACGCTCATGTCGCAGGCGCTCGTCATGCCCTGCAGGGCGCCCAGGGCGCGGTTGTACTCGGGAAGGTTGATGCATCCGGGGACGCCCCACGCCCAGGCGGGGACCGGCGCGGAGCCCGCCACCGCCAGTGCGAGGGCGGCAAGAGCGTTCCTGAGCGACACGGATCCCTCTCCTCTTCACCGAGGCCCGGATCCCGCCCCCTGAGGCAGCACGCCCCTCCGGGGGGCGGGTTCACGGACGCCCGATCAGGCCCCGCCGCACATGTGCTGGGAGTCGGGCAAAGTCCAGGAATCCAGCGTGCGCAGGTTGGTCGTCGTGTACATCTTGCCGCGATCGTCGCCCTTGGGGCAGCCCGTCGGCAGAAGTACGAGGCAGGTCATAACCCGGTCGCCGACCCGCGACCGCGCGACCGCTTCGACATACGCGTAGGAGACGCCGTAGACGCCGTTCTTGAGATCGACGCTCGTCCCGTCCCCGATCCCGTCGCCCTTCGGCTTCACGAGCGTGTCGCTGAACCGGGTCCCGATCCGCGCGATGGTGGTCGCCGCGCAAGTGCCGACCCGCTTCGGCACCTGCGCCTCGGCGGCGGACGCGAACCCGAGACCGGCGACCACCAGGGCGCCGGCCAGGATCGGTCCGGGGGCAGCCACCATCAGGCGGCTTCGAGGAGGAAGTTGGCCCGGCGGAACATCAATTCGCGCCGGTAGAAGTAGACGCCGCGGTGCCGCATCGCCGCGTGCGCCGCGTCCACGTCGAATCCGTACGGCCTGTCCCGGGTCGTATCGATGCAGCCGACATACATCCATCGGACGCCGTCGATGAGCGACGGGATGGGCTGGTCCTGTCGGACGGCGCAGAACTGCTCCCCGTCCGAGGCCGAGATGAAAATGTAGAAGGTCTTCCGCGCGCACATCCGAACCTCCATGGGACTCGGGGGTGTAACCGCAACGCCACGGTCAAGCTATAAACCGACCTTGGAGCAATAGTCAAGCTTCTGCCACATTTTCGTCACGTGTGGGACAGACCACCCCGGCCGCACGCCTCACAGGCAGCCGACCCGCCGCAGGGCGCCGATCAGCTTCCGGCCGACGCGGTAGCCGTTGAGGGATTCCGATCCGAGGATGCGGACGGTCTCGGCCGACGCGGTGCGATCGTACAGGAACACCTGGAAATCCGACCGCCCCTGCCCGACGGGGCCGCTGCTGACCTGGCCGCAGAACGCCACGGCGGACTCCGCCTCGGCGGGGATCGGTCGGATCTTGCGGAATCTCACGAGGCCCGCATCCGGGAAGGCCGCGGCGACCCGCGCCCGCATCTCGGCCTCCAGATCGTCGGCGCCCTGTCCGTGGGCGAACGGCGCCGCGAGCAGGCCTCCGAGGAGCGCCGCCAGCATCGCGCGTCCCCATCTCGCCCCAGGCACGGTGCGGGACTTCCGGACCCTCGACCTCGGAACGGACGGGCGGCGTGTGGCGGCCATGAAGGGACTTCGCGATGCGCTCGAAGCGTATTGGATCACGAAGATCTGCGAAGTGGAAGCGTCGGAACCGCGCCGGCGAATTGTCCGGCAGGCGCGACCCGAAAAATCCGACGGCGCTCTCCCAATCTCGGACAGGACCATGGCCATATCATTGACCAACCGGACGGCGCGCGTCGCATCGAAATTCTGCATTCAAAATTCGTTACTTGCCAAGCATGTCATTCTGCATTGACAGACGATAATGTCCGAGTATTCCTGGTCTATAACAGGTGTCGGCAGGGTCGAAGAAGGGATCGATCGCTTTGCGCAAGAACCAGGACCAGCTCGAGCCGACCATCAGAGACGTGGCCCTGCGCGTCGTGACCGCCTATCTGTCGAACAACGCGCTGCCGCACACCAGCATACCGCCGCTCCTGCTCACCGTGCACGGCGCGCTCTCCGCGCTCACCGACCGGCCCGCGGTCGTCGAGGCGCCGCCCGAGCAGCCCGACGCCGCTCAGATCCGCGGCTCGGTCCGCCAGGACGGCATCGTCAGCTTCATCGACGGCCGGTCGTACAAGACCATGAAGCGGCATCTCACGGCGCACGGGTTGACGCCGGAACTCTACCGCGCGCGCTACGGGCTGCCGGAGGATTACCCGATGACCGCGCCGGGCTACGCCGAGCGCCGGTCAGAGATCGCCAAGGCGATCCGGCTCGGTAGCAAGGCCGCCTGATCGACGCAGCCCGTCCGCCGAGCCCCCGTGAACCGATGGCCCGCACGGACGTAGATGCGCTGGGCGGGGCGGCGCGCGCGTGCCGGCACTGCGGGTTGGCCCGTCTGGCAACGCGATCGGGTGAGTGGGATCTGGCCATGAAGGGTCTGTCTGGCTGCGTCGCCCTCCTTCTCCTCGGCATCGGACCGGCCTCGGCGCAGACCGTCCTGGCCCCGTCCGGAGACTCGGCCGTGACGCAGCCCGGTGGGACGGCGGGGCGGGCCGCGCGACGCAACATCCAGGAGGCCTACCGCAACGGCGACGTGGTCGGCCATCGACATGCGCCAGCCGCCCCCGCGCCCCGGCCGGACCGGCCCCGCCGCACGAGCCCGCGCTTCTAGAGGCCCCGCTCCTCGCGCGAGCGCCGTGCTGCGCGCCGGCCTTCGGCGCCCGGGCGCCGGCGGAGACGGCGCTCGCCGCCCGCGGGCCACGGCCTGAAATCGTTCTGTAATCCGAGCCGGTCACGGTCCGCGCGCAGGTCGACCGCAGATCGCGGTCGCGGCGGGTCGCGCTGGACCGGATCGCCCCGGCAGCCCGGCCCCGGCAACGACGACAGGTGCTCGATGCTTCGGACTGCGATCACCCTGACGCTTCTGCTGGCCGGAGCCCCGGCCTGGGCCGGACCGCGCTGGCAGGACCTGCCGCCGACCCCCGCGCCGGTCGCCGGCACGGTTTCCGGTTGCGCCGCTGTCAACGGCATCCGGCTGTATTACGCCACGATCGGCAACGGTCCGCCGGTCGTCCTGCTGCACGGCGGCCTGTCGAACTCCGATTACTGGGGCCACCAGGTCGCGGCGCTCGCCGCCCGCCGCACGGTCATCCTCGTGGACAGCCGCGGGCACGGCCGCAGCACCCGGGACGATCGGCCATTCGGCTACGACCTGATGACCGACGACGTGGTCGGGCTGCTCGACGTGCTGAAGATCTCGCGCGCCGACATCGTCGGGTGGAGCGACGGCGCGATCCTCGGTCTCGACATGGCGATGCGCCATCCCGACCGCGTCGGCAAGGTGTTCGCGTTCGGCGCCAACGCCGACCCGTCGGGCCTGATCGAGGGTGTGGAGACGAACCCGACCTTCGCCGCCTTCATCGACCGGGCCGGCAAGGAGTACGAGGCCCTCTCGCCGACCCCGAAGGACTACGCCGCCTTCGTCGACGCGGTCGGCCGGATGTGGGGCGGGCAGCCGCGCTGGACCGAAGCCGATCTGAAGCGGATCCGCGCGCCGGTACTCATCGCGGACGGCGACCACGACGAGGGTATCAAGCGCGCGCACACCGAGTACCTCGCTGCCACGATTCCCGGGGCTGGGCTGCTGATCCTGCCCAATGCCAGCCACTTCGCGTTCCTCCAGGATCCGGCGCTCTTCAACGCGGCGCTCCTCGGCTTCCTGGACGGGCCTTGAGGGTCCTGGGTGGCCCCCTGACGCGCGCGACTCACCGGGCCGACAGCCAGCCTTGCTGACCCTAACCCAGTCGGCCTCTGCGCCTGGACGTACGGATCACGGACGCGCGGCGCGGGCCGCTTCGGGAACGGCGGCGCGACGAGGACGCCGACCCGACCCGTCAGGCGATCGCGAGATGGAGGAACTGGTTGAAGTCGCTCGGCACGTAGGTCCCGAACGCGGGGCCGTTCACGAAGCCCCGACGCCGATAGAGTTCGAGCGCGGGCGCGAATGCGGGTCCGCATCCGGTCTCGAGGCTGAGGCGTCGCGCGCCGCGGGCGGCGGCGGCCGCGATGATGGTGTCGAGGATCGCCGCGCCGGCTCCCAGGCGGAGGAAATCCGGATGCGTCCGCATGGACTTCACCTCCGCGGTGCCGTCCGTCGCCATCCTGAGCGCCCCGACGCTCGCCACCCGCCCGCCGCGGCGCGCCGTCCAGACGGTCACGTCCGGTGCTTGCAGGCCTGACAGGTCGAGAGCGAACACGCTGCCCGGCGGCGAGGATGCGTGCATGCCGGCGAGATGGAGCGCCAGCAGCGCCCGTGTCTGCGTATCGGACAGGTCGTCCCGCGCGATCTCGAACATCGTGCCCCGGCCATCCGCCTCGACATCCCCCGCGCAGGATGTCCTCCCGATCAACGATCAGCAAGGCGCGGAACGGCGGTGCGGCCCCCGCGCCGAGGCTCCCGGCGGAGGGCGGATCGACAGCTCCGCAAGACCCGCGGACCGCCGACCTCCCTGCGACCCGCAACCATGGCGCGCATGGTGCATTTGTGAACGCCGTCACGTTCCCCGGTGGGGAACACGCTGCCGTGGCGGTGCGTCACCGGTTGCGGGCACGCTCCAGCCGGAGAGGACTCACACGCTTGATCGACGCCGGAAGCCAGACCGCGAGTGCCTCCGATGCCGCCGCATCGGTCGCCGGGTCGATCGCGGCCGTCACGCGGCGGCTCGATTCCCTTCCGATGACGCGGCTTCACGCGGCGGCGCTCGCCGTCTGCACGCTGGGCCTGTTCACCGACATCGCCGAGGTCGCCCTGAGCAACGCCCTGGCGGCCATCTTCCTCGCGCCGCCCCACAACATGCCGCGGGGCAGCCTCTCGCTGCTCCTCGCCTCCGTGTTCGCCGGCGGCGCCGTGGGCGCGCCCGTCTTCGGGATGCTGGGGGATCGCCTCGGCCGCAGGCGCGCGCTCCAGGCCTCCCTCGCGCTGATGGCCGCCGGATCGCTGGCGGCCGCCGCGAGCCAGGGGCTCACGGCGCTGACGATCGCCCGGACGGTCTCGGGGTTCGCGATCGGCGGATTCCCACCCCTGGTCGCCACCTACCTCGCCGAGGTGACGCCCGCGCGCCGACGCGGCGCGACGCTGCTGGTCTGCGCCGGACTCGGGCTCCTCGGAGGCCTGGCCGCGATCGGCCTGGTCCAGATGATGGCACCGGCCGCGCCGCTCGGGATCGAGCCGTGGCGCTGGGCGCTGATCCTCGGGGGCGCCCTGGCGGCGCTCGGCGGCGTCCTGTTCGCGCGGCTGCCGGAATCACCGCGGTGGCTCGCCTCGGTCGGGCGCTCCGCCGAGGCCGACGCCGCCTGCCGCCGGTTCGAGCGCGCGGCCGGCCGGAGCCGGGTCGCCGCCCCCGCCGACCCGGACACGGACCCGCCCGCGACCGGGCCCGCGGGGTTCCGGGGCCTGTTCGCCGAGACGCGCCAGCTGCGCCGGACGGCCCTGTTCGTCGGCCTCTACACCCTCGCCCCCCTGGCGACGATCGCCTTCCCGCTGCTCAGCGCCGTCGTGATGGTGGAGAAGGGCTTCAAGGTCGATCAATCCCTCGTCTTCGCCGCACTGTCGATGCTCGGCCCGCCCCTGGGTACCCTGCTGACCGCGCTGGCGATCGACCGGCTCGAGCGGCGCGCCGTCCTGACGGCCCTGGCGGCGGCGATGGCGGCCCTCGGCACGGCCTTCGCCGCGAGCGGCACGTTCCTGACCCTGGTCTTGGTCGGCATCGCCTTCAACACCGCGGCGGCGACCTACGGCAGCATCCTCGCCGTCTACGCGACGGAGCTGCTCCCGACGCCGCTGCGGGCCTCGGCCATGACCTGCGCCTGGGCCGGCGGCCGGGTCGCGGCCGCGCTGGCGCCGATCATCCTCCTGCCGATCCTCTCGGCCTACGGGCCGCACGCGATGTTCGCGGTGATCACGCTCGTCCTCGCGGCGAGCGCGGCCCTGCTCCTCGCCGGACCGCGCGGCCTGTCCGGGCAGGCCCTTGCTTAGGGAAACCCGGAGACGCGGGTCTCCGACCCGCGGCGCCGCGCCGGATGGCGTCGGTTGCCAATCCGGCAAGATTCACACGATAAAGTTGCGCAGGCAGCCGGACGGAACCGCCGGGCACGCCGGGGGTGTCACACGTGTCTAGCCCGGTGCTCGTCCCGAGCCTCGTCGAGACGACCAGCCACGTCGACCCCAAGCAGGCCTTCGAGTTCTGGCGCTGCACGGCCCTGGCCGGATTCGGCGACATCGGCCGGCGGCACCCCCGGGAGCGGTTCGCGGCCAAGCGCCTGAGCGTGGCCTCGGCCGGCTGGGCGCTGACCCACACGGTGAGCAGCCCGGTCGCGGTGGAGTTCCGCTCCCGCCACGTCGACCGGAACGCCCGCAGGATGGTGGTGATCGGCCTCGCGCTCGACGGCGTCGGCTACCAGGAACAGAACGGCCGCGGGGCCCAGCTGACCCCCGGCGACATCAGCTTCCTGACGCGGAACCGGCCCTTCGTGGCCGGCACCCAGAGCGCCTACGGCGAGATCCGCCTCGCCGTCCCGCGCAAGATGTTCGAGGCTTTCGTCGGCGACGCCGACGCCTTCGCGGGCCGCAGCCTCGGCCCGCTCCCGGCCGGGGCGGAGGTTCGGGCGCGGCTGCGCGGGGTGGCCGGCTCGGTCGCCTGGATGTCCGCCGACGAGGCGCAGGCGGCCGTCGAGGGCGTGCTCCACCTCCTCGGCCACCTCGTCGACGGCGCGGCCCGGCGCGGCGATCCGGAGGCGGTCTCGCAGGCGGCCGTCGTCTCGCTCGCCCGCGCCCACATCGCGCGGCGGATGCACGACCCCGACCTGAACCCGCAGGACATCCAGCGCGCGCTCGGTCTCTCCCGGACCAGCCTGTACCGCGCCTTCGCGGAGACCGGCGGCATCGCGGCGGCGATCCGCGACGCGCGCCTCGACCTCGCGCGCCGGCGCCTCGAGGCCCGCCGCGACGACAAGATGCGGATCGCCTCGATCGCCTACGCGTGCGGCTTCACCGACGTGCCGACCTTCAACCGCGGCTTCCGCAAGCGCTTCGGCCTGGCCCCGGGCGACCTGCGGCCCGCGCTCCCCTAGGCGAAGCGCGTCGGGCGCGTCAGCCCGCGGCGGCGAGATCCGCCCGGTCGCGGACCTGGGCGGGGAAATCGAACACCGCGTCCGCGTGGGCGATCGTCGCCGGGCGATGGGCGACGATGACCCGCGTCATCCGCAGGTCGCGCAGGGCCTGGGCGATCACCGCCTCGGTGGCCTCGTCGAGGTGGCTCGTGGCCTCGTCGAGGAACAGGATCTCGGGCCGCCGGTAGAGGGCGCGCGCCAGCACGATGCGCTGCTTCTGGCCGCCCGACAGGGTCGAGCCCATGTCGCCGACGAGGCTCTCGAAGCCCATGGGCATGCGGCGGATGTCGTCCAGGATCGCCGCCCGGGCGGCGCACTCGGCGATCCAGCCCGCGTCCGGATGCTCGTCGAAGGCCGCGATGTTCTCGGCGATCGAGCCGGCGAACAGGCCGTCGCTCTGCATCACGCCGGCGATCCGGCGCCGGTAGGACCCGGCGGCGGTGCGGATGTCCTGGCCGTCGGCGGTGACGATCCCCTCGCTGGGCGGCGTCAGCCCCATCATCACCTTCATGAGCGAGGTCTTGCCGCAGCCCGAGGGACCGGTGATCGCGAAGCACGCGCCGGCCCGGACGGACAGCGAGACGCCGCGGAAGATCCAGGGCTCGTCGGCCCCGTAGCGCAGCGCCAGGCCCGCGCCGGCGAGCGTTCCGGCCTTCAGGGCGACGACCGGGGGCGCCCCCGGCTGCGCCCCGGCGGCGAGATCCTGCTCCTCCGGCTCGCACAGCACGATGTCGGCGAGCCGGTCGGTCTGCACGTCGAGCATGCGCAGCTTGAACCACGCGTCGATCAGGCTGCCGATCCGGGTGGCGAACTGGTCGCGATAGGCCAGGAACGCCACCAGCATGCCGAGCGACAGGGACCCGCCGATGACCGCGCGGGCGCCGAGCACCAGCAGGATCAGCCGGTCGAGGCCGAACAGGAACTCGTTCGCGCGGCCGAACACGAGGTCGAGGCGCTGCAGCCGCAGCCGGGCGTTCAGGGCCGTGACGAAGTGGTTCATCCAGGCGCCGCCGCGCCGCTCGCGCAGGTCGAGGAGCTTGACGCTCGCCATGCCGCGGACCGTCTCGATGAAGTGCGTCTGCTGGCGGGCCTCGGCCACGAGGGCCTCCTCGCTCCCCTCCCGGTACGCGCCGTAGGCGAAGACCCGCAGGACCGCGTTGAGCGCCGTCGAGGCCAGGACCACGGCGACCAGCCAGCCGCCGTAGACCGTCAGCATCACCAGCATGCCGACCGCCATGAGCCCGTCGAGCATGGCCTGGACGAGATCGGTCGTCAGGCCCTTCTGGATGGTGGCGAGGGAGCCGAACCGCGAGATCACGTCGCCGACATGGCGCTTCTCGAAGTAGTCGAGGGGCAGCCGCGACAGGTGGTCGAACAGGCCGGCCGACCACTGGTAGTTCAGCCGGGTTCCGGCCAGCATGATCGCCCAGGTGCGGGCGATGCTGAGGCCGAGTTGGAGCAGCAGCAGCAGCGCGAGGCCGATCGCCACCACGAGGAGCAGGTCGTGGTCGGCGTTCACGATCACCTCGTCGATGACGACCTGCGAGGCGATGGGCATCAGGAGGGCGACGAGTTCGATCCCGAGGGAGAGGGCCAGGACCTGGGCCAGGGCGGCGCGGATGCCGGCCATGTTGCGGAACAGGTCGCGCAGCCGCAGGCCCGGGGCGGCCCGCTCGCGCCGGAAGCCCGGATTGGGCACCGCCTCCAGGGCGACGCCGGTGAATTCCCGCGAGGCCTCCGCGAGGCTGACCCGCCGCCGGCCGCGGCCCGGATCGTTGATGACGAGGCCGCCGCGCTCGACCCGGGTCAGCACCACGAAGTGGTTGAGGCCCCAGTGCAGGATGCAGGGCAGCCGGAGGCGGGGCAGGTCCGTGAGCTCGACCCGGAGCGCGCGGGCGGTCAGGCCCTGGGCGCCGCAGAGGTCGATCAGGTTGCGCAGGGTCATGCCCTTGAGGGACAGGGGATGGCGCCGCCGCAGCGTCGCGAGGTCGATCTGGCGCCCGTGATAGGCCAGGACCATGGCGAGGCAGGCCATGCCGCACTCGGCGGCCTCGGCCTGAAGGACGACCGGCACCCGGCGGCGGAGCCCGAAATCCAGCCGGGCGGCGAGGGACGGCGCCGTCACGGGGCGGCCTTCCGGACCGGCAGGGCGTCGAGGCCGCCGCGCGTGACGAGGGCGAGGCTCTCCCGGACATGCGTCACGGGATCGAGCAGCCAGCGGTAGAGCGACCGCTTCTCCAGGGCGATGTCGGCCTCGACGCGCATGCCCGCCTCGAGGCTGCGCCGCTCGCCGTAGGCCAGCACGGTGTCGGAATCGGGCCGGACCACGATGCGGTAGAGGTCGGTCCCCTCCCCCCGGGCGGCGGCGCGCCGCGCGAAGTCGGGCGCGTCGTCGCTGCCCAGCGGCGCCCGCGTGACCTCGGTGACGACGCCGCGGTGCAGGCCGAAGCGCTGGAACGGGAAGGCGGCGTAGCGCAGCATCACGGGCGCGCCGGCCTCGGCGAAGCCGATGGCCGACGAATCGACGAACAGGTTGGCCTGGAGGCGCCCGGCGCTCGGCAGCAGGGTCAGGAGCGTCGCCCCGGCCGCCACGGTCTGGCCGACCTGCGCGCGGATCGACGTCAGGGTCCCGGCCTCCGGCGCCCGGACCTCGATGGCGCGGCGCGCCTCGCTCTCGGCCTTCTGCTGCGCCAGCTGGGCGGCGGTCCGGTCGAGGTCGGCGAGGTCGCGGGCCAACCGGTCGTCGTAGGCGGCGAGCTGGGACTTCGTGTCGGCGAGCTTGCCGTCGATCTGGAGGCGGCTCTGCTGGAACTGGGCGAGCTGCGCGCTCGCCTGCATGTAGAGGTAGTTCTGGCTCTGGAAGTCGGCGGCGCGGGCGTAGCCGCGCGCCACGGCGTCCGCGAGTTCCTCGACCCGCGCCCGGAGCGGCGGCACGAGCTTGTCCTGCAGGTCGATCTGCTTGGCGAGCTGGGCCGACTGCTCGCTCAGATTCGCCACCTGCTCGCGCAGCGCCTGCCGCTCCGTGCCGGCCAGATCGGCCCGGGCGGTCCGCTGCCGCTCGACGCTCTGGCGCTGGCGCTCCAGCTCGGCGATCACGCGCTCCTGCGTGGGGCCGCTCGCCGACACGGCGTCGAGGTCGATCGTGTACAGGAGCTGCCCGCGCACGACCTTGTCGCCCTCGCGGACGCCGGTCGAGCCGACGCGCCCCGCCACCGGGCTGGCGAGGCTGATCAGCCCGATATCGGGCGCGAGCAGGCCGACGGCGTGGATGCGGCGCGTGTAGGTGCCCTGCCAGGCATACAGGCCGACCGCCGCCACCATGATCACGCAGGCCGCGGCCACGAGGCGGACCGGCAGAGGCTGGATGATCTGCGCCTCGCCCAGCCACGCGTTGCGTCGCGCCTCGATAACCTCAAGTCGAAAGAGCGGACTTGGCACCCGGAGAAAGCAACCTTCCTGAAGGAGACAGCCGTATTCGAGGGCAATGCTCAGCGCATCTACCACCTTACTCGGTCGCATCACGGGAGTTTCATGTCAACACTTGCCGACACGGCGAATTTTGAATAATTCTGCCCGCGTCAGAACGTCGCGCCTGCGTTGAAAATCGTCCTTTTTTCAATGGTTTATTCCAATTCGCCGTCGAGCTTACTTTGCAGCGCAACAGGACGTCAGTTTTTGCATCATCGCGTGCTGCGTTGCGAAAACTCGACGGCGTGAGACGCGGTGAGACGCGCCGCTTCGCAGCGCAGGCGGCCGCAGTGCCGACAGCGTCTGGAGCGCGGCCCGGGAAAGACAAGGCCTGTCAGTTTTTGCGCATTGGCCGGGCTCGATCGTCCGCGAGCATTATCGGCTGGTCATGACCGATTGACACGAAGCACATCTCTGTAATCCTAAAGGCAGGTGCCGACGTCCAAGGCGCCTAGACGCTACGATCAGGCAATAGATCGAAGCAAATAACCTTCTACCTGAATCTCAATCTGGAGAACGATCATGCAGGACAGCATCGATACCGTCCGCGAGCTGAGCGCCGCCGAGCTGGACCAGGTCGGCGGTGGCCTCGGGGTCGGCCTCACTGTCGGCCTCGGGGTCGACGCGAGCCAGGAGCTCGGTGCGGTCTCGGGGGTCGTGGGCCAGGTCGGCGGTCTGGTGAGCGGCCTGGTGGGCAGCGTGCTCGGCGCGGTCGGCGGTGTCGTCGGCGGCGTGACCGGCTCCCTGCGCTGACGGTCTGACACCGGGAGGGCGGCCGCGGGGCCGCCCTCCTCCGTCGCGGGGCGTGACCGCGACGACACCGGAATCACGGGCCCGCATGGACAGAACAGCCGAGAGTTCAGGCGAGAGTTCGGCCGAGACGTTCGCCTACGCCACCAGCGGCAGCGCCGGGCATCTCTCCGGCCGCCCCGAGCTGACCTGCTACGCGCCGAGCGACCGCGGCCTCCCGGAGGTCGCCTTCATCGATTTTCGCTTCCCGACCGGCGGGTGGAGCACGCACGCGGTCACGGGCCTCGAGGTCGCCGCCAGCACGCAGCCCGCGGGGGCGCACCACGCGGTCGATTACGAGATCGCGGCCCGGCTGACCGAGCGCGAAGGCCTGCTGGTCCGGCGTCCCGGCCTGAACGGCACGACCCGTTGGGCGGGCCCGTATGCCGGCCGCGTCCTCTCTTTCTCGGCAGCCGCCGTCGAGCGGCTGGCCGAGGCGCCGATCGGCAAGATCGCTTTCGCGGCGGACGGGCGCGATCTCCGCGCCTGCCGCAGTACCTGGCACATCCTCGACGCGCTGGCTTGCGCGCACCGGGACGACCCGTCGCCCGACGCGCTGCTGATCGAGAGCCTCCACCTGGCGATCCTGCGCTCGGTCGTCGCCGCGCGCGCTCCGGGCCGGTCGGCGGCGCCCGACCTCTCGGCGTCGCAGGCCGGGCGGGCCTGCGCGTATATCCGGGAGCACCTGGACCGGGAGATCACCGTCTCCGCCCTGGCCGGCATCGTCGGGCTCAGCGAGGGCTACTTCATCCGGGCCTTCCGCCAGACCACCGGGGTCACGCCCTACCAGTACATCATGCGCGAGCGCGTCGGCCGGGCCGAGGCCCTGATCCGCTCCGGCGCGGGATCGATGGCGGAGGTCGCCGCGCGATCGGGCTTCACGAGCGCCAGCGCCATGAGCCGCACGTTCCGGAAGCTCGTCGGGCGCTCGCCGACCGGACGCACGGCCGGCCGGCGCGCCTGAGGCGCTACCCAGCCCGCCCCGCCGCCCTGCGGAACAGGTCCTCCATCTCGCGCCGGACGCGGATCGCCTCCTGATCTGCGTCGAACGCGACGTCGCTCCAGCGCACGGCCCGGCCCGCGGGCACGTCGTTCTTCAGGACCATGTTGTGGGCGAGGCCGATCGGCAGGGCGTCCTGCGCCAGGGAATCCGCCGCCGGCATCAGCTTGCCGTAGACGGTGAACCCGCCCTCGCCGTCGAGCCGCTCCCCGGCCCGCAGCGCGCGCTTGGTCGTCGCGGCGACGTCGCCGCGCCAGTCGCCCGTCGCCCCCGTGGCCTCGCCGCGGACCGCGATGGAGGCGACTGAGATGCCGAGCTCGAGCCCGATCAGGTGATAGGGCTTGTAGGTCGCGGCGAACCGGCCGCTCGAATCGGTCTTGAGGCCATATTGCGCGAAGCAGTCGCGCACGTAGGCGCTCGGCGCCTCGAACACCGCGTAGACGCCCCAGCGCAGGTCCCGGAAGACCGGCCGCCCGTCCCGCTCCACCGACGAGACCACCTCGACGGTGCCGCGCTCGGTGAGAAGGCCGCCATCCGCCACGGGCTTCAGGACGCTCGGCAGGTCGTCGACGCCGCAGGGCGGGAAGGCGAGGCCGTCGCGCGGCGGGGTGAGCCCGCAGGCATTGGCCACCGCGGCCATCTCCAGCGCCGACTTGGTGCCGTCGAGGAAGGAGTTGAACATCTGCGGGTTGAAGTCGCCGCCCGCGACTTGGCTCTCGCTGAAGCCGTAATGGCCCCAGACCGTGTCGGGCGTGGAGGCGTGGTAGGCCGGGAGGTACTTGGTGCCCTTGCCGGCGCAGATCACCTCCAGCCCGATGGTGCGGGCCCAGTCGACCAGTTCGGCGATGAGCGCCGGCTGGTCGCCCGAGGCCATGGAGTAGATCACCCCGGCCTCGGCCGCCCGGCGCGCCAGCAGCGGCCCGGCCAGCACGTCGGCCTCGACGTTGACCATGACGATGTGCTTGCCGTGCGCGAAGGCCTTCAGCGCGTGGCGGATGCCGGCCGCCGGGCTGCCGGTGGCGTCGATCACGATGTCCACGAACGGGCTCGCGATCATCGCGTCGGCATCCTCGGTCACGAGGGTCGTGCCGCCGCGCGCGGCCTCCTCCAGCCCGCGCGCGGCGAACCGCGAATCGTCCCAGCCGACCCGGCGCAGCGATGCGCGCGCCCGGTCGGGCGACAGGTCGGCCACCGCGACGAGGTGGATGCCGGGCGTGCGCGGCGCCTGCGACAGGTACATCGAGCCGAACTTGCCGGCCCCGATCAGCCCGACCCGGACGGGCCGGCCCTCGTCGGCGCGCCGCTGCAGCTTGGCGGAAAGGGACATGGGGCGTTCTCTCCCTGGGTGGCGCGCGGTCGGGACCGGACCCCGCCGCGCTCGCCGCGTCGTTGGACGGGGACCTAGCGCGGTTCCCGATGCCGTTGAGGCCCACCGGATGAAAAGACGGGGGGTCTGTTCGGGCGACGCGCCGCTCCCTTCTCCCGTGCGGGAGCGGGGCGGGGTGAGGGATCGGGTCTCTCCGCCTCGGGCCGCCTCGGGCCGCCTCAGGCCGCCTCGGCCCGGCTCTGCGCCTCCACGTCGAGGAGCCAGTGCCGGAAGGCCCGGATCTTCTCCAGGGCCCCGTCGCGCTCGCGGTAGCAGATGAAGTGGAGGTCGCGGGTCAGGCTCGCGACCCGATCGCCGCCGAGGCGCACCAGCTGCCCGGCGGCGAGCTCGTCCCGGGCGAACCGCAGGGTCTCCAGCGCCACGCCGAGCCCCTGAACGGCCGCCGAGATCACCAGCGAGCCCCGGTCGAAAGCCGCGCCGGCTGCCCCGGTCGGCAAGGGTAGGCCGTTATGGGCGAACCAGTCCGGCCAGCGGACGGGGCTGAAGGACGAGTCGAGCCGGGTGAAGGGCCCGATCGATCCGGCCGCGTCCGGCTGCGCGGCCCGGGCGACCTCCGGCGCGCAGAGGGCGGCGATCTCCTCCGGGCCGAGGGACTCGACGGTCAGGCCGGGCCCGTGCGGCGGCCGGCCGTAGGCGATCAGGATGTCGATCTCCTCGTGCCGCCCGAGATCCACCGGGTCGGCGCTGGTGGAGAGGCGGATGGCGATGCCGGGATGCGCCTCCACGAAGGCGGGGAGCCGCGGCCCGAGCCACTTCGCCGCGAAGCTCGGCGTGCAGTGCACGGCCAGCGACGCGGGCGACGGCGGGCTGAGGTCGGCGCAGACCGCCTCGATCGCGTCGAAGGCGCTCGAGAGCCCGGCCAGCAGGCGCTGGCCGTCGGCGGTGAGGAGCGCCTGGCGGTTTGCCCTCCGGAACAGGGCGCGCCCGAACCAGCGCTCCAGCGCCCGGATCTGGTGGCTCACCGCCGAGGGCGTGAGGTGCAGCTCCGCGCTGGCGCGGGCGAAGCTGCCCAGGCGCGCGGCCGCCTCGAAGGCCCGCAGGGCGGAGAAGCTCGGGATCCGGCGCATGCGCAATCCGTGAATTGAATTCATGGAAAGCGTGAAAAATCGTCGTTTGTCAACGCGCGGATCCGGCAGGATAGTGCCGGCCACGACGCGATCGGCGGGCCGGTCCGTACCCCGACGAAAGGAGATGCCATGCTCGACGATCACGCCCACGAGGCGGCCGTCGCCCTCGACCTGCCGAACGACGATGCCGGCCGCAGGCGGACCTCGATCTACCAGCCCGAGCAGGCCGGCCTGATCTTCCCGGAGATCCCGGACTTCGCCGACCACGCCGAGGAGCGGGACTACCGCAAGAAGCACCTCGTGGCCGCCTGCCGCGCCTTCGCGATGCACGGCTTCGACTACGGCTTCGCCGGCCACCTGACGATCCGCGACCCGGAGCGTCCGGAGCTGTACTGGACCAACCCGATGTGCGTGCACTTCTCGCAGGTGCGGATGTCGAACCTGATCCTGGCCGACCACAAGGGCCGGGTGGTCGAGGGGCGCCACGCCATCAACCGCGCGGGCTTCGTCCTCCACGCCGCCGTGCACGAGGAGTACCCGGAGGTCATGGCGATGTGCCACGCGCACACCACCTACGGCACCGCGTGGTGCGCCACCGGCCGACCGCTGGAGATGATCAGCCAGGACGCGGCGGCCTTCTACAACAGCCACGCGGTGATCGGCGCCTCGGCGGGCGCCGTGGCGGTGGAGAAGGAGAGCGGCCTGTCGGTCGCCCAGCAGATCGGCCGCAACCGCGGCGTGCTGCACCAGAACCACGGCCTGCTGACCTGCTCGCAGCACAGCATCGACGACGCGGCCTTCTGGTTCATCGCCCTGGAGCGGGCCTGCCAGCAGCAGCTCCTGGTCGAGGCCTCCGGCATCAAGCCGCAGCTCCTCTCGGAGAAGACCGCCCGCTACAGCCGCGAGCACGTCGGCAGCGACTACATCGGCTGGCTGCACTTCCAGACGCTGTACAACCACATCGCCGAGACCCAGCCCGACATGTTCGCCTGAGGCCGGCGCCCGCCCCGCGGGGGGCCGCGACAGATCGAGGGCCGGCCGCGAGGCCGGCCCTCTCGCTATGGGCGGTCCGCCGGGCTGCGCCGCCCCTCGTACCGGGCCCGCGGCCGGATCAGCGTCCCCTGGCGGCCCTGCTCCATGGCGTGCGCCGCCCAGCCCAGGCTCCGGCCGAGCAGGAAGATCGTGAACGGCGCGCTCCGCGGCAGGCCCGCCGTCCGGACGAGCGCCGTCAGCGCGAAGTCGATGTTCGGCCGCGCCCCCGTCGCCGCCTCGGCGCAGTCCCGGACGGCGTCCAGCAGGGGGTCGGCGGGCAGGACCGCGCCCAGGGCCGCGGCGCGAGCGTCGCCGTCCGGGTAGAGCGGGTGGCCGAAGCCCGGCAGCGCGCCGCTCCGATCCAGGCAGGCGCGCACGGCCGCCCTCGGGCCCGTCGCGGCGGCCTCGTCGACGAGCCGCAGCACCGCCGCCGCGGCGCCGCC
The DNA here is from genome assembly GCF_900116245.1 of Methylobacterium sp. yr668. NCBI lineage: Bacteria > Pseudomonadati > Pseudomonadota > Alphaproteobacteria > Hyphomicrobiales > Methylobacteriaceae > Methylobacterium > Methylobacterium sp. yr668. The sequence continues at coordinate 4,114 of NZ_FOZY01000007.1, read as the reverse complement.
GTGGCGCGGTCCCGACAGGGCGCTCAACCCGGCCATGAGGCAGGCCGCGATCGGCGCGCCGGTGGAGGCGGCGACCCGGGTCGCGAAGGTCGAGGCGTTCAGTTCGTGGTCGGCCAGCAGCACCAGCGCCTGGCGGACCCGGTCGGCGGTCGCGGCGTCGAGGGACCAGAGCCGCGCGAGCCCCTGATGCAGGGGCGCCCGGCCTTCGGGGATGCCGCAGGACGCGGCGAGATGCGCGACGGCGCGGCGCGCGTCGCGGCACAGGCGGTGGTGCCCGCGGCCCAGCGCGGCTTCGGCCTCCTGCAGAAGCCCGGCCAGCGCCAGGAACGGCGTCGCGGCCGCGTCGGCCGGAACCTCGAACAGCGTCGCCTCCGGGCTGTCCCACAGGAGGTCGGCGGTCGCCTCCAGGCTCGCGTCGCGGGCGAACGCCACGGCGTCGCGGCCGCGGTAGATCAGGCTGCCCCGGTGGACGGTGCTGATCGCGGTGACGACCGACGGCTCGCCCCAGGCCATGGCTCCCGCGGCGATCGCCGCGCTGGCGCGGCTCCGGCCGCGCCGGTCGGCGAGCGTCGCGACGTCGGCGGCCCGGTACTGGCTGTGGCGCCGGCCCGGCGCCCTTCGCGCCTCGATCAGCCCGCGGCTGACGTAGGCGTAGAGCGTCTGGGCCCGGATCCCGAGGGCGTCGAGGGCTTCGGCGCGGTCCAGCCATTCCGTCATGTTGATCAGATGTATCAAGATTGATCGATCCGTCGATGGCCGGCAGCCTGCGCGAACCGATCGAGGGCCGCGACCATGTGCGAACGACACGCCGACCACGACGCCCTGGCGCCGATCCTCGCGGAGGCGCTGGCCGCCCTGGCGCTGCCGCCCGAGGCCGGGGACCGGCTGGCGGTGACCGGCACCGGGAGCCTGCCCTCCTGCTTCCCGGTCACCGCGCTGGCGACGGCGTCGATCGCCGCCGCCGGCCTCGCCGTCTCCGAACTCCTCGGTCTGTCCGGCCCCGCGCCCGCCGTCGCGGTCGACCGGCACCTGGCCTCGGCATGGTTCGGCACCTCCGTGCGGCCGCAGGGCTGGATGCTGCCGGCCGCCTGGGACCCGATCGCCGGGGACTACCGGGCGGCGGATGGCTGGATCCGGCTGCACACCAACGCGCCCCGTCACCGCGCCGCCGCCCTGGCGGTTCTCGACTGTCCGGGCGAGCGGGAGGCGGTGGCGGCCGCCGTGGCCCGCACGGCGGCCGAGGACCTGGAAGGGGCGATCCTGCGCGCCGGCGGCTGCGCGGCGGCGATGCGCGGTCCGGACGACTGGGAGGGCTTGGACCAGGGCCGGGCGGTCCGGGCCGAGCGCCTCGTGGCGCTCGCGGAACGTCCCGTCCAGCACCGGGTGCCGTGGCGCCCGGACCCGGCCCGTCCCCTCGCGGGGATCCGGGTCCTCGACCTGACCCGCATCCTGGCCGGGCCGGTGGCCACGCGCGTCCTGGCCGGCCTCGGGGCCGACGTCCTGCGGATCGACCCGCCCGGCTGGGACGAACCGTCCCTGGCGCCCGACGTCACCCTGGGCAAGGTCTGCACGCGCCTCGACCTCCGGCAGGTCGACGACCGCCGGCACTTCGAGACCCTGCTCGCCGAGGCCGACATCCTCGTGCACGGGTACCGCCCGGACGCCCTGGAGCGGCTCGGCTACGGCGCGGCGCGACGCCGGGCACTCAACCCGGACCTGATCGACGTCGCGCTCTGCGCCTACGGCTGGACCGGACCCTGGGCCGGACGGCGCGGCTTCGACAGCCTCGTCCAGATGGCGACCGGCATCGCGGCGGCCGGGCAGCGGTGGAAACAGGCCGACCGGCCGGTGCCGCTGCCCGTCCAGGCGCTCGACCACGCCACCGGCTACCTGATGGCGGCGGCGGCCGTGCGAGGCCTGATCGCCCGGCAGCGCGACGGGCACGCCGTCACCGCGCGGCTCTCTCTGGCCCGGACCGCGCGCCTGCTCACGGACTATCCCGGCAGCGCGCCGGGGCCCGCCTTCGGCGGATATCGGGACGCGGATTACGCCCCGGAGATCGAGGACACGGCGTGGGGACCTGCCCTCCGGCTGCACGCGCCCGTGCGGATTGAGGGCGCGCCGCTGCGGTGGGATCGCCCGGCCTGCGATCTCGGCACGACGGAGGCCGCACAAGTCAGACATTTCGGCAGCGCGCGCTTGTCCGGCTCGAAAGCCGCTCCGGGGAGCAGAAGCGCTATAAATTGACCAATCGCGGGAATGTTTTTGCAGCCTCCGCGCGGCGGAACGCTTGACACCGATCTATGTTATCTGGCAATTCGCATTCATGATCTGTAATGCGTTTTGTCGGCGTTTTTAATACTAGGTTTAAGTGAAGATTTAATAGTCAGCTTTATTAAAACCTGCACATATCGACCGAAGACCGAAAATAATACCTCCGTTTACGTCAAAGCGCACCCGGTTCGCCGAACCCGTCTCGCACTGTGCCAGACGGTCCGACACCGAGAAGGATGACGATGAACGAGTCTGCCCCGGGCCACCCCATCCTGCGCGACGTTCCGATCGGCATCGCCGCCACCGGGATGCGGCACGAGACGGACTCGATGGGCGGGATCGACGTGCCGGCGGACCGCTACTGGGGCGCGCAGACGCAGCGCTCGCTCCAGCACTTCTCGATCGGCGACGATCGCATGCCCAAGCGGGTCTACCACGCCTACGGCTACGTCAAGAAGGCCGCCGCCCTGGTCAACGCCGCCGCCGGCCGCCTGGAGGACTGGCGCGCGCAGGCCATCGTCCAGGCCGCCGACGAGACGATCGCGGGCAAGCTCGACGCGCACTATCCGCTCTACGTCTGGCAGACCGGCTCCGGCACCCAGTCCAACATGAACGTCAACGAGGTGCTGTCGAACCGCGCGATCCAGCTCCTCGGCGGTGTGCTCGGCTCCAAGAGCCCGGTCCACCCGAACGACCACGTCAACATGGGCCAGTCGTCGAACGACACCTTCCCGACCGCGATGCACGTCGCCACGGTGCTCGAACTCGACGAGGTCCTGCGCCCCAAGGCGCGGGCGTTGGCCGACGCGATCGACGCCAAGGCGCGGGCCTGGATGGACGTGGTCAAGACCGGCCGGACCCACCTGCAGGACGCGACGCCGCTCACCGTCGGCCAGGAATGGTCGGGCTACGTGGCGCAGATGCGCGACGCGCTGGCCCTCGTCGAGGCGTCGCGCGCCGGGCTGTACAAGCTGGCGGCCGGCGGCACCGCGGTCGGCACCGGCCTCAACGCCCCGGAAGGGTTCAGCGCGGAGATCGCCGCCAAGATCGCCGATCTCACCGGCAAGCCGTTCGTCACGGCGCCCAACAAGTTCGCCGCGCAGGGGTCGCTGGACGCCATGGTCGCCGCCATGGCGGCGGTGCGCGGGCTCGCGGTCGCGCTGATGAAGATCGCCAACGACATGCGCTGGCTCGCCTCGGGGCCCCGCTGCGGCCTCGGCGAGCTGCTGCTGCCGGCCAACGAGCCGGGCTCCTCGATCATGCCCGGCAAGGTCAACCCGACCCAGTGCGAGGCCCTGGTGATGGTCTGCATCCAGGTGATCGGCGAGGACAACGCGGTCGCCTTCGCGGGCTCGCAGGGCAACTTCGAGCTCAACGCGATGCGCCCGATCATCATCAACAACACGCTGCATTCGATCCGCGTGCTGGGCGACGCCTGCGAGAAGTTCCGGACCTACTCGGTCGAGGGCACCGAACTCAACCGGACGCGGATCGACGAGACCGTGAACCAGTCGCTGATGCTGGTCACGGCTCTGTCGCCGGTGATCGGCTACGACCTCGCCTCGAAGATCGCCCACCGCGCCAACGACGAGGGCACGACGCTGCGCGCGGCCGCCCTGGCCGAGGGCGTCCCGGCCGAGCGCTTCGACGCGGTGTGCGATCCCAGGACCATGATCGGCCACGGGCTGGCCGGCGCCTGAAGTGCGCCGGGACCGTCCGTCCGCCCCCTCAGCTGAGCGAGACACCATGAGCACGAAGGTCGCCGATCTGTTCGTCCGGGCGCTGGCGCAGGCCGGCGTGAAGCGCATCTACGGCGTGGTCGGTGACAGCCTCAACGGCC